>CAZRQE010000156.1:0-22200 GCA_964602175.1 uncultured Gemmatimonadaceae bacterium | reverse complement strand
CAGGGGTGGGATTGTAGTCAATGGCGTACGCAGGGCACCCAACCTGGACCGCGCCCGGGAGCGCATCGAAGAGTTGGAGTTTTTCGAGGAGGTCTCGATCGTGCGCGGCCTCAAGACGGACTGGAACGGCGGAATATGGGTGCAGCGGCATGCAGAGGATCCCAGCGACGACGACGGGCCCATCGATGTCCTGACCATGAATGGCGAGTACGTCGGCACGTATCCGGCGGGCGTGATCGAGATGCCGGACGCCTTCGGGCCGGACGGACTGGTCGCGTTCATCGAGACCGACGAACTGGATGTGCAGACCGTGGTGGTGCGCCGGCTCGTCCGGTGACGACCGGCCAGGACGTCGCCGTCGCTGTCATCGACAGTGGCGTCAACCCGGACCACCCGCATGTGAGCGGCGTCGCGGGGGGCGTGCGGATCGACCTCGTCGGGGACGCTTCGGCTGACTACGTCGACCGTCTCGGCCACGGCACGGCGGTCTTCGCGGCCATCCAGGAGAAGGCGCCGGGGGCTGACATCTACGCAGTGCGCGTCTTCGAGGATCGGCTGAGGACGAGCACGCGGGCGCTGGTCGCGGCGATCGACTGGGCGGCGGAGCGGCGCATGCGGGTGGTCAACCTGAGCCTCGGGACGCTCCGCGAGGAGCACGCCGGTCCGCTGGGCGAAGCGGTGGAACGGCTGGCGGAGGCCGGGGGCGTTGTGGTGGCGGCCGCGGAAACGGACGGGCAGCGGTGGTGGCCGGGTTCGTTGCCGTCAGCAATCGGGGTCGTGATGGACGTCAGGTGCCCGCGCGAGCGCGTGGAGGTGCGCGGAGCGGCGGGCGGCGAGGATGGGGGGGGACGCGATTGGGTGGTCGCCGCCTCGCCCTACCCCAGGCCGATCCCGGGAGTGCCGGTGGAAGCCAACCTGAACGGCATCAGCTTTGCCGTCGCCAACGTGACGGGCGTGCTGGCTCGCCGTGGGGAAGGCGCTAGCGGCGCTCTGACACCGGAGGTCTGTCGGGAGCTGTTGCTCGAGGCGAAGCATACCCGCGCTCCGCGATCCGCTCCAGCACGCGAAAGAACAGCCACACCGCAAACAGCCCCACCCCGAGAACCGACAGGCAGAAAAGCACCATCCCGCCCATGAGGACCAGTAAGCGCGCGATCTCGCTCATTGCGTACCGCCTTCTTCCTCCCCGCTCCGGTACCAGTCCTCGCGCAGCCAGTTCACCAGCAGCCGGATCTCGTCGTCGCTGAGGATCTCCTCGGGGCCGAACGCCGGCATGCGGTCGTTGCGGTCGCCGTAGAAGCGCGGGTGCGAGGCGTCGCGGATGAACGCGGTCAGCCATTCCTCCGACCCGAACCCGGTCAGCGTCGGACCGAGGGGCTGCTCGACGATGTCCTGGAATTCGTGGCACTCGGTGCACCCCACCGATGCCGACGAGATCAGCGCGGTTCCCTCCAGGATCTCCGCGCGGTCGGCCTCGTCGGCTTCCGCCTGATACGGCAGCGCCGCCTGCGCCGAGACGGCCTTGATCACCTTCGCCAGATCCTCCTGCTCCTCGTGGGTGAAGCCGGCGACCCGGCTCTGCACCATGCGCACCATGCGGCCCCGGACGAAGTCGGTGCCCCCGAAGTACTCGGGCGTCGCCACGCGCTCGGGATCCAGCAGCCCCTCCAGCCACTCGCGGCTGGCGAACCGCTTCAGCTCGGCGGCGGTCTGGGGTTCGGGCAGGGGGCGTCCCATGCCGTCGTGGCCGTCGTAGGTGTGGCAGCTGGCGCACCGCTCGGCGAAGAGACGCGGGCCCTGGGTGAGGGGGTCGCTGCGGAGGAGCGCCAGGGCCCCGGTCGCGGGAATGCCGCCGCCAGCTCCGGCCAGCTCGACGGCACGCTCCGCTTCGGCCTCGGCGTTGGTCTGGGCGAAGACGAAGTCCGGGTCGGCGCGGTCCTGGGCGTACGCCAGCCAGGTCAGGAGCGCGACGCCGGAAAGGACGCCCCCGGTCAGGCCCAGGTTGAAGCGATGGCCCAAGCGCCAGCGGCCCGCGAACGGCATCAGGGCGATCAGGGTGACCACCAGCCCGGGGATCACGATCGCGCCGATGACCTCGGTACCCGCGGGGAAGTATTTCAGCCACTGGAACAGGAACATGAAGTACCATTCGGGGCGCGCCGCGGCGTAGGGCTCGGCGGCGTCCGCTGGTCCCCCCAGCGGCGCTCCGCCCGTGCGGATCACGAGGTAGAGCACGGCCGCCATCACCGCGAGGCAGGCGACGGCATCCCGCAGGGCCTGATCGGGCCAGAACTGCCCGGTACGGGCCGTCCTGGTGGCCGCGGCAGGATCGCCGCCCTCCATCCCCTCCGACACACCCCCGGGCGTGGCAATGGCCGTGTGCGCGCCGGGCTCCCCGGTCGTCACTCCGTGCCGCCGGAACAGGTAGACATGGCCCGCGATCAGGGCGATCAGAGCGCCGGGCAGGACGCCCGCGTGGAGCGCGAAGAAGCGGGTCAGGGTGAGATGGCCGTAGTCCGCGCCGCCGACGAGGACCTTCTGCATCGCCGGCCCCACCACCGGCGTGATTGATGCGATGCTCGTGGCCACCTTGGTCGCCCAGTAGCCCTTCTGGTCCCATGGGAGCAGGTAGCCCGTCAGCGACAGGCCCAGCACGATGTGCAGCAGTGCGATGCCGAACCAGAAGTTGACCTCGCGGGGGGCCTTGTACGCGCCCGCGATGACCACCTGCATGAGGTGCAGGACGAGCAAAACCATGGTTGCATGGGCCATGTAGTGGTGGATTCCGCGCAGCATCCAGCCGCCGGCCATGACGTTTTCGATGTAGTAGACGCTCTCCCAGGCGCCCTGTGCGTTGGGACTGTATGCGGCCCACAGGATGACGCCCGTTACGAACTGCACGGCGATCGCGAAGGTCAGCGCGCTGCCCCACACGTAGCGCCACTTCGCGCCGCCGGGGATGGACTCGACGAGCGCCTTGCGGAGCAGGTCGCGATAGCCCGTCCTGTGGTCGAGCCAGCCGAGGAGCGCTTTCACGCGACCGGTGTCTTGTCGGCGCGGCCGGGAAGGAAGTTCTGAAACCGCACCCAGATCTGGTCTCCGTCGCGGATCTCGACGTCGAGCGTGTCCATGTCGCGGGGGCTGGGGCTCGCCGGATCGTCGACGGCGCCCTCGAGGTCGAAGCTGCTCTTGTGGCAGGGACAGACGAACCGGGATCGGTCGGCGGCGAGGTTCACGAAGCAGCCGGCGTGGGGGCAGATGACGTTGAACGCCTGCAGCGAGTCTTCCGTGCGGCGGAGGTAGACCGCGCCGACGGGCATGTTGCGCTGCGTGTTCCACGCGTCGACCCGGTCGGCGGTGACGCGGAACTTCCGTGGGACCCCGTCGGCGGGGATGGCCGCGAGCCGGGCGACGGGGACCAGCGCGGGGTCATTGGAGGCGCGCCGCAGGGGGTCGAAGACGACGCGCAGGCCCGACCAGACGGGAGCGAGGAGGGCGAGTCCGGCCGCCGCGATCGCACCGGCCCCGGCCAGGAAGCCTCGGCGGGCGTGGCCGGGTGGGCCGGCGGCGGTTTCATGTTGTGGGGCCTGTGGCGGCTGGCTGCTCATTGGGTGCGGATCATCCGGCTTCCTGGCGTCGCTGCCGAGTTGGGCTAGGGTGACGGCGGAAGTTACGGACGAGTGCGGGGCCCGGCTATCCCTCCTGGAACGGCACGAATTCGTGAGCGAGTCCCGGCAGTTCGAGCGACAGGGCCAGCTCGTGGGCTTTGTCGGCCAGCTCCGGGAGCGGTACGCCACTTCTCCGCCCCAGTCGCACCTGCTCCAGCGTGAGCCGCAGCCACGCCACGGGATCGCCCTCACGGGCGGCCAGGGCACCGTCCTCGAGCATCTTCAGCGCGCCGTCTCCGTCGCCCGTGCGCGACCGCAGGCGTGCGTGGAAGAGGATGAGGTCCACCGATGTGGCTCCGCTTCCGGCGGCCTTGTCCGGCGGGAACCTCCCGGCGAGGCGCTTGGCCTGTCCGAGCTTCCCCAACTCCAGAAGGCAGTTCCCCAGGATGCTCGTGTGCCGGGCTCTCAGGTTCGGGGGTATGGTCGGCGTCGCCTGGCCGGTCGGCCTGCCCGTCCCACCGGCCTCGTCCACGGCTGCGTTGCCGACGGTCCCGCCTGTGGCGCCAACCGCGTCGATGGCGGACTTCGCTCTGTGCGGATCTCCCTTGGCAAGGGCCAGCGCTGCGTGTGCCATCCGCTCCATGCACCTCACCACGGGGCAGTCCATGGGCTCCGCGACGGCGCGTGCCTCCTTGAGCATCCGCGCGGCCGGCTCGAGACTGCCGGTATTCGTGTGCCACTCTGTCAGGTCCAGCAGGAGCTGCACGTACGAAGCGGGGTCTTCCACGGACCTGGCGGTTGCGGTGACCTTGGACTGCAGTTCCTGGCCTTCCGGCGTCGCGAGCCGGCCCACGGCAATGAGAGCGAGGGTGTGACGGCGCAGCGCGTACATCACCTCGTCTTTCAGGCGCGCGCGCATTGCGATCTCGACCGCCCGCTGTGCATGCGCCAGACCGCCCGTGGGGTCGCCGCATGCAACCTTCATGGCCAGGGAGGCCTCGGTTCGGCAGCGCGCGACATCTTCCCGACACTCCGGCCTCCTTCCGATTTCGGCCAGGAACTCGGCCATCGCCCCGTAGTCGGCCGACCTGTGCAGGACCTCGAGGGCCGTATCCCGAATCGTGGGCCCCAGCCATCCCTCACCGAGTGTCCGAGCTTCTCCCAGGAGCCTGTGCAGTTCGGAGAGCACGGCCTCGGTGCCGTCCAGGCCGAGGAGATGACGCGCGTCGGTCACCGCCAGCCCCAGCTGGATGGCGTTCACCGGGGACAGGTCGCCGCCGGGAGACACGATCCCCCTGGCCACGCGAAGCGCGCCGGACAGCCGACGCGACCGATAGCACGCCCAGGCGAGGCGGACCCCGATCTGCGCCCTGGCCGACGCATCGCTTACCTGATACGCGGCTGCAAGTACGGGGAGACGGGTGGCGACCCCATCGCGCGGGGCCCGCTCGAGCGCCCGGATGGCGGCCAGCTGTGCCCGGTCGCTGTCTCCGGCACGGTGGTAGTGTACCGAGGCCGCCGCCAGGAGAGCGTTGTCGGAACGCCCTGCCAGGAGGTCGGCCACCGAACGATGAAGACTGGACCGGCGACCGGGGCTCAGGGTCCGATAGACGGCCTGCCGGACGAGGCCATGGCGCAAGCGAGCCCGGTTTCCGTCCCAGGAGATCAGGCTCGAGGCCTCAAGCCGCTCCAGCGCACCGATGCACTGTTCGGTGGTTGCCTCCAGGATCTGCGCCAATTCCGCGGCACTGGCCGCGTCGTGCAGAACGGCGAGCCCGTAGAGCACCTGCCTTCCGACATCGTCGAGCCCGGTCAGGTGCCGGGCGACGATATGCTCTACCGACACGGGGATGGGGAAGCTCCGCTCGTCCGGTGCCGGCAGCTTTGCGGGCTGGGTGGCAAGCTCGACGACAAAAAGAGGATTCCCGCCGGCCAGTTTCGACATTCGCCCCAGCCAGCGGTCGCTGAGCGTGACTGGAGATACCGACCGGGCCAGGTTTGCCGCGTCGGCCGCGCCCAGCTCGCCGAGGCGGATGGATTCGGCGTCCGGACCGCGGTTCAGCTCCTCGGTGAAACGCGAGAGACGTTCGTTCCGGGCCAACTCTTCGGGACGGTAGGCGACAACGAGGTTGAGGTAACCCTGCGACCAGCGTCTGTGCAGGTACTGCAGCACCATGGCCGACTTGTCGTCGACGAAGTGGAAGTCGTCCACGACAAGCAGAATGGGCTCGGTCTTCGTCATCGTGGCAAACAGGTGGAGGAACGCATCGCCCGCATACCGCGGAGCGTGGCCGTCCGGCAACGGAATCCGCCTCGGCATATGGGTGTCCTCGGCGAACTGGGGCAACAGCGACAGCATGACGGAACGCCACGGATTGTGCAGCTCCCGCAGGAAGGGAAGCACCCAGGGAGCCTTCAGTCCCTGCGCGAGAGAGCTCAGGGGGATATCCGCCGCCAGTTCTTCCGGACGTATACGGATTACGCGAACCTGGCGGGATGAGAGGCCCTCGAGCACCTCTTCCAGGAATCGGGTCTTTCCCACTCCGGCGGCGCCACGGACCGTGATCGTGCCCCAGGGACGGACGTCCGGGGTCTGCAGCATGCGCCTGGTCAGCGTCGCCCTTTCGGTGGCACGTCCCAGAAAGGGAATCTTCCTGCCCAGCCTCGTGTAGGGCACGGAAGTGAGCGAGGCCGTCTCACCGTAGACGTTCCTGAGGGCCTTCAGAAGCGCTCTCGTCTCCGGTTGCGGCACCCAGTCTTCCTCCGCGAGGGCCCGTTCGGCGAACGCCCGATAGACGGACTCCGCCTCTCGCACCGACCCGTACAGCGCCCGCGCGTGCATCGCCCTCCGGAGCGCTTCCTCTTCATCCGGCGACAACTTGAGAAGCGTCCCCACGGCCTCTTCGGCGACGATTCCGTCTCGCGCCAGTTCCGCGCTCCTCCAGCTCGCGTGGGCGGCCGTTTCCAGTTTGGCCTGGTGGGCGGCCTGCTGGCCCCGGACCCAGTCGGCGCACGATGCCACGAACTTCTTGGGCAGCGCGGAGAGGAATCCGGATTCCAGGAGTGCCGCGGCCGCCTTGAAGTTCTCCGCGCCGATCAGGCGGTCAAATTCCTGCAGGTCGGTGACCACCGCATCGGGGTAAGCCCGGACGAGTTCACCGTCCAGCGAAATGATCGTGGCCCCGCATCGGCGGTTGGTCTGGTAGATCAGCTGGCTGAGCCGGTGGCGTACGGCCTTGGTGTCGGCGCCGCCCCATAGATGTTCCTGCACGGTGGATCGAGGGATTTCCGTCGCCGGGAGTCCGTACGCGACAGCCACGAGCGCACTCTGGAACGGCGAGAGCTTGACGGGGCTGCCGTCCCGAATGAGGATCGGGCCGCCGAAGAGGCGGAGCAGAAGCCCGGTGCGTCCGCCGGTACGATCGGTGGTCGGGGCGGGCCTGCTGATCATCGGGCGTTGGCGACGGCCCTGGTGGCTCGCCGCCTCGAGGAGACGGTGGGTTCGACTACGGTTTCGGCTATGGAGGGGCGTGAACCCACGACCTTCGAGGTGACGCCACCGATGGCCATCTCGCGAACCAGCCAGGATTCGAAGACCCATTCCCAGCCGTACCGTTCCCGCGTGTGCTGGGGGCGGATGCCGCAGAGACGGTGCATCTGGTTGCTCATGGAAAAGCCGTCCGGGTAGCCCAGCGAGGTTGCCACCTTGAAGAGGCTCTCCGTGCTGTTCTGCAGCTTGATTGTCGCACGTATCAGGCGAGCGATGTGAAGCCAATGGGATGGAACGGGCAGCCCGCTGTTGAGAAGCCTGCGGCCGAGGGCCCGTCTGGACACGTACAGGCTTCTGGCCAGGTCGGTGATGGTGCTGAGCCTGGCGCTGAGTTCGACGATGCGCTGAATGATGTTTCTGGTGGTCGGATCCACCGAGAAGCCCCGCCAGGCCATGTAGTCCGTCACACTCTGCGCGAGGGCGACGGGTGGCCGGCGTATGACCTGCGCGATTTCGTGGGGACGCAGCGTCTCGTGATGCGGCACAACCGCCTGGGGCCTGGTTTTCTGAACGGCCCGGAGAATCGGCACCAGGGGTGCGCGCTCGTCACTGTCGGGCAGAATGATCGCGAGGGCGACGCCGGCGAGTCTGCTGGCGACGAAGTCGGTGGCTTCACTCCACCCGTCGGCCTCGAGATCCAAAGCCATGATCCAGCCGCCTCCGTGCGGCTGGATCGGATCGGCGAGGTCGACTTCATGAAGACGGCTGTACGGCGGCCCCAAAAGGGACACCGCACTACGGCGGCTTCGGCTGTTCGGCATTTTGATGGTTGCTCCTGGCTTGGGCGGTTATTTGCCCAGTCAGGCTAGTTTGCTACCATCACTGACCGATCACCGCCGCCCCACCCCTCTTCCCGTATACAAGGACACAGCGCGGCGTGATTGCGCTGAAGGCGAACAGCCGGCGTGTATGTTCGGACGTTCTTCGTGTCTTTTGGTCACCATTTTTCGCTCGCCGGCCCGCAACTTGCGCGCGGTCCGTGAACGAATGGATCTTGCGGGCTGAAACGTACGTCTGGTTGCCCATCCGTTCACCGCTGATTCCTACATTGAGTGATTGCCGAAATTGCCTGAAATAGCCACAGTATCCGCCGCCGAGGCCGACACGACCCTCCTGAGCGCGCTGCGCCGGCTGCGCGGTCGCGCCACCCTTGGCGACGTCGTGTCGGCCACGGGCATGCCCGAGGACCAGGCCGAGACCGCGCTCAAGGGCCTGCTCGAGACCCATCGGGGCCACCTGGAGGTCTCCGATGCGGGCGATCTCCTCTACCAGTTCGACCCCAAGCTGATCGAGCGGGCGCGGGAACCCTTCGGCGTCCGCTTCCGGAGGGCCGCGTGGTCCGCGTTCAAGACGGGCTTCAAGGTGTGGACGGCCGTCATGCTGGTCGTCTATTTCATCGTCTTCGTGGCCCTGATCATCGCGGCCATGACCGCGAACCGGGACGGCCGCGGCTTCGGCCGGCGCGGCTTCGGCCTGGGCGACCTCTTCATCCTCCACTGGCTCATGGGGGGCAGGGGATGGAGCCGGGGGAGCCTCTACTACGGACACAGCCACGCCAGGCGGCTGCCGAAGGACGCCCGGCCGCCGTTCTATAAGAAGGTCTTCGCGTTCATCTTCGGCCCCGAGGAGCCTCGGCCGACCCAACTGCAGAAGGACAGGAGCACGCTGCAGCTGATACGCGCGCGCAAAGGCGTGCTCACTTCGGCCGAACTGGTCGAACACGCCGGGCTGCCGCTGACGGACGCGCAAGAGGAGATGGGACGCCTGACCGGTGCGCACGGGGGCGATCCGGGGGTGTCCGAGCGGGGAGAGGTGGTCTACACCTTCTCCGGCCTGATGAAGAGTGCCCACGGGAAGGTCAGGGCGCGCGAACCCAATCCTGCGTGGCTTCGCCTGGAATACCCGAAGAAGCTGACCGGCAACAACGCCGCCGCGAACTGGGGCATCGGCGCGATGAACGGGTTCAACCTGACGGCGGCGACCGTGATCGGGCTGGGTCCGGCCCTGCAGACCACGACCGCGGCGGCGGTGGCCGTCGATCCGCTGTGGTTCTGGGGACTTGGAGTCGTGCCGCTGACGTTCAGCAGCATGTTCTTCGGGATACCGCTGGTGCGGTCACTCGGGCTCAGGCGCGAGAACGCGGGACGCCTGCGCCGGAACGTGCGCCGCCTTCTGATCGGCCTGGTCTACAGCCGCAGTGTGGGGGCGGTGCGCTGGGTCAGTGTCGCCGAAGCGATTCGGCACGTAACGCCAAGGCTGAAGGACTGGAACGTCAGCCCGCGGGTCGTGCTCAAGGAGCTGGAGACCCTGGCGGCCGAGTTCAACGCCGAGGTCGAGGCGGATGACGACGGGTTCCGGTATCGCTTCCCGGCCATCCGCGAGACCTTCGTGGAGGCCGAGTTGACGCGCCGCGCGCTGAAGCTCGGGGATCAGAAGCTCGGCCGGATCGTCTACGCGACCTCCGATACGAGCGAAGAGGCTTCGAAGCGGGACCTGGAAGCGTTCGACCGCGAGTTGATGCGCGCCGAGGTGGACGTCTCGCGCTACCTGCCGTCTCCCGGCGAGGTGGGGTACGAGGAGGACTTCGAGGTGGTGATGGAGGACAAGCGCCCCGAGCGGGTCAGGTCCCGTCCCCGGGGTCGCCCGTCCCGTCCTCGATCTCGGCCGCAATGGCGCTGAACGCGTCACGCCACCACGCGATGGGTTGAGCTCCCACCAGAGGCACGCCGTTGACCAGGAACGACGGTGTGCCCCGAATGCCGAGGCGGCCGCCGGAGAGGATGCCGCTGCGGACCCGTGGCCGGTGGCGTTCCTCCGCCACGCAGGCCTGAAACTCCGCCGTGTCCGCTCCGACCTCGCGTGCGAGTTCCGCGAAGACGGGGCTCGGGTCGCCCAGGCTCTTCCAGTCGGCCTGGCGCTCGTAGAGCAGCTTGCTCATGAGCGGGAAGAGGTCCTGTTCGCCCGCGCACTCGGCCGCATACGCCGCGGGAAGGCCGTTGGCGAACATCCCGCTGACATAGGTCACGTACTTCCAGCGGACCTTCCCGGTCTCGACGTATTCCTCCATCAGCGTGGGAAAGGTCTCGGTGTGGAATCGGCGGCAGTAGCCGCAACCGTAGTCGCTGAACTCGACCACGGCGATGGAGGCGTCCTCGGACCCGAAATCGAACCCGATCTCGCCCAGCGTGAACTCCTGGGCCGGCGGTTTCAGCGTCGTGCCGCCTTCGGACAGCATCGAGGTCGGAATCGACTGGGACACGCTCCCCGATGTTGTGCCCCCTTCACGGGCGGCGGCTTCTCCGGTGCCATTCGCGTTCCCACCGCCGCCGTCGCATCCGAGCGTGGCGAGCAGTGCCGCGGCCGGCACGAGCACCTTGGTCATATGCCTTCTCACGATTGCCGTTCTCCTGTGTCCTGCGGCGTCGCTGCCGCGACGTCCTGGCCTGCCCCGGCGACATCGTCCGCCGAACTCGAATCCTGACGCTGTCCGACCCGTTCCGCCACCCCTTCATCATAGACGCGGCCGGGGTGCAGCCGGTTGGGCATCCGTTCGCGGATCACCACGGTCTCGGTGATCTTGTCGTGGATCGCCTGCCGGTTGGGGTCCCACCACACCTGCGCGAACCCGAGCAGGCCGGTCGCGAGGCCGGCCATGTAGCCACCGGCCCGCTCGAGCGACATGTACAGCCCCAGCGGCTCGCCGTTGAGCCTCACCACGCGCAGTCCCATCGCCTTCTTGCCCGGGGTTCGGCCCTGCCACAGCGCGAGGAAGAGGGTGAGGTAGACCGTGCCCCACCCGAAGATCAGGCCGGCTTCGTCGGCGGCGTCCCGGATCCAGGCGAAGAGGGTAGACCTCGATTCGGCCTCGGCCAGTTGCTCGCGCAGGTCGTCGTGTTCCTCGCGGCTGTCGGCGAGGTCGTCCTCGAGGTCGCCCACGCGGGCGAGCAGCGCGGCGATACTGTCGTCTACGTCCGTCGCCGTTTCGGCGTTGAGCGGCAAGGCGGTGGCTTCCGGGGTTCCGCTCACGACGTCCTCGGCCGCGGACACGGCCACCTCGCCGTCCGGTTCCGCCATCATGCGCAACATGGCCGGGACAACCGTGGTGACCCCGATGGCGACTACGAATACCATCGCTCCCGCGCATCCCAGCGCGAACTTCTGCGTGCGCGTGGCGGTTGCGCCGTCCGTGCGCTTCGTCGCCATCCGGAGGAGCATCAGGCCGGCGATCCCTCCGAGGACCCGCCAGCCCAGCAGCTGCAGGAAGCCGATGAGGACCAGGTCCAGGAGCAGCGCAACCAGACGGCGCCAGGGTTCGGCGAGTGGCGTGCCCAGCAGGGCGGGTGTGACCGAAAACGCGTCCGGCGTGACGATCGACCTCGGGTCGCCGTTCATCGGTGTCTCAGCGGCGTCGGAGGAGCCCGCCCAGGATCAGTCCGGTGGCCACTCCCGCCAGAGCGGTTACGATCAGCAGCGTCTCCAGGCTTCGGGTCGGTGCGGCGGGCGGGTCCGCGACGGCTGAGTCGGGCGCGCCGGGCGGGTCCACGATGGTCGGGTCGTGCGCGGCTTCCTCCAGCCGGGCGAGAACGCGCTCCCTGTCGTCCTCGAGTCCGCAGGCCGGGCACGAGACGAAGCCGCGTTCGCGCGCGGTCCGGTTCGCAAAGGCGAGTTCGCCGTCGCCGTGTGGGCATGGCACGCCTGCCGGCAGCGGGGCGATGATCTCGTAGAGTGCCCCCTTCGACAGCTCCAGTTCCCGCGCCAGCTGGTTCACGCCGGCGTCGGAGTTCCAGTACTGCTCGTTCGCCTGCCTGACCACGTTGTCCGGGATCTGTTTCGAGGCGCCCGGGAGTTCGTCGAAAGTCGCCATCCTGCAAAGCCAGGTTGGGTGCGGGGTCGTGGGACACACCGCCCGGATCGGGGGAAACGCTATCCATAAAGGTACAGCGGGCGATACGATGTATACACGGGCGGAGGTAGCGCTGTCCCTCCGGCCCCGGGCCACGCCAACCGCCAGGGATCGCATGCGCTCACGAGCGAAAGTCATCGGAAGCCTCGAACGGGTGTACAGGGAAGCCTTCGAAAAGGCGGCCGAGTCCGGGGACCAGGCCCGCATGGATCGGCTCGATTTCGGCTTTCAGAGGGACCAGGTGCTCCTCGAGGCGTTGCTGGACGTACGCGACAGTCTGGCCGGTCTGCGCCGCGACGAGGCGCCTGACGAGCCGAGTCTGCTGGACAAGGCCATGGCGATTCGGAATCTCACCAGGCTGAGGCCGCGGTGAAGATCTACACGAGGCGCGGCGACAAAGGCAGCACCGGCCTGTTCGGAGGCGGAAGAACGAGCAAGGACGACGTTCGCGTCGAGGCCTACGGGACGGTGGATGAACTGAACGCGGTCATCGGCGGCGCGCTCGGCCAGGTGACGGACCAGGTGATCCTGCGACGGCTGCGGCGCGTACAATCCGATCTGTTCGCCATCGGTGCCCATCTTGCCACACCGCCGCCGGGCGGAAGCCGGCGGGCCCCCGCGCTGCCGGACCTGCCGGTGGAGCGGGTCGCCGCCATGGAATCCTGGATCGACCAGGCGATGGCCTCCACGCCACCGCTGCGCAATTTCATCCTGCCCGCGGGGGGTCCCGGCGCCAGCGCACTGCACCTGGCGCGAGCCGTCTGCCGAAGAGCCGAGAGGCGCGTCGTGACGTTGGCCTCTTCCGCGGACGTCGACCCCGAAATCGTGCGGTACCTCAACCGTCTGTCCGACTACCTCTTCGCGGCGGCCCGGCAGGAGAACTCCGCCGCCGGCGGGCTCGACATCGAATGGCGGGCATGACCGGAACGCTGATTCACAAGCGTGGCGAAACCACGCCGCCGCACGGCGATGTCATCCGCCTCGACGTCCGGCGCCCGACCCACGGCGAGCCGCGCTCGGCGGTTCTGGTCGCACACGGCTTCAAGGGGTTCAAGGATTGGGGGTTCTTCCCGTACCTGTGTGAGCGACTCGCGCAGGACGGACACCTGGTCGTGTCGTTCAACTTCTCGCTCAACGGCACGGGACCGGAGCTGCTCGAGTTCACGGACCTGGACGCCTTCGGCCGCAATACCCTGTCCCGCGAACTGGACGATCTGCGCTGGATGGTGGACCGGACGCGCGCCGGCGACTGGAGCGATGGGACGGCGCCGGAGTCGGTGGGGCTTCTCGGCCACAGCCGCGGCGGGGGCACGGGCGTGATCACGGCTGCCGAGCACCAGGGGATCTCCGCGCTCGTGACCTGGGCCGCAGTCGCGACGTTCCACCGTTGGAGCGAGCAGCAGGTGGCGGACTGGATGTCGCAGGAAGTGACCTGGGTACCCAACGCCCGCACCGGACAGCAAATGCCCCTCTACAGGACGTTGTGGGAGGACCTGAGGGACAATGGCGCACGGCTGGATGTACTTGCGGCGGCGATGCGGGTGGACGTGCCCTGGCTTATCGTCCACGGTTCCGAGGACTCGACAGTCCCTGTCGCCGAAGCTCGGCGGCTGTCCGAGGCGGGGCCGGCCTCGTCGCTGAGGATTGTCGACGGTTCCGGCCACACATTCGAGGCCGTGCATCCACCTCGGGGAGCCACTCCCGGCCTGACTGCGGCCGTCGAGGCCTCGCTGCGGCACTTTCGGCGAACTCTTCAGGGCGACCGGTGATGGACAGCGGCAGGGTTGCGACGCGGGCACCATTCGACAATCATTCTCGACGGTTGCCGAGTCCCGTCGCGTGAAGGACAGGATGACCAGAGACAAAACGACCAGAGGTGTCTGGTGACATACATCATTACCGAGCCCTGCATCGGCACGAAGGATGCGAGCTGCGTCGAGGTCTGCCCGGTCGATTGCATCTATGAGACCGAGGACCAGTACCTCATTCACCCCGACGAATGCATCGACTGCGGTGCCTGCGAACCGGAGTGTCCCGTGCAGGCGATCTTCCCGGATACCGACGTTCCGCCCGAATGGAACGACTATATCGAGAAGAATATCTCCTATTTCGAATAGGTCGGGCCGCGAATGATTCGGGGCCGCGCCGTGAACAGACAAGGGGGGCGACCGGTGATCGGTCACCCCCCTTGCTTTCGTTTCGGGTTCGCTCGGGGATGGGTCTTCCCACCCCTGGCGGAACACCCCGGCCTGCGTTGGCGCGACGCGGCGCGGGCTCCGTTCGCCAGAGACTGTTAGATCCCCAACTCCCTCAGCTTCTCCAGCCGGATCTTCCCGGGGATGGTCTCTCCGGGCGGAACCCTGTCGATCTTGGTCTCGACGGGCTCCAGCTTGTGACTACCCTGCCGGAGAAGCGCGACGCCCGCGGCCACCAGAGCGGCCGCACCAAGCAGGTTGACAGTGGACTTTCGAATCGCTCCCTCCTGTTGTCTGGAATGTGATTGCCGATACCTTCGCGCGAACGACCACTATTAGTGGCAATATCCATGCCAATGATCTCGCGTTCGGGGGCGGACCGGACTCAACGTTTGGTCCTCCATGGATTTACCTGCGGATTTGACGAATCCGGATCCGGCGGCCGTCACGCCGTGTGCGGCCTCCCCGTGTCCCACTTTCCTGACGGGCAACCGAAAAATGGACTCACGCACCACGGAGCGGGCCGATCCCGTCGACATGACGCGCAGGCTGGTTCGCACGCCTTCGGTCAATCCCGGCCTGGAAAAAGGCGGTACCGGCGAAGCCGCCGTGGCCGAGCTGGCGGCGGACTGGCTGGCCGGCTGGGGATACGAAACGGTGATCACCGAAGTGGCTGCGGGCCGCTGCAACGTGGTCTCCCGCCGCGGCGGGGGATCGGGCCCGTCACTGCTTCTCAACGGCCACCTGGACACGGTCGGCGTGTCCGGAATGACCGAACCGTTTTCCGGGGCCGTGCGCGGCGGTCGACTGTACGGCCGCGGCGCAGCCGACATGAAGTCCGGCGTCGCCTGCATCCTGGCCGTGGCGGCCGACCTGGCGGCCGAAGACATCCCCGGCGAGTTGATCGTGGCCCTCACCGCCGACGAGGAGCACGCGTCGATCGGCATGGAGGCGCTGGTCGGGTCGGGAGCGGTGGCCGATGCGGCCGTCGTTTGTGAGCCCACCAGCCTCGCCGTCATGCCGGCTCACAAGGGGTTCCTGTGGATCGACGTGACCGTCGCGGGTCGTGCGGCGCACGGGTCCAGGCCGGACGCCGGGATCGACGCGATCGCGCACATGGGCCACGTGCTGGTCGCGTTCGAAGAGGAGGCGGCACGCCTCGGCCGCGAAACCGGCCACGCACTGCTGGGGCCGGCGTCGCTTCACGCGGGCACGATCACGGGTGGGAGCGCGCCGTCGGTCTACCCGGACCGGTGTCAACTGGTCGTCGAACGGCGCACGCTCCCGGGCGAGACGGCGGCGACCGTGATGCGCGAGATGGAACGGGTGATGGCGGCGGCCCGGCGGCGCTGCCCGGAGCTGGAGGCGAGCGTCGAGCCGGGCCTCTTCCGCGCGGCTACCGAAGTGGCGCTCTCCTCACCGCTGGTAGACGGGCTCCGCCGGGCCTGCGCCCGCGCCGGCGTCCCCGGCGGCATCAGGGGGATGTCGGCGTGGGTGGACGCGTGCTTCCTGAACGAGAGCGGCACCCCGGCCGTCTGCTTCGGACCGGGATCGATCGCGCAGGCCCACACGGCCAACGAATGGGTCAGCGTGGCCGAGATCGAGACCTGCGCCCGGGTGCTGGCCGACTTTGCGCGCCGGTTCCTGGCCGGGTGAGGCGGACGGCCGGGCTACCGCGCCCGGCTCGTCACAACGATCGCGCCCCCGGGGAAGTTGGTTCCGTAGCGCATCGTGGCGTCGGAGGCGCTGAGATACGCTATCGACTCGATGTCGGAGACGGCGATCGAGCGCAGCGCGTTGTCAGGGTCCCCGAGCCGGGCGCCGTCCTGGAGGACCTGGGGCCGGTTCATGCCTCCCGAACCCTGGCCGCGCCCCGTCAGCCAACGGGGCCGGAGGCGCCGGACGACATCGAGCGCCGAGAGCGTGGCGTATTCGCTCAGCTCCTCGGCGGTGATGAGATTCGGATCCCGCCGGGGACCACTACTGGTGCCTCCCGTGCTGGAACAGGCGGCGACGGCCGTTGCGAGGCCGAACGCGATGATGAAACTCAACGTCATATGCGAACGATTAAGGCGCATTCCCTACTCCTTTGTCGGTGGAGGTGACCCTCGTCGAGGGTTCGCGGCCGGGACTCCCCCGGGGCGGACATTTTAAGTCTCCGGGACCGGACGCTGTCAAGACGTGAGCGCGGGGAGAGGTATCCTCACCACGTACGGGACCTCCAGTTCGTCCAGAAACCAGGTGTAGACGTTTCCATCGCGAATCCGCAGCGGCCCCTGCGGAGTCCCGTCCAGCACCAGGCGCAGGGAGCCCAGGTAATCGCCCTCGTGCGTGAAGAGGTCGTAGAAGGATGGCGCGCCGCTGTCCGTCACGCGCTGGACCCAGAGCCACCCGCCGGGGTCGACGAAGACGCTGCGGAGAATCGGCTTCACGTCGGGCATCAGGGCGGCGATCGCTTCGGCAGTGCGACGGCTCTCCGGGTTGCGCTCGACCGTCGCGCGCACGTATTCGGCCCGGTCCTCGTCCGTCACGGGATCGACGGGCAGGTCGGCTTCGATCACCAGCACCGTGTCCCCGGCCTCGTCGGTCCGCACCAGGCGGTACGAGGCCGTGTTGCCGGTCCACATCCCTCCTGCGGGAATCACGCGCGTGAAGCCGCCGCCCTCGAAGGGAATGCCCCGATACGACCAGCCGCCGCCCTCCTCGGAAACGTACGACCGTCCGGTCCCTTCCCCCGTGTAGACCGAGTCCGTGTCCTCCGTGGCCGGATCGTACCACTTGAAGTACCCCCTGTAGCTGCGCTCGACCAGCCCGGTTTCCGGTGGCCACTGACGCTCCTCGTCGGAGTGGCTCGTGGCCCTCCACAGGCGTCCGCGGTCGTCCCAGACCGGGTCCCAGATGTACCCGTAGCTGCGGACGGGGAAGGGGAAGCGCGTAACTTCGTCGCCCGCGAGGTCCACGCCGATGATGTCCATCTGACCATGATCGTTGATCCACAGAAGACTGTCGCCCTGGAGGAAGATGCCGTTGGCTTCCCTGATTTCGCCCGGTCCCTCGCCCTGGGACGCCAGCACTTCGGTGAACGTGCCGTCGGGGGCGAACGCCCTGACTTCGGAGGCCTGGTAGTCCAGCACGTAGATCGTGCCGGCAACGGTCGCCTCGACGCCCCGGATGTCGCCGAAGATGTAGTTGGGGTCGCCCTCGAGGACGCCCAGCTTCAGGTCCGCGTACGCGTCGGCAACCGATGGGGCGGTAGCGTCAATGGGCGGCAGGGCCGTGTACCGTATGAGCGTTGCGCCGTTGGGAAGCGTCTCGCGCACGGCATTGGAATCCGTGGAGGTCTCCGAGGCACACGACCATGAGGCCGAGAGAACAAAGAGGACTGCGATCGCGCGGGACATGCGGTGACTCCCTTTCCACAGAGAACCGGGCCGGGTTTCAATTGGACGAACCGACTGTATACAATGGTTGTATCGGAGAAGTGACGGCGATGTTCCGAAAGGCGCGGCCATGCACTACCTGACTCCCGACACCGCCCACGAGGCTCTGGGACGGACGTTCGTGTCCGACTGGATCGAGGTCGGCCAGGAGCGCATCACCACCTTCGGGCACGTCACCGAGGACCTGGATCCGCACCATGTGGATCCGGTGTATGCGGCCGAGCACAGCCCGTGGGGCGGCACCATTTCCTTCGGTTTCCTGACCCTGTCGCTGATGACCCCGATGTTGTACCAGGTCTACCGATATCCGATGGACGGGGGACGCGAGGACGGGTATCCGGCCAGCTACGGCTTCGACAAGGTGCGATTCGTGGCTCCCGTTCCTTCGGGATCGCGGATTCGCGGACACTTCACCGTCAAGGATGTCGCGGAGCGCAAGCCGGGTCAACTCAAGATTACCTTTGGCTGTCGGGTGGAGATCGAGGGCGAGGAAAGGCCCGCGCTCGTGGGAGAATGGCTCTCCCTGTGGCTGACGCCGTCGCCGGCGGAATCGTGACCCACCGGAAGCCCCCGCGTGGCCAGCCGGGGCCGGAGCGCGGGGAATGACGGCCACGGCGCGCCATTCCGCGGTGCCGACCATCGCGACCCTTCTCGCCGAGCGGGCAAGAACCCATGCCGACAGGTTCTTCGTCCGCTTCCGCGAGGCGGACTTCACCTATGCCGACTTCGATCGCCGCGTACGGTCGCTGGCGGCGGGCATCAGGGCGCACGGCATGGGTGGCGTGGTCCCGACACTGCTTCCCAACTGTGCCGACGCGGTCGCGCTCTGGTTCGCCGCCAACCGGGTGGGGACCGTCTGGGCACCGGTCAACACGGGGTTTCGCGGGGTCGGCCTCGCGCACGCCGTCAACCTGACGGGCTCCCGCGACCTTATCGTGGACCGGTCGCTGGTGGATCCTTTGCTCGCCGCGGCCGACCACCTGGAGCACCTGGAAAGGCTCTTCGTTCGCGGCCTTGACAGCGAGATCCCCCGGACTCTGTCCCGATTCACCGTGCTGCCGTTCGAGGCCGTTGCGTGCTCCGACGACGGTGCGCCACCCCACAGCCCGTCGTCACCCGCGGACCCGTCGCTCCTCATCTACACGTCGGGGACGACCGGCGCGTCCAAGGCCTGTGAACTGTCGCACCGCTACGTCCTGGGTCAGGCCGCGCTGCTCGCCAGGGTCACCCGAATGCATGCGGACGATGTGGTCTTCTGCCCGTATCCCGTCTTTCACTGGGATGCCACGATCGGGACGGTGGGCCCGGCCCTGCACCTGGGCACGACCGCGGTCATCACGGAGCGCTTCAGCGTTTCCCGGTTCTGGGAAGACGTGCGCAGCTACGGCGTGACGGTGTTCGACTTCATGGGCGCGACCCTGACCTTCATCTACAACCAGGATCCCCGCGAGGACGACGCGGACAACCCCGCGCGACTCGGATGGGGCGTCCCCATGCCGGCATTTCGGGCCGACTTCGAGCGGCGCTTCGGGCTCAGGCTGGCCGAAGGGTATGGATCGACGGAGCTGGGCGTGATCGTGTTCCATGACCTGGACGACACGCGGCCGATACCGGCGGGTTCATGCGGGCGGTGCGTGCCGGAGTTTCGGCTGCGCATCGTCGACGGCGGCGGCCGGCCACTGCCCCCGGGAAGCGTGGGTGAAATCGTGGCGAGGCCAGCAGCTGCCCAAGATCGGCACCTGATGATGACGGGCTACTACCGGATGCCGGAGGTGAACGGCAAAGCGTTTCGCGGCGGCTGGTTCCACACGGGCGACCTGGGCCGTCTGGACCGTGCGGGGAACCTGTACTTCGAGGGTCGCAAGAAGGACGCGATCCGGCGGCGGGGCGAGAACATCTCGGCTTTCGAGATCGAGCAGGTGATCGAGTCCCACCCGGCGGTCGTGGAGGCGGCGGCCTACGGCGTGCCGAGCGAGTTCACGGAAGAGGATGTCGCGCTGGCGGTCGTGGTCAGGGACGGATGCGAGCTCGGGGCCGACGAGATTCTGGAGTATTGCCGGGGCCGGATGGCGCGGTACATGGTGCCCGACCACGTGCGCTTCCTGGACGCGTTGCCCAAGACTCCCACGGAGAAGGTCTCCAAGCGGCTTCTCCGTGATTGGCATGTTCCCCCGGCTGGAGCGAATCGCTAGCATTCCTCTGGCCGCGCGCGGGGAATGGCGTCACAATCGAAGTGGTGGCGGCTGCCCCCGGGATCAATGGTCCCATCCGGAGACGAGATGCGGAAACAGCTCGCGACGCTGATCGCGCTGGGCATGACGCTGGTCCCTGCGGAGGTCGCTCAGGCGCAGTACGGTGTCGGGGTGATCGCGGGTGTCAGCCGCACCGCGTTCACCGGCGCCGGCTCCACCGACGTGCCGTGGAGGACATCGGCTTTGGCCGGGGCACTGGTCGAGATTCCGACGGACCGGATCCTGTCCCTGCGGGTGGAGGCGTACGTCTCGACCAAGGGTTCGCCGCAGGTACGCACGGGGCTGGGAGACGCCCGTCGGCAGGATGCGCTGAGGCTCGTCTACCTGCAGCTTCCGATCCTCGTCCAGTTGCAGACCCCGGTGGGCGTCCCGCTGCGGTCACGCACCTTCTTCGGGGTATCGTCGGCGGTGCCCGTGAGCTGCAAGGTGGCCAACCAGGGATGCGGCGGAGTCGATCATTTCCAGCTCGTTTCCTATGACTTCGGGATGCTTTTCGGTGCCGAGATCGACTTTCGCGGGCTGGGGATCGGGGCGCGCTACGAAGCCGGCATGACCTCCGTGCTGCCGCAGGCGACCGGTGGAGACGTGAGAAACGGAACGCTCGCGTTCACGATGAGGTACTCGTGGGCGCGCTGAAGAACTCCGACAGGAAGTCCGTGGCGGGCCGGGCGGTCAGGTCTTCCGGCGAACCGTGCTGCACTACGCGTCCCGCCTCGAGCGCGTAGACGGTCGGCTGCCCGAGAGCCCGAACATCGCGGACGTCGTGCGTGACCACGATTGCCGGCGTGTCACGTTCCGCGAGGTGCCGGGCAAGGTAGCCGCGAAACCTCCGCCGGGCCGCGGTGTCCATGGCGGCGAGGGGCTCGTCGAGGAGCAGCAGGTCCGGTTCCGGAAGGAGTGCCCGGGCCAGGGCCACCCGCTGCTTCTCGCCGCCGGACAGGGTGGTCGGCAGGCGTCGTGACAGGTGGCCGCACCCGATCTGCTCGAGCACCTGCGCGGCGGTGGCCAGCCGGTCCGTCCGGGGCGGCTTCGGCCGGATCGCCGCGAGGCCGAACGCGACGTTCTCGACAACGGTGAGGTGGGGGAACAGGCCGTAGCCCTGGGGCACGTAGCCGACGCGGCGCTTCTCCGGCGCGAGTGAGATTCCCTGGCCGGAATCGTAGAGGACCCGGTCGCCCACCCGGATTCGGCCGCTGGTGGGCTGGTAGGCGCCGGCGATGACGCGCAGCAGCGTGGTTTTCCCGGAGCCGTTGGGACCGATCAGCAGCACCGGAGCGCCACCGCCCTCGATGGTTGCGTCCAGATCGAAGGCGCCGGCGCGCACCTCGACTCCGACCGACCAGCGCACGGCCGTCAGGGTCCTCTGGTGGGAGGCGGCGGGGGCGCGACCGCGACGGTCCGTTCCCGCGGCGCCGGCGCTCCGCCGAACCGGCGCGCGAGCAGGGACGGCACCGTTCGGAGAGGCACCAGCAGGAAGGCGCTCGCGGCGGCCAGCACCAGGGCAAGAGCGACGGCGACGCGCGTGTCGGACTCGAGGGCGGTATAGATCGCCAGCGGCATGGTCTGGGTGGAGCCCATGAAGTTGCCGGCGAAGAACAGCGTGGCTCCGAACTCGCCCAGCGCGCGGGCCCATGACAGCGCCGCCCCCACGACGAGGCCCGGAAGCGCCAGGGGGACGGCCACGCGGAAGAACGCGCCTGTGGGCGACTGACCCAGCGTTCGGGCGACGATGAGCAGGTCCTCGTCGACGCGCCGGAATGCGGCTGCCGCAGCCTGCACGTAGAAGGGGGCGGCGACGACCGTCTGCGCCACGACCACGGCCGCGGTGGTGAAGGGGATCTGGACGCCCAGCGCCGACATTGAGGGCCCCAGGAGTCCCTGGCGCCCGAAGGTCTGCAGAAGCGCGATGCCCATGACGGCGGGGGGGATGACGATGGGGAGGTCGACCACGAGCTCCACGATCCGGGTGCGCCGGGAAGTCCGGTTCGCCATCCACCAGGCGAGAGGGGTGCCCGTGATCACGACGATCACGAGGCTCGCGACGGTGGTGCGCGCGCTGAGCCACAGCGCAGGGCCGAACAGGGGGTGCCGTGCGCCCGCGGCGATGTCGGCGGGCGCGGATGTAGTGGCCAGCGCGATCAGGGGGACGGCGAGGAGGCCCAGCATGGGCAGCGCGGCAATGATATTTTCCAGCTCCTGCTCCATGATTTGCTTGCGGTACCTGGAAAACCCGGCGCGCACGGGCATATGTT
>CAZRQE010000155.1:0-10185 GCA_964602175.1 uncultured Gemmatimonadaceae bacterium | reverse complement strand
CCCCCGCACGGTCCGCCACCACCGCGGGCAGACCCCCGCAAACGGCCACCACCACGCGCACCAGGGCGAACTCCAGGCGGTGCCGAAACCTTCGCCGCAGCGGCGCCGGCCTTCGCGCACTCACTGGAATTGCAGTTCCCGCAGCCGCCGGTACAGGCCCCCCTCCTCCATCAGGGTGGCGTGGGTACCCTGCTGCACCAGGCGGCCACCGTCGACGACGACGATCAGATCGGCACGCCGGATGGTCGAGAGGCGGTGCGCGACAACGAAGACCGTGCGACCCTCCAGGAGCCGCTCCATTGCTTCCTGCACGAGGCGTTCCGACTCCGTGTCGAGCGCACTCGTCGCCTCGTCGAGAATCAGGATCGGCGGGTTGCGGAGCACGGCCCGCGCGATCGCGATCCGCTGGCGCTGTCCACCCGACAGCGTGGTTCCCCGCTCCCCCACGACCGTTTCGTAGCCGTCAGGCAGCGTGGTGATGAAATCGTGGGCGTGGGCCGCCCGCGCCGCCTTCTCAACTTCGTCCGCCGCAGCCCCCGGCGTCCCGTATGCGATGTTGGCGCGCACCGTGTCGTGGAAGAGAACCGTGTCCTGCGACACGACGCCGAGGCCCGCCCGCAATGACGCCAGCCGGAATTCCCGCACGTCCGTGCCATCGATTTCAACCTTGCCGCTCAGGGGGTCGTAGAAGCGGGCGAGCAGGTCCACAATGGTCGTCTTCCCCGCGCCGCTCGGTCCGACCAGCGCCACGACCGAACCGGCGGGCACACGGAAGTCCACATCCGTCAGCACCCGGTCGCCCGTCCGGTATTCCATGTACACACCCCGGTATCGGATTTCCCTGTCGACGCCCGTGAACTCCCGGACCCCGTCCCCGTCCCTGGTCTCGGCAGGAGCATCGAGGAACTCGAAGACCCGCTCCGCCCCCGCCAGACCGGGCTGAATCAGCGCAGGCAGCTTGCTGAGATACTTGACCGGCGAATACAGCCGCGTGCTGAGCAGGATGAAGCCGAGGAAGGCCGCGCCCGACAGAGTGCCGTCCACCAGCACCATCCTGGCCCCGTACCAGAGGAGGATCGCCGTGCCCGCGACGACCAGGAACTCCGTGATCGGACCCGCGAGCGCCCGCAGGCGGACGGTTCGCAGGAAGGCGTCGAAGTATGTGCGGGTCAGGTTGCGGAAGCGACGCCGCTCAATCGATTCGGCCGACGCGGACTTTACCACGCGGATCGCCGACACGGTCTCCTGAATGTGCGAACTGACCACGCCCGCCAGGTCGAGCACCTGCCGGTCGCCGCGGCGGAGGCGACGCACCAGGGGGCCCCAGATGACCATGGTGAGCGGGACGACGACGAATGCCGCCGCGGTCAGGCGGGCCGAGATCTCGATCATCCAGTAGAGGCACGCCAGGAACTGCAACACAGCCGCTGCCGTCCGGGTGAGCTCCCTGGTGACCAGGGTGCGCAGCTGCTCCACGTCGTGGGTGAGGCGCGAAACGACCTGGCCCGTGCGCACCCTCGCAAAGAAGGCGAGGTCCAGGTCGAGGAGGTGGCCGTACACGCGGTTGCGCAGGTCGCGCGCCACCCCCTGCTCCACCCGTGCGGTGAGCCATGCGCGCGCGAAGTCGACCGCGTTCTTCAGCGCCACCAGCATGAGCAGGAAGACGATGATCCCGCCCACGGCCGATTGCGGATCGCCGTCGAGGTCGACGAAGCGTCCCACGGTGAAGTCGAGTGCCTGCTCCAACCGTGCCGGTGTCTCGCCCGCCGTCCCGGCCGCGCCGCTCTCGCCGAACACGGTCCCCAGGAACGGGATCAGCAGGACGAACGAAAACGCGTCGAGCGCGGAATAGGCGGCGCTTGCCGCCACGGACACCAGCAGGGCGGCCCGGTGGGGTGCGAGGTAGGCGAGAACCCTGCGCCAGATGATCATGCCCGGCCCCGGCAGGCGGCCGTCAGCGGGGCCGGGGCCGCAGCACCGCGACCGGCACGATCATCTCTTCGGGCGATATGCCCCCGTGCAGGAAGGAGTTGCGGTAGCGTCGCTGGTGTTCGCGCAGCTTGGTGGGGTAGACGAAAAAGCAGTCGTCCAGCGCGACCATGTACGTCATCCGCAAGGTTCCACGCGGAAGCCGCAGGTCGGACGCGCGCCTGGTGGTGAAGGCAGAGTTCGGATCCTGCGCGCGCAGGTCGTTTCCCATCTTGTAGCGCAGGCTGGTGCTCGCGCCCTTGCGCGCGTAGATGGTCGCGGGACGGCGGCAGTGAATCGATCCGTGGTCGGTGGTCAGCACCACCCGGTGCCCCTGCGCCGATGCTTCCTTCAGCACGGCGAACGCCGTCGACCGCTCGAACCAGGAGCGCGTCAGCTGCCTGAGCGCGGCCTCGTCCTTGGCGACCTCCATCAGAATGGGAGACTCGGAGCGTCCGTGGGTCATCAGGTCCACGAAGTTGAACACCATGGCGATCACACCGCCCTTGACCCTGGCGGCGGACCTGAGCCGACCCCGCACCTGCGCCTCGTTGCGGTCGGTAAAGACCTTCTCGTAGTGGACCGGAACGGCGCGTCCCGTGAGTCGACGCAGTTGCTCCCTCAGGAGTTCGTCCTCGAAGGCGTTCAGCGACCCTTCGTCATCCGAGGCATCCCACCACTGCGGCCGCGCGCGAGCGATCTCGTCGGGGAACAACCCCGAAAAGATGGCATTGCGGGCGTAGGGCGTAGCGGTGGGCAGGATGGAGTAGTGATACCCTTCGTCGACGTCGAAATACTCGCCGATCAGCGGCGAAATGGCGCGCCACTGATCCAGGCGCATGCAGTCCAGGACCACAAAGTAGACCGGATCCCTGCCCAGCAGCGGGAGCAGACGCCGCTCGACCACGTCGACCGACAGCTCCGGGCGATCCGCGCCGCCCTTCATCCAGCGCGGATACTCGCGCGTTACCCAGCGCCCGAAGTCATGGCGCAGGTCTTCCTGGAGCGACTCCACCGTCCCGAGAAGGCCGGTCTCGCCGGACCGTTCCAGCCCCAGGTGCCAGTCGACGAGTTCCTGATACACGCGTGCGAACGCCGAGGCGCTGGACGCGCGCTCGCGCATCCGGGACAGCGCCGGCCACCGCGCCGCGAAGTCCTGGGCCGCGCGCTGCTGCTGGATCGAGGACCCTTCCAGGATGCGAGTCACCACGGAAAGCACCTGGCGGGGACTCGTGGGCTTCACCAGGTAGGCTTCCACGTGGCGTCCGATCGCCTCCGTCATCGTGCGGTCCTCTTCGGACTTCGTCACCATGACCACGCGTGCGTAGGGGTCGTCGCGCCGGATCAGCCTCAGGACCTCCAGGCCTCTTCGGCCCGGCATCTGTTCGTCCAGCAGGATGAGGTCGTAGGCGTGCCCGCGGAGAAGGGCCAGCGCGTCGTCGCCGTTCGTAATGGCGTCGACATGGTAGCCCCTCTGCTGGAGGAAGAGCAGGTGGGGACGGAGGAGATCGATCTCGTCGTCCACCCAGAGAATCCGCTTGGCCGCACGTCGCATGCCCGGAACCTAGCACGGCTCGCGTCCCGCCGCCCCCACGGTGGCCGACGCGCGGCCGCATGGCGCCTGAGTGGCTACATGCTGATCGTATAGCGGAACCACGCCGCCACGGGCACACCGTTTTGCGTGCCGGGACGGAAGACCCACTGGGCGGCTTCCCGTATCAGTTGGCGGTTGAACCCCCGGTCCCGCGTGGCCGGATCCAGCCGGGTCGAGTCGGCGACGACCTGGCCGATCTCGTCAACGAAGACCCAGACATCGACCGTAGTCCCGCGGAGGCTCCGGTTTGCGGGGGGGATGATCATTCCCCGCGGCGTCGGGGGCATCAGGCGCCGAAGTCCCTCCTCCGCGGTACCGCCGTCCCCGGCACCGTCTCCCGTCTCCAGTCCCGGAGGCCCGGGTGGCCCGGGCCGCTCCCCGAGCAGCGCCGCCATTTCGATGGCCGGTTCCGTCGCCAGGTCGACAACGTCCAGTTCGATCTCCACGGGCAGTGGAATCGCCGGCGGCCGGATCGGCCGGGTGGGCGGAGCGACGACGTTGAGGGACTGCATGCCGCCGGCAGCGGCCCGGTTGTCGCCCGCCCTGGGCCCCGCAGCCGCAAAGGGTGACGGAGGAATGGGCGGCCCGCCCCCGAACAGCAGCACGGCCAGGTGCAACAGCAGCGATGCGACCAGGCCTCGCCTCCACATCGCCCGGTCCTGCTGGCGTCGGCTCCTTACGTCGGCAGCGTTCATTTCAGTGTGGGTCCAAGGATGCATCCGGCTCTCGCGCGGATACGTTACATACAACCGGGGCGGGGACAGAGTTTCGCGCCCGACGACGACCGCACATCTTCCAACGACCCGTCCTTCCCAATGGAGAATCTCTTGTGGACCTCGGACTGAAAGATAGGGCAGCCCTCGTCACCGGCGCATCGAAGGGACTCGGGCGCGCGGTCGCGGAGCGGCTCGCCAGGGAGGGCGCCGATGTCGTCATCAACTCCAGGTCCCCCGGAGCTCTGAATGCCACGGCCGCCGAGATCGCGGGCGAGTCCGGCCGCAGGGTCGTGTCCGTCGCCGGTGACGTGGCCGACGAGGCATTCTGCGCGCACCTGGTGGAGCGCGCAGCGTCCGAGTTCGGCCGCCTCGACATCCTCGTCGCCAACGCCGGCGGCCCGCCACCAGGCGGCGTCGACGACTTCACCCCGGAGGCATACAGAAAGGCCGTGGATCTCAACCTCATGTCGACGGTCCAGCTCACACTGGCCGCCCTGCCGGAGATGCGCAGGAGGGGCTGGGGACGCATCGTGGCCATCACGTCGGTCGCGGTAAAGCAGCCGGTCAGGAATCTCCTGCTGTCGAACACCGCGCGCCCGGGCGTCGTGGGGTTCATCAAGACCATTTCACGTGATCTGGCCGCCGAGGGGATTCTCTGCAACGTGGCGGCCCCGGGCTTCATCCACACCGCGCGGGTCGAGTCCCTTCTGGCCACGCAGGCGGCGGCGCAGGGGATCACGCGCGAGGCCGCGCTCGAGGCGATCGCCGCCGACATTCCGGCCGGACGGATCGGCAAGCCGGAAGAGTTCGCGAACGGGGTCGTGTTCCTCGCGTCCGAGGCCGCATCCTACATTACGGGACACACCATGCAGATCGACGGGGGGCTCGTGCAGGGGCTGTTATGACGAGGGAGTTTCGTGCGGCCGGCGGACGCCTTCGCCAATGACCATCGAGGAGCGCATTCAGGCAGCCGGCGGCGGGTGGGCCGGTGCCTACCTGGAGCTGACCAAGCCCGGAATCACGGTATTCGTCGCGCTTACCGCGGTCGCCAGCTACCTGGTGGCCGCGCTGCCCGACATCGTCTACTTCGACCTGCTCCACCTCGTGTTGGGAACCTCGCTCAGCACCGCCGGATCGCTTGCCCTGAACCAGTACCTCGAGCGTGCGCCGGATGGCGTCATGCTGCGGACCAGGGGCCGGCCGGTCCCCTCCGGGAGAATCCCGGAAGCGCATGCCCGGTTCTTCGGGTGGGTTCTGCTGCTCGCCGGCGTGGGGCACATCTGGTTCTGGCTCGGCTGGCTGCCCGCGCTGGTAACGGCGGTGGCGGCTCTCCTCTACGACGCGGTCTACACGCCGCTCAAGCTTCGCTCCCCGCTGGCGACCCCGGTCGGGGCGGTTCCGGGTGCGCTGCCCGTGCTCATTGGCTGGACCGCCCATACCGGGAGCGTCGACGCGCGCGGCGTGACCCTCTTCGGCATCCTGTTCCTCTGGCAACTCATCCACGTCCTGGCCCTCGGGTGGAATCTGCGGGCTGACTACGAGCGCGCCGGTTTCCAGCTCATTCCGCCGGGATCGGCCTCGCTGGTCGCCGGACTGATGGTGGGGTACGCCGCGCTGCTGGCAGTGGTGAGCACCCTGCCCACCGTTCTGGGGATGGCCGGCAACGCCTACCTGGGAGCCGCGATCCTGCTCGGCGCGGGGATGGTTGCGGTTTCCGTGGCGTTTCTGCGCCACCCCACAAGGCGAAACTGCAATCGTGTGTTCGTGGGTTCGCTGCTCTACCACCCTCTGCTTCTCGGCACCATGGTCGCCGGGGCTTTCTGACGACGCTGACGACCACTTTGCTCCCGGAGGCTGAAATGCTCCAGCAATCCGCACCGCAGCCCGAACTCTCGGGATGGCGGAGCCGCGCCATGCCCCTCGCCTTGGCAATCCTGATCCTCTCAACCATCGGCCTCGAATCCGCCATGGCACAGCAAACCACCAGGCCTCGCGCCCGCGATCTGGGAATCACCGTCGGGATCTTCGAACCCGGACCGCACAACGCCATCACCGACGTCGACGGCGTCCTGGTGGGGCAGGCGACCCTGATCGAAGGCGACGACATCCGCACGGGCGTGACGGCGATCCGGCCGCACGGGGGCAACCTCTACTTCGACCGCGTTCCCGCCGCCATGTACGTCGCCAACGGGTTCGGCAAGCTGCTGGGCGTGACACAGGTGTGGGAACTGGGCGAGCTGGAGATGCCCATCCTGCTGACCTGCACGCTGTGCGTGTGGAAGGCGGCCGACGCAATGGTCGAATGGGCGCTGGAGATGGAGGGCATGGAGCGCGTCCGGTCCATAAACCCCGTCGTCGGCGAGACGAACGACGGGGGCCTGAACGACATCCGCAATCGTCCGATCGGCCCCGAGCACGTCAGGGCGGCGCTCGACGGAGCCACGGCCGGCCCCGTCGCGGAGGGCGCGGTTGGAGCGGGCACGGGCACGTCGGCGTTCGGTTGGAAGGGAGGGATCGGCACCAGTTCGCGGGTGCTGCCCGCGTCGCTGGGCGGATACACGGTCGGGGTGCTGGTCCAGTCCAACTTCGGGGGCATCCTGCAGATCGCCGGGGCGCCCGTCGGACGGGAACTCGGCCGATACGCCTTCCGCAACCAGGTGGAGGAACGTGATGGCCAGTCGCAGGGTTCGATCATGATGGTGGTGGCCACGGATGCGCCGCTCTCGGAGCGCAACCTGGAGCGCCTGGCGATGCGCGCGGTCATGGGGCTGTCCCGGACCGGCTCGTTCGCCGGCAATGGATCGGGCGACTACGTGGTGAGCTTTTCCACCGCTCCGAGTGTGCGGCGGCGGCCGGGAGACCAGGTGCGTACGACCGAGGACCTCGCCAACGACCACATGTCGGCGCTCTTCCAGGCGACGGTGGAATCCACCGAGGAGGCGATCTACAACTCGATGTTCAGGGCGGAGACCGTCAGCAGCCGTTTCGGGACGCGCGAGGCGCTCCCGATCGACGAGACGGTGGAGGTCCTGCGCCGCTACGGGGTGATTCGGGAGTGAGTGCCGTCGGACTGCTGACCGGCGGACAGGCCGTCACTTCACCAGCACCTGTCCGGCCCGCGCCCCGGTGAATGCCGAGTTGAGGATCGCGGCCTCGCCCCCCACGAAGAGGTGGACGACCCCGGACGACAGCTGGTGCGGCTCGGTGAAGGTCGCGTTGTCCTTGAAGTAGTCGGAGAACACCACGAGGTCCGCGACCATGCCTTCGTCGATGCGGCCGCGGTCCTCCATCCCCATCACTTCGGCCGGAAGCGCCGTCATGCTGCGCACCGCGGCCTCCAGCGACATCACTGCGTCCTGGAAGACGAACACCCCGATCTTGCGGGCGAATGCTCCATAGGACCGCGGATGCGGCACGCCCACACCGAATAGCGGGAGCCCGCCGTCCGACGACGTCATCGTCCATTCCCGGGTCATCAGGGTGAGCAAGTCCTCTTCGCTCATGTTGAACGAGACAATGGACGGGCCACCCTGGAGAATGAGTTCGAGTGCGACGTCGATGGGATCCGCACCGCGGTCCGCTGCAATTTCGGAAAGCAGGCGTCCTTCGATCGAGGGGTCCTCCTCGAAGCGGCGGAACTGGATGCGGTCCGCGCCGCCCCTGCGGGCAAGGTTTTCGACCATGGCTTCGCGGATGCGCGCGTGTGTGTCGGGGTCGGCCACGCGTTCCGCGAAGGCTGCGCTGCCTCCGGCCTGGGACCAGCGCGGGAGCAGCGCCGCGGACAGCCCGGTCGCTGACGCCAGATAGGGGTACTGGTCGGCGTAGACGGACAGTCCTTCGGCGCGCGCGGCCTCGATACGCTCCACCATGGCCGCAGCGGAACCCCAGACGGGCGGACCGAGCGCCTTGATATGAGTCACGACCCCGGTGATTCCGGACTGGCGGCTCACGTCGATCACCTCCTCGACCGCGGCTAGCACACCGATGGTGTAGTTCGATTCATCCCGGATGTGGCTCGTGTAGATGCCCCCGTACTCCGCGGCCACATGGGCCAGTTCGATCAGTTCCGAGTTCTCCGAATAGCTGCCGGGCGTGTAGAACGTGCCGGACGAAAGGCCCCAGGCACCGGCTTCCATTCCGGCTCGGACAAGCGCGCGCATCTCGTCCAGTTCGGCCTCGGTGGGAGCGCGGTCGTCGCTGGCCATGACCCGGTCGCGCACCGACCCATGGCCCACCAGCTGGGCGACATTCACCCCAAGGCCCTCTTCCTCCAGCCCGGCGTGCTGCTCGACGAGGTCGACGGGACCGCCGCCATCCGGGTTCACGACGACCGTGGTCAATCCCTGGGCCAGGAGCGGCTCGGCGTGACTGAGTTCCTCCATGGCAAGCCCAGGTCCCGCGTGCGAGTGCGTATCGATGAACCCGGGCGCGACGTAGAGACCGGTCACGTCGAGAATGGTCCCGGCGGCGGCGTCACTCAGGTCACCCACATTCGCGACGAGGCCGTTACGCACACCGACATCGGCCACGACGGGGGGAGACCCCGTACCATCCACGACACGGCCGCCCTGGAGCACGAGGTCGTAGGGGGCAGGCGAACACGCGGCCAGGATGGGCGCGGCAAGGAAGGCGGGGGCGGTCCATCTGACGGGCGGCTTCATCGTGTTCCTCCGGATGGCAGGGCGGGTGCGACGGTTAGATTGTGCAGGTCGTCATGGCTGCCGTCCATGCCTTGCCACCGTCCACGTTCGCGGGAAGTGCCAATGAGAAGTCGCCGGACCGTCCTGCTCGCCGCGGCACTTTCCTTGCTCGCGAGTCCGGGCGCCGCCGCCCAGGTCGCGCTCGGGATCGGGGTGGGCGCCAGCTCATCGGAGTTGATCGTGACCGGTCTGGCGGTTGACTCCCAGGAGCCTCGCCGGAGCCCCGCGGTGTCGCTTTCGGTGGCGGTTCCCCTCTCCGAACGAATCGGCATCGAGTTCGGTGCCGGCTACATCCGGCGCGGCTCCACGTCGACCCTGCTGCAGCTTGGCGACGTGGATTACAGGATCCAGTACCTGCAGTTCTCGGCCCTGGGCAAGGCGAGTGCGCCCGTGATCGGCCAGCGTCTGTCGCTTCACCTCCTCGCGGGCCCCGCGCTCCGCCTCGAGACCTCCTGCGAGCGGGAAGCGCGGCTCGTGCTGCAACCGATCACGTTCCTGGTGGAGTGCGATGCTCCGGAAGCCGACTCGAGGACCGCGGCCGTCGACTATGCAGTCCTCGGAGGCGTCGGTGCCCGCCTGGCCGCGACGTCCCGGCTGGGATTCAGACTGGATTTCGTCTACTCGCGCGGCATTCGTTCATTCTTCGAGAACGAAACGGAAACGACCGCCAGGAACCGCGCCGTCACGCTCCAGGCCGGGGTGGACTTCCGGATCGGCTAGCCTGGCCAGGTTTCTCCGAGAACTCCTTGTCGAGTCTGTCCAGAACAGAGAAGTCGAAGGCATCCCGATGTGGATCTTCCGGAAGCCCGAGGTTCTTCACGAGCAATTGGTAATTTTCGGGATCCTTGTCCTTCAAGTCCTGGAGCTGGTCCGCGATCGCCGGTGAGAACCTGCCCTCGCTTCGCAACCTGCGTTGCTCCAACTCTCTCCTGCCCTCCCGCAACGTCTTGTCGCCTGACGACATCTCTCTTAGCAGGACCCCGTCCGCATCGACCACGCGTATGATGGCGGGGGCGTCTTCATTGGGTACTGGTGGGGCGTCAACGCGCGCAACCTTCCCATCCTTGCCCATATGGTACGTGATAACCTGGGCTTCGATGTCGGACACGTCAGACATTGCAATCTCCCTTCGGAAGTGCTTCCGCTACCGCCTCAGCGCCCGGAGTCCCCCACCCCACCCGGCACGATCGCGGCGCCCTCCCAGTCG
>CAZRQE010000154.1:0-5225 GCA_964602175.1 uncultured Gemmatimonadaceae bacterium | reverse complement strand
ATTCCTCGAACTCTGCGCGGGCCGGACGGGGCAGCTGGTGAACTACTCGTCGCTGGCCGACGACTGCGGCATCTCTCAGCCCACGGCCCGGGCGTGGCTGAGCGTCCTGGAGACGAGCTTCATCACATTCAGGCTTCCGGCGTTCCATGGAAACCTGCGGAAGCGGCTCGTCAAGATGCCGAAGCTCCACTTCTACGACTCCGGCCTGGTCTGCTGGCTGCTCGGCATCCGCGAGCCGGAGCAGTTGCGCTCGCACCCGCTGCGCGGCGCCATCTTCGAGAGCTGGGTAGTCTCGGAGATCGTGAAGCACCGTGCGAACCGTGGCGAGACCCGGGGCCTGTCGTTCTACCGCGACCGCAGCGGCGCCGAGGTCGACTTGGTGATCGAGCGGCCGGGAGGCCTGACCCTCGTGGAGGCCAAGGCGGCCCAGACTCCGTCATCCACGTTGTTTCGCGGAGCCTTGCGGGTGCAGGGACACTTCAGGCCGAAGAACGGGGGCGATTCGCCCACCCCCGATGTCGTCGTGGTCTACGGCGGAGACGCGTTTCAGGCGCGGAGCGCCGGGCGGCTCATTCCCTGGAGGCGGGTGGAGGAAGCGGCGTTCAGCTGAGCACCGCGATGCACCGCCCCGGCCCGTGCACCCCGGTCACGACCGTGCGGCCGATATCCGCCGACTTGCTGGGCCCGGAGTGCAATCCCACGGCGGCGGGCAATTCCGCTTCCAGTTCGCGCAACGCATCCTCCAGCCGAGCGAACACCCGTCCCGCCGGCACCCACACCACGTGAACCGGCGGCAGCAACTGCACGGCCCGTGTTCCCGTCGACGGCAGGACCAGGCTGCCTGTGTCAGCCGCAGCTCCCCAAGCCATTGACACGCCCGCGCCCGCGTGCGCGGCGGCCGATTCGGGCAACCGTGGCCTGAATTCGGGCGGCACGTCCGGCCCCACGGCGACGCCCTCGACCCGGGGTTCGAGCCCCCGCAGGAAGCCGGCGAGCCACTCGCCCGGCGGGAGCCCCGGATCGGCCTGAGCCACCTCGCCGCCGCTGCTTGTGAAACGCTTCACAAATGCGTCCACCGCGTCGGCCGTCCCGTCCTCCACCGCGTCGCCCGCCGCCGGCGTCGCAAGCGCACCCGGATGCGGCACCCCGGTACGGCTCGCCGTCGCCCGCGCGACCCTGGACATGATCCGCTCCCGCGAGGCCGCGCTCACTCGATCCCCTCGCGCCAGAGTTCGCGGAATGTCCGCCGGCTCGGCTTCGGCAACGCGCGATCGGCGGCCCATTCGCCGAGCATGGGCAGCGCACGCGCCACGCCCGTCGCCCCCAGCCGTGACCCGATCCTGCCCGCGAGCCTGTACAAGCCCGGCCGCGTCGCCACGCTCGCAAGTCCCTTCAGCGCAGCGCGTTCCTTCCACGGGGTGAGCCCCTCCTCCTGCGCTTCGCGCCGCCATTCGAGCAGCATTTCCGGGATCGGTATCCGCACCGGACACGCGTCCTCGCAGGCCCCGCAGAGCGATGACGCAAACGGCAGCGGCATGGCTTCGTGCAGCCCCAGCAGCCCCGGGTCGAGCACCGAACCGATCGGCCCCGAATAGACGTATCCGTACGCGTGCCCGCCGGTCTGGCGGTACACAGGACAAGCGTTCAGGCACGCACCGCAACGCAGGCACCGCAGCGCCTCCCAGGCGTGCTCGTGGGCCAGGACGTTCGTGCGGCCGTTGTCGACGAGGACGACGTGCACCGCCTCCGGGCCGTCATCGTCGGGGTGGGATGCCGGCCCCTGGACGAGCGACACGAAGCAGCCGATCGGCTGGCCGGTCGCCGCGCGCGCGGTGAGTTGGAGGAAGCCGGACAGGTCGGCCATGCGGGGCAGCAGCTTCTCGATGCCGACGACCGCAACGTGCACGCGGGGCAGCGAAGTGGTGAGACGGATGTTCCCCTCGTTCTCGATCAGGGCCACCGTGCCCGTCTCCGCGACGAGGAAGTTGCCGCCCGTGATCCCCATGTCCGAGTGGATGAAGGCGTCGCGCAACACACGGCGAGCGGCCCGCGCGAGTGTATCGGGATCGCCCCCTGGCTCCGAGCCTAGCCGGTCGGCGAACAGTTCCTGCACCTGCTGCAGGCTCTTGTGTATGGCGGGTCCCAGGATATGGCTGGGCGGCTCATCCAGAAGCTGCAGGATGTATTCCCCCAGATCGGTCTCGTAGACCTCGATCCCCGCAGCCTCCAGCGCCGGATTCAGGTCGATCTCCTCGGTGACCATGCTCTTGCCCTTGACCACGCTCTTCACCGAGTGCCTCGCCGCCAACGACATCACGATCTCGCGGGCCTCCGCCGCGTCCGCCGCCCAGTGCACCTCGGCGCCGTTGGCCTCGAGACGCGCCTCCGCCTCGGTGAGATAGCGGTCCAGGTGCGTCAGCGTGTGGCTCTTCACGCCCTCGGCCCAGCGCCGCCACGCGTCGGCATCGACCTCGGCGTAACCCTGCAGCCGCTTCTGGTCGAAGGCGATGGTGGCGCCCGTGACCGCTTCGCGGACACCCGGATCCTCGCGGATGATCTCGCTTGAACGCGACGCGTAGTCTCTGATTCGCGTGTGCATGTCAGCAGGCCGCCTCGGCCACGCGGCCATTCCCGGCGACCCCCCGCCACAGCGCTGTCGCCAAGTGCACGAACTCGATCCCCGTGCCGCGGGCGCGGCTTCGCCCGTCGAGGTGGAGGACGCAGCCGCCGTCGCCCGAGACCACCCAGTCGACGTCGGGCAAGGTGTCGAGCTTGCGGTCGGCCATGGCCGCGGACACCGCGCTCATTTTGACGGAGAACAGACCGCCGAATCCGCAGCACTCCTCCTGGGCCTCCCACGGCACGACCTCGGCACCGGCCCCCTCGAGGAGCACCGCCGGTTCCGTCTCCAAGCGGAGTTCGCGCAGGGCATGGCACCCCTGGTGCACGGCCACGCGCCGGCCCGCCAGCCCGCTACCCAGCTCCGTGACGCCCAGCCGGTGCACGATGAACTCGGCCAGGTCGAAGGTGCGGTCCGCGAGCTCGGCCACGGTGGAAGTGCGGTCCGCGAGTGCGGCGGGGGTAGCCGCGTCCGCATCGCCGACCGGGAGCCTCGGGTAGAACTTCTTGACCATCGTGGCGCAGGAGCCGCTGGGGAGGACGATGGCGTCCGAGTCCGCGAAGACCTCCATGGTGTGCTCGGCCATCCGCGCGGCCTCGCGGGTCCTGCCCGCGTTGTACGCTGGTTGCCCGCAGCAGGTCTGACCGGCCGGAAACGAGACTTCGCATCCCAGGTGGCGCAGCAGGCGCACGGTGTCGGCCGCGGCCTCGGCGAAGTAGTGGTCGGCGAGGCAGGTGACGAAAAGGGCGACTCTCATGGGGGAAAGGTAGCCGCAGGGCGCGCGCGGCAAAGCACCGGGGAACGCGCGAGCCGCGTGCCGCCGCTCACCGGGCCACGAACAGGACGGCCAGGCCGGCGGCGAGCAGCAGGGCCCCGACCGGTTTCCGAAGACGCGCGCCCACGGGCAGCGTTGTCTCCGCGACCATCACTGCCATAAGGAGGCCCATCCAGACCAGGTCGATCATCCCCACTACGAGGGCGAGCGCCATCAGGGCCCAGCAGCAGCCGACACAGTGCAGACCGTGCCCGAGGCCGAGCCGCGCATGGCCAGCGGGACCGCTGCGCCAGTGCGTGAGGAGGTACCCGGCCGGCGAGCGGCAGTGGGACAGGCAGGCCTCTTTCAGACGCGTGAACTGGAAGCCGCCGGCGAGAAACAGGGCGGCGGCCGAGAGGGCGGGTGCTTCGAGTCCGAAGGGCACCGAAACGCTCATGCGTGACAGCGCCAGGTGGAATCCGGCAGCGGCCGCGCTGAACCCGGCCCACGCGACCGCGTATCCGACCGCGAAGGGGCCGACAGAGGAAAAGGGGCCGACCGCGGGGAACGCACCGCCGTCCGCTAGCCGACTCAACGCGCGCAGCCAGGGCAACACCACCGGCGCCATCATGACACCGGTCATGGTCAGCCACATGAGGAAGACGGGTAGGTATTCCACGTTCTGCTACGCTCTCAGGGATTGCGCCATTCCCATTCAACGAATGTTCAGACCGACCCGAAACGTCCGGTCGCGGTACTCTTCCTCGGCCCCGAGGATGATGCCGAGCAGACCATACGCGACGGTTGCTTCGAGACTGACAGTGCGCGCGTCGGAGGCGTGCATTGCGGCGCCCACGCCAAGCAGTGCGCCGATGTCGGGGTTCTCACCGTAGATCAGCGTGCCGCCGGTCAGCACATATGCGACCTCGTCGAGCTTGCGCCGGTACGCAGCGGGAACCTCCACAGAGTGGAATAAGCAACATTCCTTCCCTCTCTGAACGTAGAGGACGCCGATCTGGAAGCGGTCGGCCAAGTCGTAGTGCACGCCGGCGTAGAGGCCAAACCTCGCGCGGGTGAGGTCATCACGTGCGGCTACCAGGGGGCCAAACTGGAAGCCCACCTGCGCGGCCGCCGGCGAGGCGATCAAAGCCATGAGGACCACCAGTACAGTGCGCATCGCCGGCCAGAGTCTCTCCCAGTTCACACGACAGCGCTCAGCACACTCATCCGTCACCCGTCCAGCGAAACCGCGACCACAGCCCGTGGGTGCCGTCATTGTCGATCACGATCTCCCCGTCATCGTACCGGGTGGACCCCTGGGCGATCACCTGGGTGGAATCGTGAATCTTGTTGTAGATGTTCTCGAACGTGACCGGCCTGTCCCGGTTCCAGCCGCGAATCGCGTCCACCGCGCCCGTGAGCATGCCCGCCACGGTCACGGTCTTCCGCGCCGGCAGGTCTTCGATGCGGATCGGCGCGGCCCGGGTCGGCAGCGGCTCGGCGACGAAGCGCGCGAGCACTGCCCACGGCCCGCCGCGCACCCCCGTGAGGATCTCCTCCACCGCCCCGCGCTGCTCCTTCGTCGCGTGGTCGGAGACGATGATCAGCTGCTTCCATCCCCCTTCGACCATCACCGGCGGCGTCTCGTACACGATCACGGCGTCGATGCCGGCCAGATCGACTGGAGCCGACGCGTCCACCCGTCCCCCCTCGAAACGGATCGCCCAGAAGCCCTTGCAGACGTCGTGGGTGCACCTCTGGCTGAAGTGGATGTGCCCGGGGCAGACGGCCGTGCAATTGCAGTTCTCGAACAGCAGTCCCTCGGCCCACCAGTCGCTCATCGGCGTCGGC
>CAZRQE010000153.1:0-10955 GCA_964602175.1 uncultured Gemmatimonadaceae bacterium | reverse complement strand
CGCCCAATGGCGTCCGACGCCCTCCTTCATCTGCTGCAGACCCTGCCGCACATGGACCTCGCGGCCGACCTCCCCGCCGGCGAGGAAGGAGCGCTCCACCGCGCACTGTTGCGCCTGATCGAGTGCGACCGCGTGTTCGTGCGAGCGTGGGCGTACAACGGCCTGGGTCTTCTGGCGGCGCGGAACCCGGCGTTGCGGGACGAAGTCGAAGCCCTGTTCAGCCGAGCGGAGAAAACCGAGACGGCTGCGGTGAAGGTGCGGATCCGGCACGCCCGTGGGGCGCTTCGGGGCCAGGGTCCCTAGCCCCCCGCCTCCGCCTCCGCCGCGGCCAGCCTCCCCGAGATCTCCCGCAGACGCAACCACTCCTGGTAGAAGAACGGCAGCATCAGCATCGATTCGACGAACTGGAAGACGTACATCACGACTGCGAAGACCGTCCCGTACTCCGCCGTCTCCGTCGTGGCCGCGCTTACCGCAAAGACGAGCAGCGCGATCATCAGGACCCAGTTGATCCCGAAGTTGGCCGCTTCGAGGTCCGAGAGCCGGATGTTCCAGCGCATCATGGCGCGAAGGTGCCGGGCGAGGCGGGCGGGATCGCCGCTGTCCACGGCGTCGACCTGGCGCTCGTGTTCGTCGTTGAGCCCCTGGTTGTAGCGCATCGTCAGGCCCCCTGTCAGGGCGTAGAGCGCCACGGTGCCGACGGCTACGCCGAGACACCCCAGGAAGACCGGCAGGTTGAGCGCGGCCAGGATCAGCACCGTGCCGCCGAGCCCGATCACGCTGTTGATGAGCTGTGGAAGGGAATTCTCGAAGAACTCGACGATCTCCTTGAGCATCCCGAGGCGCGCCGTGCGCTTGGACGTGCTGCTCGCGGCCGCCGATGCAGCCATTTCCTCGCCCAGGGTGATGTAGATCCGCCCATACGCCCGGCTGTCCAGCAGGCGGCGCCCCACCGCGATCCCCATCGTGACGATGCCGAGCACGGCGAACTCGTAGAGGCCGCGGGTCGAATCGCCGAGCACGCTGTCGATGGCCCGGCCGATGACCAGCGGGAACAGGACCCACCCCGCGGCCTCGAGAACGACCAGCGAGACCGTGAGGGCCAGGCGGCCCGCGAAGCGTTTCAGGAGTGTGTGCATTTCCGATGGTCCCCTAACGCACCCTCATCACCATCCCGGCGCCCACGTACATGTCCTCGGCCGCGGCGTTCAGACCCATCCCGAAGCGGAAGTCCCACTGCAGGTTGTCGTTGGCCAGCCAGGTCAGGCCGCCGTTCACATAGTGTTCGGCGCTCCCGTCGTCCAGCCCCGCCGGGACGAACGCGTACCACTCGGCGTAGACCCCGCTGCGTTGGCCCGTCGCGATGCCCCACGACAACGACTGCGCCCACTCGCTGTAGTCCTCGCCCATGTCCCCCACGGCGGCGTTCACCTGCGTGCTGCCGGCCAGCGACAACGTCTCGCTCAGATCCCAGCTGTACAGGAAGTTGAATCCCGGAAGCGTTTGCCCGGCCGAAAACCCGCCTGTGCCGGTGGCGACCGTCACCTGCGGCAGGATCGCGGTCGCGGGAACGGCGCCGCGCTGCCCGGAGAGCGCGATCTTGGCACCCAGGTAGAGATCCTCCAGCCCGGAGGTGACAGCGCGCGTGGGCGATGCCTCGGCAACCTGCGTCACGACAGTCGTCCCCACCCGCAGCTCCAGGCGTTCGACGAACACCCCGACCCGAATCAGGGGTTCGCCATAGGAGTGGACGCGGGTAGTGAATTCGCCGTCCGTGTCGAGCCCGAGCGTATAGCCGAGTTCGAGCTGGAAGCCGCCGAGCCCAACGGTGCTGGTCGCTTCGGTAAAGTCGGGGCGGTCCGCGACGAGCGACTGGGCCCGGGCTGCCCCCGCCGGCAACGCAAGCACCGACAGACCAGCCAGAGCCAGCAGCGCGCATCCCCACCGAAGCCGAATGTACACTAAAGTTGACATTTTCGGTAAACCACACTTTCCATTGTCGCGTGTAGCGACCCGCCTCAGCGTGGCCACGGCAGCGCCAGCCCCTCCGGCGCGCGCGAGCGCCCGAACCATCCGGCCAGCGCCGCCAGGCTCAGAACATAGGGCAACGCCAGGAAGAGCGGGTAAGGCAGGTCCGCGTCGAGGGCCTGCAGCGTGAACTGCAGCGCCTCCGCCCCGCCGAAGAAGAGGGCCGCCGCGAGGACTCCCCAGGGTCGCCACCGCCCCAGCACCACGACCGCAATCGCGATGAACCCCTTTCCCGCCGACATGTTCTCCGCAAACGTCCCGGTGTGCACCAGGCTCAGGTGTGCGCCCGCCAGCCCCGCCATCAGTCCCCCGAAAACGGCCGCCAGCATCCGCGTGCCCACCACCGGAACGCCCGCCGCGTGCGCCGCCTCCGGCGATTCCCCCGCCGCCCGCAGCGCCAGACCCCAGCGAGTGCGGAAGAGGAACCATCCCAGGAGCGGCACCATCGCGTAGGCGAGGTACGCCGTCACCGCCTGATCGAAAAACGCCGGCCCGAGCAGCGGAATCCGCGACAGCAGCGGCACCTCCCACGCCGGCACCGTCTGCAGTTCCAGCGCCAGTCCGGTCGCGCCGAAACGGCTCTGGAAGACCGCTCCCGTGAAGCCGAGGCTCCCGATGGTGACCGCTGTGCCGGTAATGATCTGGTCCGTGCCCAGCCGCACCGCAAAGCCGGCGAATACCAGTGCGGCCAGTCCGCCCGCGAGCGCCCCGGCAAGGAGTCCGGCGTAGGGTCCGACCGCCAGTGCCGCCAGCGCACCGCCAAGCGCCCCCCAGATCACCGAACCCTCGAGCCCGATGTTGATGACGCCGGATCGTTCCGACACCGTTTCCCCGAGGGCCGCCAGCGCGAGCGGCACCGCCAGTCCGACGGCGGCGACGAGGAAGGACGAGAGGGCGGCGAGGTCAGTCACTGGAACGAGCGGCGATGCTCCGCGAGCAGTGCCTTCGGTTCACGCCGCCACAAAGCGCTCCACGGCGATCTCTGCGGCGCGGGCTCGGGTCTGCCAAAGATCGTACGCCATCTGCATGCCTAGCCACGTTTCTGGCGTCGACCCAAAAGCCTTGGACAGCCGGATCGCCATCTCCACCGAAATCCCCGTTCGCCCGTTCACCAACTCGGATAGAGCCTGCCGGGTCACGCCCAGGCCCTGGGCGGCCCGGGTCACGGTCAACCCCAAAGGCTCGAGGCACTGCCGCTTCACGATGCCGCCGGGATGCGGCGGGTCTTGCATGGCCATGATCCGTCCTTTCCTCAGTGATAGTCCACGTAGTCTACATCGACCGCCGCGCCGTCCTCGAACCGAAACGTCACGCGCCATTTGCTGGACACGGCCACCGCGTAGTGCCCCTTCGGCGGCCCCTTGAGCGCGTGCAGACGGAATCCCGGCAGATTCATGCCTTCCGGCCCGGAACTGCGGTCGAGCACCGCAAGGATGTCCCGCAGCCTGCCGATGTGCGCCGGTGCTACCCGCCGGGCCGTCCTGCCTTCATAGAGCGACTTCAGTCCCCGGTGGCGGAACGATGCGATCATCGTCAATCCTACCCTGTCGCCCGTCAAGTGACAACTTGCAAGGCCCTAAGGGGCGCCGCTGGCCGCTCTCCGCGCCATCCCCTGGACGATTCGGTCTGCGGTGAGCACGGCCAGTATGACCAGCGCCTCGATCCCGCGGACCCACACTTCCGGTACGCCCGCCTCACGCTGCATGGCCCCGCCTCCCGCGCTCAGGGCCCCGAAGACGATGGCCGTGACCACGACCGCCAGCGGGTGCAGACGCGCCAGGAGCGCCACCGCGATGGCCGTGTAGCCCCACCCGGGCGAAAGCCCCTCGTACATGCGGTGGGTGACGCCCGCGATCTGGATCCAGCCCGCCAGCCCCGCGATCGCTCCCGATGCCAGGAACGACAGCCAGATCACCGGGGTCACGCTGAACCGTCCGCTCACCTCCGCCGCGCGTACCGAGGCGCCGGCCGCGCGGATCCGGAACCCGCCCGGCGTGCGCGTCAGGTAGAGCCAGAGCGCCACCGCGATCAGGATGCCGAGCAGAAAGCCCGCGTGAAGCCGCGTGTCGGGGAGCAGCGCGGGCAGATGCGCGGCCGCCGGGATCTCGTCGGTCTGGTTGAACACGCCCCGGGACTCGCGCAGGGGGCCCTGAACGAGGAACTGGGCGAGGAACAGGGCCACGAAGTTCATGAGCAGGGTGGTGATCACCTCGCCTACGCCCATTCCCGTCTTCATCGCCGCCGGGACGGATGCCCACAGCGCGCCGGCGGCGGCGGCGGCGAGGAGGGTGACGGGGAGGACCAGGAACGCGCCCGCGCCGGGGAGCGCAAGGGCGACGGCGACGCCGGCAAGCGCGCCCGCGTGCAGTTGTCCCTCCGCGCCGATGTTCCAGACGCGGGCGCGGAACGCGAAGGCGACGGCCAGGCCGGTGAGGAGCAGGGGGGTGGCCCGCACCAGCGTGAACGAGACGAAGCGGTCCCACGTGCCGAAAGCGCCCCGGGCGAGGGCGGCGAAGGCCTCGCCGGGTGAGTGCCCACCAAGCGCGAGGAGCGCGGCCGCGACGGCCAGGGTGGCGACGACCGCAACCGTCGCGGTGATGGTGGCCACGAGCTCGGGCCGAAGCCGGGTGGGGCTGGCGCCCGAGCCGCTCATGGGGCGGGCCCCGTGGTGGCGCTCAGCATCAGCGCGCCGATCGCGGTCGCGTCACGGTCTTCCGGCGGCACCGGAATCAGCCGCCCGCGCACCATCACGGCGATCCGGTCCGCAAGTGCCAGGACCTCGTCGAGATCGGTCGAGATCAGGACGACTCCGGGCGGGCGGTCCCCGGTCCGCGCCAACTCGACGATCCGCGCCCGCACCGCCCCGGTCGCCTGCACGTCGAGGCCGCGCGTGGGCGATTCGGCCACGAGCAGTTCTCCGGCCCGCAGGAACTCGCGTCCCGCAACGACCCTCTGCTGATTGCCCCCGGAAAGGGTGCCGGCGCGGGCGCCCGGCGACCCGGCGAGCACGTCCATCTCGTCCACCAGCGCCGCGGCGCGGTCGCCGATCCCGGCCCAGTCGAGCCACGGGCCCCGGCGGTGCGCGGCGTTCCCGTGAAGCGCCAGGGCCACGTTTTCGACGATTGTGAATTCCTTCACAAGCCCTTCGTCGCTGCGGTCCTGCGGGATCCACCCCACTTCGTCCGGCAGGCTGGCGGTACCGGTGTCCGGCCTGACGATGCCGGCCAGAACCGCCGCGAGCGCGCGCTGCCCGTTCCCGTCCACCCCTGCGATGCCGAGGATCTCGCCGCGATGTACGGTCAGGCTGACGTCGCGGAGCGCCGGTGCCTCGCCGGTGCCCACCGTCACGTCGTCGAGCACCGCCACCGGGGCGGAATCCGCATCGGCCTGGCCCGTCCGCCCACCTTCGTCTTCCGCAGCCCGCGCGCCCGGCGGTTCGCCTCCGCTACCGGCTGCCCACCGGCCGCCGCCAGCCGTCGCGGCCGCCGCCCCTCTCCCCACCATTGCCTCTGCCAGCGCGCGCGCCGACAATCCGGCCGCCTCCTCGGTCAGCACGTGCCGTCCCCGCCTCAGCACGGTCACGCGATCGGCCACGGCCAGCACCTCGTCCAGCTTGTGCGCGACCAGCACGATCGCCGTCCCTGCGCCGGCCACCTCGCGGAGCACGGCGAAGAGCCCCTCCACCTCCTGCGGCGCCAGCACGGCGGTGGGCTCGTCGAGCAGGAGCACGCGCGTGTCGCTCATCAGCGCCTTCAGGATCTCGATCCGCTGGCGCTCGCCGACTCCCAGAGCGGCCACTGGCTCGTCCAGCTCAACGTCCAGCTTCAGCTCGCGGGCGCGCGCCTCGACCTGGCTGCGGTAGCCACGCGCGGCCGTGCCCCGCCGCGTCCACGCCTCCCCGTTGAACAGCGCGACGTTCTCGAACCCCGTGAATCGCGGCACGAGCGAGAAGTGCTGGTGCACCATCGCCACGCCGAGCGCGCGGGCGTCGCGCGCGCTCCTCAAATCAACGCGCCGCCCCCCGATCTCGACGACGCCCGTTTCCGCGACCAGAAGACCGCCCAGAATATTTGCCAGCGTCGTCTTTCCGGCCCCGTTCTCCCCGAGCAGACCGTGGATCTCGCCCGGCGCCAGTTCGAAGTCGACCGCGTCCAGGGCCGTGATGGGGCCAAACCGCTTTGTGATGCCGTCGAGTCGTGCGGCGGCTGTCACAAGCCTTCCACGAACTCGATCCGCGGCACCTCCAGGGTCCCCGCGACGATCTGGTCCCGGGCCCTGTTGATGGCGGCGAGCACGTCATCCGGAATCACCCCGGCCTGGGCCGGATTGGCCACGAAATCCACCGCGCCCGCCGCGATACCCGAGTACAGTACCTCGTCGGTGAGGGTTCCCGCTTCCCACGCCCGCGCGGTGCGCAGGAACATGGCAGGAATGTCGATCACGGCGCTCCCCACGATCACGTCGGGTGCCACGTCGTTCTGGTCGCGGTTCATCCCGAACGCCCACGTCTGGCGTCCGTCTTCGCGGGCCTCGCGCACCGCCTGGAAGAAGCCGAAGCTGGCCGCGTCCACGTTGTGGATCAGTACGTCCGCTCCCTGCCGCAGCTGGGCGGCCGCCGCCTCCTTGGCCGCGGACACGTCGTCCCAGTTGCCGATGAACGTTTCGAACACCGTAGCGTCCGGGTTCACCGCCTTCACTCCCGCCTCGAACGCGACGAACGTGCCCTTGGCCGAGGGGATCTCCACGCCGCCCACCATGCCGAGCACTCCGCTTTGGCTCACCGCGGCCGCCGCCATCCCCGCCAGGTAGGTCGCCTCGTTGAGGTGAAAGATCAGCGGCACCACGTTGGCCGACGGGCGGGACCCCGACGAGATCACGAACGTGACGTCCGGATACTGCTCGGCGGCACGGCTGGCCGCGTCCTGGTACTCGAATCCGTGCCCGAAGATCAGGCCGTAGCCGGCTTCGGCGTACGAGATGAAGGCCTCGTCGAACTCGGCGGGTGTGCGCGTCTGCTGGTGCGAGATGCGGAAGCCGAGCGAGTCGCCGATGAGCTGCAGGCCCTCGTAGGCCCCCGCGTGCCAGCCAGCGTCGCTGACCGGGCCGGAGGTGAGCAGGGCGACGGCGGGGGTGCTCTCTTCGCCTGCAGGACCGGGAGCGGGATTGCAAGCAAGGACTCCCAATAGCAGGAGGACCGTCGTATAAGGCAGATGCCGGTTCAAGTCGCGCCTTCCCGAAGCAGGTTTCGACGTTGGGTTGGCCGGGTCGCCGCGGGCGACACCGTAGCCGGGCCGTGCGGACCTAAAGGTACCACGTCCGGACGTTCGGCTGGTGGCCTGCCGAGGCGCAGGGTAGGATTAGAGAATCGGATCTTGCGTTGCGTCAAGCCTCCCGCGAGACCCGCCGGACACTACCCGACTCCCGAATGCCCGCCCACCCCGAATCGGAAAGCCTCATGAACCAACCCCGCGACCATTGGAGTTCCAACACCGGCCTCGTGCTGGCCGCCACCGGCAGCGCGATCGGCCTCGGCAACCTTTGGAAGTTCCCCTTCATCACCTGGGAGAACGAAGGGGGAGCGTTCGTTCTCGTGTACCTGATCTGCATCGCGGCAGTCGGCCTGCCGATCATGATGGCCGAGCTGCTGATCGGGCGTCGCAGCCAGAAGAGCGCGGTGGGAGCGCTGAAGGACGCCGTGGCGTCCAAGTGGCCCGGTGGCCGTGCACTCGGGGGACTGGTGGGAGGATGGGGCGTGCTGGCTGGCTTCATTCTGCTCAGCTACTACACGGTCATCGCGGGGTGGTCGCTCTACTACTTCACACAGACGATCGGCTGGACCTTCGGCGGCTACCCTGTAGGAATGTCGGCGGGGGACCTCTTCAACGAGCAGGCGCTCAACACCGGTCTGCAGTTGCTCCTGTCGCTGGGGTTCAGCCTCGGGACGATCGCTGTGGTCTATTTCGGGGTGAGCAAGGGGATTGAAAAGATCGCCCGGATCTTCCTGCCGATCCTGTTCGGCATCCTGCTGCTGATGCTCGTCAGTGCGCTTGGCATGAGTGGTTCCGCCGAGGCCTTGAGCTTCATCTTCCGCCCCAACTTCAGCGAACTGGGAATGGAGGGGATCCTCGAGGCACTCGGTCATTCCTTCTTCACGCTGTCTCTCGGCATGGGGGCGATGATCACCTACGGCTCCTACATTTCCCGTAAGCACTCGGTCGTGAAGGCGTCGGGGGCGATCGTGGCGCTGGACACCATCATCGCGCTGGTCGCGACCGTGATCATGTTTTCGGTCATCTTTTCGGTAGCGGGGATGCGTGACGAGGTCGGCGGGTCCACGGTCGGGATGCTCTTCATCTCGCTGCCAGAGTTGTTTTACACCGAGGTGCCCTTCGGCGTCGTCCTGGGACCCCTTTTCTACGTACTCGTGGCCCTGGCCGCGCTGACCTCGACGATCTCCCTGCTGGAAGTCGTGTCCGCCTACCTGATCGACGAGCGTGGCCTGGCCCGTCACAAGGCGACCATTGGTGCCGGGGCTGCGATCTTTGTGTTCACCAGCTTCGCTGTCTTGTCGATTCCCGGACTTCTGGGAGTCCCCGCTGACGGTTTCCTGTCCACGATGGAGGTCTTCGACGGCAAGGTCGGCTGGTTCGCGACCGCGGACCACTTCGTCTCCAACTGGATGCTGCCGACAGGCGGGTTCTTCATCACCCTGGCGGCGGGCTGGTTCATGACCCGCAAGGACACGATGAGCGAGCTTGTGGACGGCACCGAACCGCGCTGGTTCAAGTACGGCGCGTGGCGCTTCTTCATCCGCTGGGTGGCTCCGATCGCCGTGGCGGTGATCATCTACTTCGTGATCCTGGGGACGGACTTCAGTTGACGAGGGCGCAGGTCCGCAAGCGCCCGCCGGAGGTCTCCTTCGGCGGGCGCGTCCTGTTCCTGGCGCACGACGCCGACCTGATCCGGCGCCAGCTCCACGAGGGGCTCGACCTCGACCTCACACCCGGGCTCAAGGCCAGCCTCCGCGACCAGATCAGCACCGACGAGATCACCCCGGCCTACATCTGTTTCTTCTACGACGAGACCCTGGGCGAATTCCCCTACCTGGGGCTTGAGGCCGCGAGCGCACAGGGCGGCACAGAGGCCCCCATCGAGCGCGGCAGCGTCAAGAACGCCGGGTTCATCTGTTCCGTCGCCGGCAAGCGCCGCGGCAAGGGGTCGAGCCGCGAGCAGAGCCCGTACGCCGAGCTGATGGCGGGGATCAAGGTCGTCGTCAGCGAGAGCATCGAGCGCATCTACAACGAGAACTGCCAGAACCTGGGCATCCTCACCACGACCGACTTCGGGCTGATCGACCGCATCCGCTCGGGCGAGCCGATCCCGCTGAGCGAATTCACGGCTGGGACCGACGACATCACCCGGCAGATCATCGAGTACGGTGGCCTGTTCGAGTTCAACATGGCCCGCATGGGGGGCCAGGTGACGCTCCCGTCGCCGCGCGCGCTGGCCGGCCCTCCCGCAGGCGACGCGGGGCCCCGCCCCATGACGCTCGGCGAGAAGATCTTCGCCAGGAAATGGGTCGTCGACGCTTCCACCGACCAGGTCGGCACCGACTGGACCGAACCCGGCGAGGCGGGATTCTTCCGCGCCGACATCCGCTTCAGCCACGAGTACGTGACCCCGATGGCCGCCATCTTCTTCGAGCAGAAGCTGGGCGCCGACGCGCGGGTGCTCGATCCCGACTCGATCCTTTTCTTCCGCGACCACCTGACCTTCCTGCACAAGGTGATGAGCCAGGAGCGGATCGAGCAGGGGCTGCTGGAGGTCGCCAACCAGCTCGAGGCCAAGCAGCGCGAGTTCTCCGAGAAGCAGGGGATCCGCCTCTACGGCGAGCAGCAGGGCCACGTCATGGGCTCCGAGGCGATCTGCCACTCCAAGATCCTCGAGGACTACGCCGAGCCGGGCATGCTGATCATCGGCACCGATTCCCACACGCCCCACGCGGGCGCGGTGGGCGCGCTGGCGTTCGGGGTCGGCACCACGGCGATCTTCAATTCGTGGATCACGAAGGACGTGCGCGCGCGCATTCCGCCGTCGTTCAAGGTGGTGGTGGGCGGCGAGCTGCCCGCCAACGCGACCGCCAAGGACCTGATGCTCGAGATCCTGCGCCACCCCTACGTGCGCGACGGCCACGCGATCGGCCAGATCATCGAGTACGCGGGCCCGGTCGTGGAAGGGCTGTCGGTGGACGAAAGAGCGACCATGACCAATATGGCTGCGGAAGTGGGTGCGTTCACGGGTCTGGTCGCGGCCGACGAGAGGACGGTCGAGTTCCTCGTGCGGGAGCGGGGCATGCAAGTGGCGCGCGCGCGGGCGCTGGTCGAGGGCGTGCACAGCGACCCCGGCGCCGAATACGTGAAGGTCATCGAGATCGACGCGACGCACCTGCGCCCCATGGTCGCGCTGCCTGGCGATCCCGGAAACGGCCTCTACATCGACGAACTCGCCGACCCCGTCCCCATCGAGATCGCGTACGCCGGGTCGTGCACGGCCGGCAAGAAGGAAGACATGGACATGTACGCGCGCGTCTTCCGCGAGGCTCGCGACCGGTGGGGCCTCGGCGTGCACCCCGACGTGAGTTGCTACATCCAGTGCGGCTCGACCGACGTGCGGGAGTACGCGCGAGAGCAGGGGTACCTGGACCTGTTCCGCGAGATCGGCGCCGAGTTCATCGAGCCGGGGTGCGGCGCGTGCATCGCGGCCGGGCCTGGGGTCACCCGCACGGCCGAACAGGTTTCGGTGTCGTCCCAGAACCGCAACTTCCCGGGCCGCTCGGGGCCGGGCCAGCTGTACCTGGTGTCGCCCTACTCGGTGGCCGCGTCGGCGGTGGTGGGGAGGGTGGCCGCGTGGGAGCCGGGGGTGCGGAT
>CAZRQE010000152.1:0-10079 GCA_964602175.1 uncultured Gemmatimonadaceae bacterium | reverse complement strand
GACGGGGACGGGGGGCTTGGGCGGTCGCGATCATGCCACCTCCCGCGTGCTGCCGGCGCCGACCGCCACATCCGCCCCGACCAGCGAGCGGAAGAGCGGCAGGCCGTCCACGGAACCCAGTGCGGCTTCGAAGGCCCGGTCCGGGTGCGGCATCATGCCCAGGATGTTGCCCCGCGCGTTGACGATGCCCGCGATGTTGTTCAGCGAGCCGTTGGGATTGGCCGGCTGCGTCACGTCGCCGCGGGCGTTGGAATAGCGGAACACGACGCGGCCGTCCGCCTCGAGACCGGCCAGCGTCTCGGGGTCCGCGTAGTAGTTGCCGTCGGCGTGCGACAGTGGCATGCGGAGGACCTGTCCCCGCAGGTAGTCGGCGGTGAACGGCGTGCCGGTCCGCTCGACCCGCAGGTGGCAGTTGTGGGACTGAAAGCGCAGCGACCGATTGCGGAGTAGCGCCCCCGGCAGCATCCCGGCCTCGCAGAGCACCTGGAAGCCGTTGCAGATCCCGACGACCAGACCCCCTTCGCGCCCGAAAGCGATGACGGCGTCCATGATCGGGCTGAAGCGCGCGATCGCGCCCGGCCGCAGGTAATCCCCATGCGCAAAGCCGCCGGGCACGATGACCGCGTCCGCGTCGCCGAGCGAAGTCTCCCTGTGCCACACGTAGCTGGGCGTGCCGCCCGCCACTTCCACCGACCGGAAGCAGTCCTGGTCGCAGTTGGACCCCGGAAAGGTGATGACGGCGACCCTCATCGGACGCCTCCCGCGGCTGTCTCGGTGCCTCCGGCCGCCGCCGTGACCCGGAAATCCTCGGTCACGGGGTTGGCGAGCAGCTTGCGGCAGGCTTCTTCCACCCGCTCCGTGGCCTCGGCCGGCGATTCGGCGGCCACGTCCAGGTAGATCGCCTTGCCGACGCGGACGTCCTCGATGGTGTCGTAGCCGAGCGAGGCCAGCGCGTGATGAATCGCCTTGCCCTGCGGGTCCAGGAGGCCGGGCCTGGGGGTGACCAGGACTTCCACTGTGAATCGGCTCAAGAGCGCCTCTCCTTCCATTGAATGATATCGGTTTCGCGGTCGCTGCGTTGGTCGGCGTCGCCGCCGTCCGTGTCGCCGTCAGTCTCCGGCTCGTGGGTCAGTTCCTGGTAGTCCACTTCGCGGGGCTCGACGTCCGGGTCCTCGTCGTCCGGCTCCTCGTCCAGCAGCGGGTCGCGCTCGGGCAGCCGGGCGTGGAGGCCCAGAAAGACCGACCGGAGGAATCCCCACAGGGCGTAGCCCACGATTGCGGGGAAGAACCAGTAGTAGGGGACCGTGACGGCGAGCACGAAGCAGCCCAGCAGCAGCGTCGTCCGGACGATCCCGCGCCGGGTCCGGACGTCCAGCGGCGGCATCTTGGCGTAGGGGATGTGGCTGATCATGAGGATCGAGACCAGGACGGTCGTGATCACCATGATCTGCGGCCAGGGAAGCTCCGCCAGGTACTGCTGGAAGAATGCGGTGGTGGTGAACGGGTAGTGCGTCGCGAGCAGCACGCCGGCCGCGGGGCTTGGAAGGCCGTGGAAGTGGCTGCGGGCCTCGCCCCCCTGCTCGACGTTGAAGCGTGCCAGCCGGATCACGGCGGCCGAGACGTACGCGAACCCGATCACCCAGCTCCAGTCGGCCTGCGGAAAGTAGAGGAAGATGAGGATCAGCGCCGGCGCCACCCCGAAGGAGATCGCGTCGGTGAGCGAGTCCAGTTCGGCCCCGAAGGCGGATCCCGTGCGGGTGACCCGCGCCACCCTTCCGTCGAGGTAGTCCAGGATCCACGCGATGACGATGCACCACGCCGCCCAGATGAAGTCGCCGCGGGAGGCCGCGATCATCGCGTAGAGCCCGAAGAAGAGGTTGCCCAGCGTGAAGGCCGAAGGCAGGATGATGACCCCGCGCCTGAGGTTCGGGCGGGGGCGTTCGCTGCGCAGCCTGCGCCAGCGGCCGGGTTTGCGGTCGCGGGGCGTCACGGTCACTCCCCCGTCCGGTTGATGCGGGCCACCGGGGTCTCGCCGCCCCGCACGCGGTCGCCCGCGCCGACGGTCACGGTCCAGTCGGGCGGCAGAAACAGGTCCACGCGCGAACCGAAGCGGATCAGGCCGATGCGTTCGCCGCGCTCGAGGCTGTCGCCCTCGCGGGGATACGTCACGATCCGGCGCGCCACCAGGCCGGCGATCTGGCGGACCACCACCGGTCCCTCGGCGGTCGCGAGCCCCAGCGACGCCTGCTCGTTCTCGCTGCTGGCTTCCTCGCGCCAGGCGGGCAGGTACCGCCCCGGCCGGTAGTCGTACGCGTCCACCCGCCCTCCGAGCGGCGCGCGCTGCACATGCACGTTGAAGATGCTCAGGAAGATCGTGACGCGGGTCGCCGTCTCCCCCATGAACGCCGTGCCCGCCGCTTCGCCCGCGATCTCGCGAACGCTCATGACCGTGCCGTCGGCCGGAGACACCACGACGTCCGGGTCCGCCGGAACGCGGCGCTCGGGATCGCGGAAGAAGTACACCACGAAGAGGGTGAGCATCAGCAGCCCGGCGGGCAAGGCCGCGCGCGCGCCCCAGCCGCCGCTGCGTGCCCAGACGGCCGCGAGCACGGCCGCGGCCAGGAAGAGGAGGATGAAGGGGAGCCCCTCGCGCGCCACGGGGAGGCTCACGGCCGGGCCTCCGCGCCGTGGGCTGCACGCGCCCCTTCGCCGGCCGCCACGCCGCCCACGAAGCGCGGCGGCTCGTACCGGTCAAGCTCCGTGCCGGTGAGCCGCCGGAACACGTCGCGGTAGCGCTCCGAGGTGGCCGCGACCACCTCTGGAGGCAGCGGAGGAGGCGGATATTGCTTGTTCCAGCCCTCCAGAGTCTCCAAATAATCGCGTACAGGCTGCTTGTCAAGGGACGGTTGTCCCCGACCCGTCGCATAGTGTTCGCGCGGCCAGAAGCGCGACGAATCCGGGGTGAGGACTTCATCGATGAGCAGGAGCTCGCCCTCTGGCGAAACCCCGAACTCGAACTTGGTGTCGGCCAGGATGATGCCGGCTTCCGCGGCCGCCGTGCGCCCGCGCTCGTAGATGTCCAGCGACCGTTCCCGCAGGCGGCTGGCGAGTTCGGCGCCCAGAAGGTCGGTCACGTGGCGGAACGTAATGTTCTCATCGTGGCCCTCCTGGGCCTTCGTCGCGGGCGAGAAGATGGCCGGCACCAGCGCGTCGCTCTCGACCAGCCCCGGCGCCAGGGACTCGCCGGCCAGCGTCCCCGCCTGACGATACTCCTTCCACGCGGAGCCCGACAGGTAGCCCCGCACCACGCATTCGACCGGAATCGGCCGCGTCCGCCGGACCAGCGTCGCCCGGCCTTCCCACGCGCCGGGGCAGTCGGCCAGCCGCGGGACCAGGCGGCGGATTTCGGAGGGGCGTACCGAGACGAGGTGGTTGGGGATGTCCGCGAGGTGAGTGCCCAGCCACCACGCGGTGATCTGCGTGAGCACGCAGCCCTTATCCGGCACCGGCTCGTTCATCACCACGTCGAAGGCGCTGACGCGGTCGCTGGCGACGAGGAGCAGAAAGTCGCCCGCCTCCGGCACTTCGTACACATCGCGGACCTTGCCGCGGAAGAGCAGGGGGAGGGGGAGGGTCGTGGCGGTCGTCACACCCTCACCTCTCCTCGGGTCCGCACCTCGCCGTACCGCTCCAGCACGGGCGCCACATGTTTCGCCAGGAACGCGTCCACCTGCTCGGGCGCGCGTCCGACCAGCTTCTCCGGCCGCGCGAGCTCCTCCAGCTCTTCGGCGCTCACGCCCAGCGATTCGTCGGCGGCGATGCGCGCGAACAGGTCGCCGTCCTCGCCTTCGGTCATGCGGCGCGCGGCGGCCAGCGTGTGCCGGCGAATGCGCTCGTGCGCGTCCTGCCGGTCGCCGCCCCCGGTGGTGGTCCCCATGAGCACCGACTCCATGGCCATGAACGGCAGGTGCACGGCGAGGTTGGCCGCGACCACGCCCGCGTTCACCCGCAGCCCCGCGGCGACGTTCTCGGTGAGCACGAGGATGGCGTCGGTGGCCATGTAAGCGTCCGGAATCGCGAGGCGCTTGTTGGCGGAGTCGTCCAGCGTCCGTTCCAGCCATTGCGTCGCCGCCGTGTGCGCGGGATCCGAGGCGAGCGCGATCACGTGGCGCGCAACCGCGCAGATCCGCTCGCTCCGCATGGGGTTGCGCTTGTAGGGCATCGCCGACGAGCCGACCTGGTCCTGCTCGAACGGCTCCTCCAGCTCGCGAAGGTGCGACAGCAGCCGGATGTCGTGCGCCATCCTGGAGGCCGACGCCGCCACGCCCGCCAGCGTCGCCAGGAACGCCTGGTCCACCTTGCGCGGATAGGTCTGGCCGGTCACGGGGTAGCACTCGTCGAAGCCCAGCCGGCGGCACACGGCCTGCTCCAGCGCGTCGACCCGGGCGTGGTCGCCGCCGAGGAGTTGCAGGAACGAGGCCTGCGTACCGGTCGTGCCGCGCACGCCCCGCAGTCTCAGGTTCGCCAGCCGGTGCTCGATCTCCTCGAGGTCCAGCAGGAAATCCTGGATCCACAGCGTGGCGCGCTTCCCGACGGTCGTGGGCTGGGCCGGCTGGAAGTGGGTGTAGGCCAGCGTCGGGAGGGCCCGGTGCTCCGCGGCGAACCCCGCCAGCGCGCGAATCGCGGCTACGACGCGGTCGCGGACGATCGTCATGGCCTCGCGATGCTGGATCAGGTCCGTGTTGTCGCCGACGAAGGCGCTGGTCGCGCCGAGGTGCAGAATCCCGCGGGCGGCCGGCGCCGCGTCGCCGAAGAGGTGGATGTGCGCCATCACGTCGTGCCGGAACCGGCGCTCGTAGCGGGCGGCCGCGTCCAGGTCGATGTCGTCCAGCGCGGCCCGCATTTCGTCGATCGCGCGTCCGGGGATGTCCAGACCGGCGTCCCGCTGGGCCTCGGCAAGCGCGAGCCACAGCCGCCGCCAGGTCCCGAAGCGGAAGGCCGGGGCGAAGATGCGCTCCATCTCGCCTGACACGTACCGCGCCGACAGCGGGTGCGTGTAGCGGTCGGAGGCGGGGTTGGAGACGGGGGTCATCGCGCGGGGGTCATCGCCATTCGAGCAGTCCCGTCCTCACCATGCGGCCGCTGCGTTCGAAGAGGAGGACGAAGGAGCGTCCGCTGCGCTGGGTGCGGCGCAGTTCGTCGGCGGCTTCACGGGCCGTGCGAACCCGCCTGTTGTTCACGGCGAGCAGCACATCCCCCGCCGCGAGTCCGATCCGGCGCGCGAGCGCGTCCGAGATCTCCACCACGAGCGCGCCCTCGGCCGACGCCAGACCGCGCTCGGCCTGGATCCCGGGCGTCACGGTCACGACCTCGAGATCGCGCAGCAGTTCCACCCGGTCGGCCGCGGCGGACGGGAGCGGCGTCGCCTGGAGCTGCACGGCGCCCGTCCCCTCCAGCGCCAGCTCGATCCGGTCGCCGGCCCTCAGGTCGAGCAGCACGGCCGTGTAGTCGAGCGGGGTCGCCATGCGGCTCGATCCGGCGCGGAGCAGGCGCGCCCCCTCGCGGATCCCGGCAGCCGCCGCCGGAGAGCCGGGCGTCACCCGCGCGACGCGCACGCCCCGCGAGCGGCCGAAGCCGTCGGCCTCCACCGCGTCCACGCCCAGACCCAGCCACGCGCGCTGCACCTCTCCGTGTTCGACGAGGTCGCGGGCCACCGTGAGCGCGCGGTCGATCGGAATGGCGAGCCCCAGTCCTTCGCTGCCTCCCGAGCGCGACAGGATCGACGTGTTCATGCCGATCACCTCGCCTACCGCGTTGACCAGCGGCCCGCCCGAATTGCCCGGGTTGATCGACGCGTCGGTCTGGATCATGCCCAGGTAGAACCCGTCGTCGTCCTCGCCGGGAATGATGTGACGCCCGAGCGCGCTCACCACGCCCGCCGTCACGGAGGGCTCGGGGTTGGAGATCAGTCCCCCGAACGGGTTGCCGATGGCGACGGTCCACTCCCCGATCAGCAGGTCCGCCGCGGTGCCGAGCGGCGCGACGGGCAGTCCCGCGGCGCCGTCGAGCGTGAGCACCGCCACGTCGGTGGCCGGGTCGGAGCCGGCCAGGGTGGCGTCGAAGTCGCGCCCATCGGGCAGCGTGACCAGGATCTCGGTCGCGCCGGCGATCACGTGGTGGTTCGTCAGGACGGTGCCGCGCTGGTCCACAACGAAGCCGGAACCCAGGCGGCGGGTCTCGCGAAAGGGGAGGAAGTAGTCGTCGAAGAAGCTGCGGCGGCGCACCTGCTGGTGCCTCCGCACCGACACGGCGACCACCGACGGCGCCACGGTCCGCGCTGCCCGCACGATGGCGGTGGCGCGCGAGTCGGAGAGGGACTGGCCTGGGGACGCGGCCGCAGACGCCGGAATCGAAGTTGGCGCCGACACCGCGTCGGGCACCGCCGCGCGGGGAGACGACGGCTCGCATGCCGCCAACAGCGTGACCAGCGCCGTTGGAGCCAACCAGGATGTCAACTTTGGTTTACCAATTGACAACTTTGGTTTACACTCGGGCGTCACGGTATCCTTGTCCGCGTAGTCCACCCGGGTCAGGCAGAGCCCCTGGGGCGGTGCGGGCGGGGATGTCGTCAGATCGGTCTCTCCGCTGAGCAGAAGGGCCATCTCCTCCTCTGTGCGCCTGTGCCGCGCGATGTCCACCATCGTCCCTGTCAAATATCGCACCATCCGGTGCAAAAAGCGGTTTGCGGTGATCTCGAAGACCGCGCCGAGGTCCTCCCAGGGACGCCACCGGGCCTGCGTGACCCGGCAGATGTGCCCCCGTTGCGGCTGCCCCGACTTCGCGAAGGCACGGAAGTCGTGCACCCCGACGAGGACCTGCGCGGTGCGCTGCGCGGCGTCCAGATCGAACGGAGCGCCGTGGGGCCAGCACCCGCGGCGATGAAACGGGGACGCGGTCCGCGCGGCGATCCCGACCCTGTACTCGTAGCTGCGCGAGGTCGCCCCGAACCGCGGATGAAAGTCGGCCGGGACGGGCTCTGCGCGCTCGATCCACAGCGAATCGGGGAGCAGCGCGTTGAGGGACCTGGCAAGGGCCGGAGCCTCCCAGCGCGAGGGCATGGTCACGGCCGCCACCTGGCCCGTGGCGTGAACGCCCGTATCCGTGCGGCCCGCTCCGACGACCGGACGGCGGCTGCCCGCGAGTTGCTCCGCGGCCGCCTCGAGCGCGCCCTGCACCGTGGGTTGGCCGGGCTGAAGCTGCCACCCGTGGAAGGCGGAGCCGTCGTAGTGCAGGGTCAGCTTGAAGCGGGTCTCGGAATCGCTCATGTCCGGCGGCGGCGTCTGACCAGGTTGCTCAACCCGGGTGGGGGATGGTGCGAAAGCTACCCGGGGTGGGGGTACAGTCAACCGGCGGGTTGGCGTCGCGGGCGGCGGGTTGCCGCAACCATCTCGCGCGGCGCTAGCTTTGTGCATGACAGTGACCGACGCGACGTTCAGCCTTGTTCCCCTTCTTGCGAAGGCGGTGCGCGGGGTGGACCTCACCGCAGCCGAGGCCCGGGACGCCTTCGGCCACATCGTTTCCGGGGCTGCGCCGCAGGTCACGACGGGGGGATTGCTGGCCGCGCTGCAGACGAAGGGGCTGGCGCCGTCCGAGATTGCGGGCGGAGTCGAGGCGCTCAGGGCCGCGATGATTCCCGTGCCCGCTCCCGACCCGGCCGGGCTGGTGGACACCTGCGGCACCGGCGGGGGTGGCACCTCGACCTTCAACATCTCGACCGCGGCGGCGCTGGTTGCGGCGGCGGGCGGGGTGCGCGTGGCGAAGCACGGCAACCGCTCGTTCACCTCCAGGTGCGGGAGCGCCGATGTGCTCGAAGCGCTGGGGGTCGAGGTCGAGCTCTCGCCGGGGGGCATGGCCGCGGTGCTGGCGGAGACGGGGATCGTGTTCATGTTCGCGCCGCTGCTCCACCCTGCGATGCGCCACGTCGGCCCGGTGCGCCAGGCGCTCGGGATCACCACGATCATGAACCTGCTGGGGCCGTTGGCCAATCCGGCGGGCGCCCGCCGCCAGGTGGTGGGCGTGGCCGATCCGGACTTCGTGGATCTGGTCGTGCGGGGACTGGCCGAGCTGGGACACGAACGCGCGCTTGTGGTGCACGGCGCTCCCGGCATGGACGAGATCAGCCCGTGCGGCCCGACGCGCGTGGCCGAGCTGCGGGGCGGCGTGGTGTCGTCGTACGAGGTGACGCCCGGGGAACTGGGCGTGGACGCGGTCGACCCGGACGATCTGGTCGGCGGGGAGCCCGAGGAGAACGCGGCGGTGGTGCGCGCGGTGGTGACGGGTGAGGACCGGGGCGCGGGCCGGTCGGCGGTGCTCGTGAATGCGGCGGCGGCGTTCCTTGTGGCGGGCCGGGTGGACTCGCTGGCCGAGGGCGTTGCGGCGGGCGCCCGGGCGATCGATTCCGGCGCGGCGGCGGCTGTGCTGGACGGCCTCGTGCGGGCCAGCCGCGCGGCGCGCTGACGCCTCAGTAGCTTCGGATCAGCCCCACCACGACGCCCTGGACGCGCACGTTGGCGGCGGGCTCGATGAGCGGGGGAACGTTCTCGTTGGCGGGCTGCAGCCGGATCTTGTTTCCCGGCTCGCGGTAGAGCTTCTTGACCGTGGCGGCCTCGTCCCCGACCAGCGCGATCACCATTTCGCCGTCCTCGGCGGTCTCCCGCGCATTGACGATGATGTGGTCCCCGTCGCGAATGTGTTCGTCGATCATGGACTGCCCGGACACGCGCAGCACGTAGTGCTCGAATCCCTTGCGGATCATGTCGCCGGGGACCGCGAAGCTCTCGGAGTCCTCGACGGCCTCGATCGGCATCCCCGCGGCCACCGTGCCGAGCAGCGGCAGCGCCACCGTGGGCTCCTCGTCCGGAGGGAACTCCACCGACCGGCTCTCGCGGTAGGACCGGCGGATGTACCCCTTGCGCTGCAGGTTGCTCAGGTGCTCGTGGACGGTTGCCAGGGACGTGTAGCCGAAGGCCGCGCGGATCTCGTCGAAGGAGGGGGCGTAGCCGTGCTCGCCGATGAATTCCTTGAGAAAATCCAGGATCTGCTTCTGGCGCTTCGTCAGAGGCATCGCTCTTTCCTTATCTTGGGAGGCCGATCTCCGTGGAGGGGACGGGAATCGCCTGCGCGCGCGACCGAACAGGCTCCGAATAATGGTAACCGAATCTTGCCCGAAACACAACCCCGCGTGACCGATCCGGCCGTGACCGACGCCGCTGTGACCGGGCCCGGCATATTGGAGCGCATCGTTGCCGGCAAGGCGGTCGAGGTCGCAGCGCTGAGGGCCGCGCGCGCGGATCTGTTCCGGGCGGCGGGCGACGCTCCCGCGCCGCGGCCGGTGCTCCGGACATTGAGCCGGAGCGGCAACGTGGGCGTGATTGCCGAGGTGAAGCGCCGCTCGCCGGGGGCCGGGGACATCGACACGGGGCTCGATCCTGTGGAACTGGCGGCCGCGTACGAGGAGGGCGGGGCGCTGGCGATCAGCGTGCTCACGGACTCCCGTTGGTTCGGCGGCTCGCTCGACGACCTGCGTGACGTGCGCGCGGGTGGCGGTGTCGCCGTCCTGCGGAAGGACTTCGTGGTGGACGAGATCCAGGTCGTCGAGGCCAGGGCCGCGGGGGCCGACCTGGTGCTGCTCATCGTGCGGATTCTCGACCCGGTCCTGCTGCGCGACCTGCGCGCGATGATACACGACATGGGAATGACGGCCCTGGTGGAGGCGCACGACGAGTGGGAGGTGGAGGCGGCGCTCGAGGCCGGGACGATGCTGCTCGGGGTCAACAACCGCGACCTCTCGGTCTTCCGCACCGACCTCGCGGTCACCGAGCGCCTGGCGAAGTACGTGCCGGGCGAGGTGCTGCTGGTGTCCGAGAGCGGGATCGGGAGCGCCGCCGACGTGGCCCGCGTGGCCGCCGCGGGGGCGGATGCGGTACTCGTCGGGGAGGCGCTGGTGCGAAGCGCGGACCGGCGTGGGATGGTGGCCGCGATGGCGGGAGTGCCGCGTACGGGGGCGCGCGGCTGATGGG
>CAZRQE010000151.1:0-50295 GCA_964602175.1 uncultured Gemmatimonadaceae bacterium | reverse complement strand
GCGGCTGGCTCGGCGCGGGCGGCTGTTGCGGGTTTGCCGGGGGGTCTACATGCGGCCAATCAAGACCCGGTTTGGGGTTCACGCGCCTTCGGTTCCCAAAGTCATCGCGTCACTGTCGGCGCTTTGGGGAGAGACGATCGTGGGCTCCGGTGGCGCCGCGGCGAACGTACTCGGCCTTACGCGACAGGTGCCGATAAGGTCGGTGTACCTGACATCGGGACCGACACGCACGCTGAGGCTTTTCGCCCAGGTCATTCAGTTGCGGCACGCTCCACGATGGCAGTTGGTAGCGCCTGGCCGGCCGGCGGGCCTCGCGGTCCGTGCGCTATCGTGGCTCGGTCGCCTGGAGATCGCGAGCGGTCTTGAACAGATCCGACACAAACTGTCCGACGACGACTTGGCGGAACTCGCTGCCGCACGGGCAATCCTGCCATCCTGGCTGGGCGAGCCGGTAAGCGACCTGGTGGCCGATGGATAGTACTCCGTTTCATTCGCTATCGGTTCAACACCAGCGTCGTGTGCTGAAGATCGCGGCGGCCGTCGCTGGCCCCAGGGCATACTTGCTCGAAAAGGACATCTGGGTCGTTCAAACCCTGTCCGTCCTGTTCGAGGCGCCTTTCGGAGTTGACCTTGTATTCAAGGGCGGCACATCGCTGTCAAAGGCCTATCGCGCTATCCGACGGTTCTCGGAGGACGTGGATGTCACCTATGACATCCGGCGTTTCGTGCCGGAGTTGGTGGGCGACTCCGGAAACGAGGCGCTTCCCCCAACCCGCAGTCAGGAACAGCGCTGGACGCGCGCGATCCGTCCACGCCTGGCGGAGTGGGTGAGGGACGAGGCACTGCCGATGCTGGCCGAGCGTATGACCCGGGCCGGATGGGACGCCCAGCTTCATGCCGACGACTACCGCCTCAAGGTGGCCTATGATCCCCTGTTCACCGACCATGAATTCGTCCAACCCGAGGTGCTGATCGAATTCGGCGCCCGCTCGACCGGTGAGCCTCGCGAACGACGACTGGTTGAATGCGATGCCGCCCGGTTTGTGCCAGAAGTCAGCTTTCCCACCGCACGCCCTTCGGTCATGCTGGTCGAGCGCACCTTCTGGGAGAAAGCCACAGCCATTCACGTCTTCTGCCGCCGGGCGCGCCACCGCGGAGCACGTCTCTCCCGGCATTGGCACGACCTCGTTCGACTCGACGACGGCGGCTTCGTCGAGAAAGCCCTGGCCGATCGCGAGTTGGCACGCGCCGTCGCGCGGCACAAGGCGATCTTCTTCCGGGAAAAGGATGTCGACGGAGGCTGGATCGACTACATGGCCGCCGTTACCGGCAACCTTCAGCTGATCCCGGAACGCCCGCTGTACGATGTCCTGGCCGAGGACTATCGTCAGATGCAGCGATCCGGGATGCTCCCGGAGGAGGGCGAGAGCTTTGAGGACGTCATGAATCGGTGCGCAGGAATCGAGGCGAGGGCCAATGGGCGCTGACGCCAAAGTCTCTGCCGGCGGGTCCCCCGCAGCCTTGCGAGACAACCGCTACCTCGTCCGCCTGGCCGCCGAGGTCGCGAGCAAGTCGAATCGCACCCGGCGACGCTTCCAGAAACAGCTCGCGCGCAACCTGGACGACGCCCTCCGCTCCACCGGCGCCACAGCCACCATCCGCGACCGCTGGAGCCGGCTGTTCGTCACGATTCCCGCCCCGAGCTCCACGCCCGCCGCCGAGCAGGCGACGCTCACCCCGGACCAGGCCGCGTCCGCCGCCGGCCAGGCCATGGCCGCCGCCACCCGCGTCTTCGGCATCAACTCGTTCTCCCGGCTGGACGCCGTGCTCGCGGCCGACCTCGACACGATCGTCAAGGTGGGTCATGACACCTACCGGGACGCCGTCACCGGACATCGCTACGCCATCGCCGCCCGCCGCACCGGCCGTCACCCCTTCTCGTCGCGCGACATCGCGGTCGAACTCGGCGCCGCCCTCAATCCCTACGGCACCGTCGACCTGACCACGCCCGAAGTCACCGTCCACGTCGAAGTGCGCGACCAGCGCGCCTACCTCTTCAGCGGCCGCACCGAAGGTCCGGGCGGCCTCCCGCTGGGCGTGCAGGGCCGGGCGGTGTGCCTAATCTCCGGCGGCTTCGACTCGGCCGTCGCCGCGTGGCTCCTACTCAAGCGCGGCGTCACCCTCGACTACGTCTTCTGCAACCTGGCCGGCCCCGCCTTCGAGCGCTCCGTGATCCAGGTCACCAGGGTGCTCACCGACCGCTGGAGCTACGGCGACCGCCCCCGCATGCACGTCGTCGACTTCGGAGAGGCGGTCGGCCGGCTGCAGGCCGACGTCACGCCCCGCTATTGGCAGGTGGTGCTCAAGCGGCTCATGTACCGGGCCGCCGAGCGCGTGGCCGCCGAGATCGGCGCGGATGCACTGGTCACCGGCGAGTCGCTGGGCCAGGTGTCGTCGCAGACGCTCCGCAACCTCCGCTCGATCGAGGCCGCCGCGTCCCTGCCGGTGCTCCGGCCGCTCGTGGGTCTCGACAAGGAGGAGATCATCCGCATCGCGAAGCGGATCGGGACGGCCGCTCTCTCCGCGCGCGTCAAGGAGTACTGCGCGATTCTCGAGGGGAAGCCGGTCACGGCTGCGAAGATTCTGGCGGTGGACCGAGAGGAGGCGCCGCTCGACCCCGGCCTGGTCGACCGCGCCGTGGCCGCGCGCAGGGTGCTGGACGTGCGGAAGCTCGCCGACTCGGACCTGCAGCGTGACTACCTGTGGCTCGACGTCCTCCCTGACGGAGCCCGCGTGATCGACTGCCGTCCCCCTCAGCAGGACGACGGATGGCGGCATCCCGGCTCGAGGCGCGTGCTGCCCCCCGATTTCCCCGAACTGGCCGCGACACTAAACAAAGATGTTAAGTATGTGCTGTTCTGCGACAACGGAATCCAGTCTGGACAGCTTGCAAATCTCTTGCAGACAGTGGGTTACGAGGCCTACGCGCTGAAGGACGGCACGAAGGCGCTGCGGGAAGGGACGCCGCCCTTGCAGGGAGCGGCGCGGTAGCCGTGCCCGTCACGAACGGCCCGGCATTCCGTCTCTTCGGCGCCGGGACAGCCGCTGTCACCTTGGCGTTGCTCGCCGCGTGCGCCCCCGACTCCGGGCCTGGCGGCGACGATGCCGCAAACCATCTCGTCATCGCCTGGCCCGCCTCGCGCGAGCCCGCTTCGCTCGACGGCCACATCGAGCCGTACCAGACGGCCTGGCTCATCGACTACATGATCGCCGACCCGCTGCTCATCATCGGCCCGGACGGCGGGTTCCACCAGGCACTCGCGACGAGCTGGTCGTCGAACGCGGTCGCGGACGAGTGGACGTTCACCCTGCGGAGCGATGTCGTCTTCCAGGACGGCACGCCATTCGATGCCGAGGCAGTCCGCTACAACGTCGAGCGCATCCTCGACCCGGCCACGCGGTCCGGCGAGATGGCGGCGCACGTCGGCCCCGTCGAGCGCGTGGAGATCGTCGACGACACCACCGTCACGCTGCACTACGAGGCTCCCTGGGTGACCGTTCTCGACGCCTTCCGGCGCGTCCCCATCTGGTCCCCCACGGCCGCGGAGCGCTGGGGCATCGAGGCGTTCGACCGCCACCTGGTGGGCGCCGGGCCCTTCCTCCTGGAAGAGTGGGTGCCCAACGACCGCGTGACCGTACGGCGCTGGGACGGATACGGCGGGTGGAACTCGATCGCCGACGAGCCGGGTCCGGCCAGCGTCGAACGCGTCACGATCCGCTTCATCGGCGAGGAAGCCGTGCTGGGCAACGTCGTCAGGACCGGCAACGCCCATATTGCCATGAACCTGCCCACCACGTACATCGACGACTACCGCGGCGCCGAGGGCTTCTCGCTCCTCACCGGCTACCAGGCCGGAACCGGATTGCAGATGGTCATGAACGTGCGCCGCCCGCCCTTCAGCGACCTGCGGGTACGGCAGGCGCTCCTGCACGGCACCGACCAGCACGCGATCAACGACCTGCTCTACGATGGCCACTACCTCACCTCCGACGGCCCCCTGAACACGGTCCACCGCTGCTACTGGCAGGGGAGCGCGGACTACTATCCGCACGACCCCGCGACCGCCCGGCGGCTCCTGGAAGCGGCCGGCTACACCGACCGGGACGGCGACGGCATCCGGGAGGCACACGGCATCTCCGGCGTGGCGGACGGAACGCCGCTCAGGGTGCGCTGGACCATCCTGGACCGCGAGGAGATGGGCGAGGCGGTGCAGGCCCAGTGGCGCCCGCTCGGGATCGACCTGGTGATCGAGATCGTGCCCGGCCCGGTTCAGCTCGAGAGGGTCAACGCCCGCGACTTCGACCTCATCTACGAGCGCCAGCGCAGCCCGGACCCGCTGCTGATGGACATGCTCTGGAACTCGGCCCACGACGTGGTCGGCGGGTGGGCGTGGACGGGGTTCGTGGACGCGGAACTGGACGGGATCGTGAGCCAATTGCGGGTGATCCCCGACCCGGACGCGCGGTGCGAACTGGCGCGGGAAGCCCAGCGAATCATCATGGACAGCGCGCTGATGCTGCCGACGCTGAGCGAGCCGATCTTCTACGCGGTCTCAGACGAGGTGCGGGGATTCCAGCTGGCGTCGGAGGGGCAGTTCTACTTCCTGCACAACGTGGAGCTGGTGCGGGAGTAGTGTGCCAGCACCTACACTTCCTCACATGTCACACCGCATCGACCGGCGCAGGAGGGCCGAACGGAGGCTGTTCATCGGGTGCTGGGTGCTCGCGGGCCTGGTCCACGTGGTCCTGTTCATGGTTGTCCCGGGTCGGGACGCGCTGGCGAGGCCGGGCCTGAGTCTCGAGCTCGCGGAGGCCCCGGCTCCCGGAGCCACGCTGCTCGACCTCTTCTTCGGACCCCCGGCGATATCGGGTCCGTCGGGCAGAGTCTCGGTCGAACCACCCGAACGCTTCCTGGAAACCGAAAGGCTGGTCCATGTGCCAGCCGCGTGTCGGGCCGTCATCAGGTCTTCCGGCAACGACATCCGCGGCAGCGTGCGCCTCAGGGTGAAGGTGACCGGCCGGGTCGATGTGACCGGCGTGGTGCGGTCCTCCGGCATTCGCTGCGCCGACGAGCTGCTGGAGAGAGTGGCGGGAGACCTCCTCTACCACTGGCTCCCCAGCGAGGACTTCCCGGCGCCGGTCGAGTTGACCCAGCCGATGAGGCTGTCGGAGAAAACCGACCGGTAGCGCTCGCCGCATGCTCGCCACCTACCTGACCCGCCGTCTCGCCCAACTCGGCGTTGTCCTGCTCCTTGTCTCGGTTGCGGTCTTCGCCATCATGCACGCGCTTCCCGGCGACCCTGTGCAACTCATGCTCTCCGGCGCCGAGAGCGGGTCCGTCACCCCCGAACGGCAGGAGCAGCTGCGCGAGGAGATGGGGCTGAACGACCCGCTTCCCGTGCAGTACGGGCGCTTTCTGCGCGGGGCCGTCACCGGCGACCTCGGCACCTCCGTCCGCCTCCGCCAACCCGTCCTCGACCTCATCCTCGACCGGCTGGGTCCCACGCTTGCGCTCAGCCTGGGCGGCATCCTCTTCGCGGTCCTCATCGGCGTCACCACCGGTGTGCTTGCCGCGGTCAAGCAGGGCTCGTGGATCGATGGTCTGAGCCGCGTGCTCGCCTACGTCGGCGTCTCGCTCCCCCTTTTCTGGCTCGGCCTCCTGCTCATTCTGGTCTTCTCCTTCCGGCTGTCCTGGTTCCCGCCGGCCGGATCGGAGGGCGTCCGGTCGCTCGTGCTCCCCAGCCTGTCGCTGGGGCTGGTCTCGGCGGGTGTCATCGCGCGCCTCACCCGTGCGTCGCTCCGCGAGGTCCTGGTCCAGGACTACATCCGGACTGCGCGGGCGAAGGGGCTGCCCAGGCGCATCGTATACCTGCGCCACGCGCTCCGGAACGCCCTGCTGCCGGTCGTGACGATGCTCGGGTTGCAGTTCGGCGCGATGCTCGCCGGCGCCGTTGTCACCGAAACCGTCTTCAGCCGCCCCGGCCTCGGCCGGCTCGTGGTGAGCGCGATCCTCTGGAAGGACTATCCGCTGGTGCAGGGGATCGTGCTGTGCATGGCCGCGATGTACGTCATGGTCAACCTGCTTGTGGACCTGCTGGCGGCCTGGCTCGACCCGCGCGTGCGGAACGAGGCGCCCGCATGAAGGTCGCCGGCCGCACGCTGTCCCCTGGCTTCGTCGCGGGCGCGCTGATCCTGGCGGGATGGGTGTTGCTGGCGCTGCTGGCGCCCGCGGCCACGCCGCACGACCCGCTGGCCACGGTCTCCGGTGCCCGCGAGGCCCCGTCGGCTGAGTTCTGGTTCGGGACCGACCGCCTTGGCCGGGATGTGTTCAGCCGCGTCATCCATGCCGCCCGCGTGTCGCTCGTCCTGGGGTTCATCAGCGTGGGCATCGGGGCGGCCCTCGGTTCCGCCATGGGGCTGGTGTCCGGCTACTACCGTGGCCCCGCCGACACCGTGCTCATGCGCATCGTCGACGCCATGCTGGCCTTCCCCGGCATCCTCCTCGCACTCGTCGTGATCGCCGCGCTCGGGCCCAGTATCACGAACGTGATGATCGCGGTCGGCGTCTCCACGATCCCGCGCTACGCCCGCCTGGTTCGCTCCACCGTGCTCACCGTCCGCGAGCAGGCCTACGTCGACGCGGCCCGGCTGATCGGCGTGCCGGACGTCCGGATCATGCTGCGGCACGTGCTCCCGAACACGGCGGTGCCGCTGCTCGTGCTCTCGACGCTCGAGTTCGGGCACGCCATCTCGGTCGGCGCGGGCCTGAGCTTCCTGGGACTCGGCGCGCAGCCGCCGACGCCGGAGTGGGGGCTGATGGTCGCCGTGGGGCGCGACGTGCTGGGACCGGCCTGGTGGATTTCCACATTCCCCGGGCTCGCCATATTCACGGTGGTGATGGCCACCAACCTGATGGGCGACAGTTTGCAGGAGATGCTGGATCCCAGGCTGAAAGCGAGGTGAGATGAGCGACAGATTCGTGGGCGTGCAGATCGGGCCCGCCAGCTTCGTGGACGAGGGGGTCGACACCGTGCTCGACACGCTGCAGGAGCGCGTCGGCGTGAACGTGATCCTGCTGGGCACGGTGAGCTGGCTGGGACTCAAGATCGGGCGCAGCATCTCGTGGAAGATCGACGGTTGGCCGGACCACGGCGTGCCCGAGCCCCTGGAGGTGCAGGGCGGGTCGTACCTGGCGCACCATCCCGAGTTCTACCGCAACACCTCCATCACCGACTTCCGCGCGCCGGACGAGGGCATGCGGGACCGCGACATACTCGAAATGGTCATCCCCGGGGCCCGGGCGCGGGGGATGAAGGTGATCCCCGAGCTGATGGAGCCGCTCTTCAAGTACGCCGGCCACGGGTCGGCCAATACCGTGCAGATCCCCAACCTGGTCCAGTACATGGAGGTGGACTGCCTGGGCCGGATCGGCGGGGCCCCCTGCCTGGAGAACCCGGACTACCGGACCTGGTGGCACGCGCTCATCGAGGACCACTGCCGGAGCTACGACATCGACGGCATCATGTGGTGCAACGAGAGGCGGAGCCCACTCGACCAGCTGGTCACCGGGATGGCTCCGGGGTGCTTCTGCAGGCACTGCCTGGCTGCCATGTCGGCCGGTGGCGTCGATGCGGAAGCCGCGCGGCGGGCGTGCGGCCTGCTCCACAACTACTTCCGCAAGGCGCGCGCGGGCGAGCACTTCACCGACGGCGCGCTGATCACCGGGCTGCGCACCCTCCTCGACAACCCCGAGTTCCTGCTGCTCGAGCGGCACTGGGTCCGGCGCAACAAGGACCTGGACCGCGAGCTGTACGGGCTGGTCAAGTGGTGCGATCCGGCACTGGAGTTCGGGCTCAACGTGTGGAACCGCAACCACTTCAACCCGTTCCGCAAGGCGCAGTGGCCCTGGGCCGAGACGAAGGATTACGCCGACTGGGTCAAGCCGATCACGTACCAGCACCAGTCGGGCGGGATCTATCTGGGCGAGATGAAGCAGCTGCATGCGACCCTGCTGCGGGACCTGGCGCCCACCGAGATGACGCCGATCATGTACCGGATCCTGGGGCTCGACGAGGCGCCGTGGGACGAGCTCATGGGTGCGGGAATGCGCCCATCCACGTATGTCGGCGGCCAATGCCGCGCGACGATCGAGGCGCTGGACGGCGAGCTGCCGGTGCTGATGGGGATCGGCGTCGACGCGCCCCGCTCCAGCCCGGACCAGGCCGCCTGCACACCGGAGATCGTGTACGAGAGCGTGCACGCGGCATACTCGAATGGGGCGGCCGGCGTCATCTACTCGCCCAACTACGCGAGCATGCGCCTGACCAACCTCGACGCCGGCGCCCGGGCGCTCGCGGAACTCGGAATCTGACGCACGGAGGCTCACATGCCCGAAGCACCAGCCTGGAAGTTCCAGCCGGTCCTGCAGGATCTGGCCCCGCGCGAGCCAGCGGCGGTGACACTCCGCGGCCGCGTGATCACGGGGGTGGGGGATGAAGTGATCGAGGACGGCCACGTCACGCTGGAGGGCGGGCGGATCGTGTCGGTCGGGGCGTGGGGCGCGGCCGCGGGGGAGGATCGGGCGGTCGTCCCAAAGGGCGGAACGATCCTGGCCGGCCTGATCAACAGCCACGCCCACCTCGGCTGGGACGGGATCCACGACCTCGCGGCCCAGTCGATGCACGACGCACCCGAGATCAGCGCCTACAAGGCGGCGGCCAACATGCTGGCGAACCTGTGCGGCGGGGTCACGCTCGTGCGCGACCTGGGGATGAACCGGAGCGGCGAGTTCGCCAAACAGGCGGTGGAGCAGGGAGTGTTCGCGGGCCCGCGCCTGCTGATCTGCGCGGAGGCGATCGTGCAGACCGGCGGCCACACCTACTGGTGCTGCCGGGAGGCCACCGGCGCCGACGAGATGCGCCGCGCGGTGCGGGAGCAGGTGAAGGCCGGCGCCGACCTGATCAAGATCATGATGTGCCACGACCTGCTGGAGTTCACCGACGAGGAACTCGAGGCCATCGTCGACGAGACGCACCGGAGCGGGCTGCCCGTCACCGCGCACGCAACCTTCGACGCGGCGATCGAGAGGGCGGTCGACTTCGGCATCGACACTGTCGAGCACGGCGGCAGCATGTCCGACCGCACCATCGGCAAGCTGGTGGAGCGGGGCGTGCCGATCGTGACCACGTTCTCGCCGGTGGTGATCCAGGCGAAGCCCGAGATCGCGCGCCGGTACAACATTCCCGAGTGGAAGATCCGCGAGCGCCAGCGGGCGGTCGCCGACAAGGGGCGCTACGACGGGCTGCGGCGGGCGGCGCGGGCCGGGGTGCGGATCGTGTTCGGCACCGACGCGGGGAGTCCCGCCGTGCGGCACGGGGTGGTGGTCCCGGAGATGGAGTTCATGATCGAAGTCGGCGTGGTGGCGGACAATCACGCGGCGATCATGAGCGCGACGCGCGAGGCCGCGATCATGAACCGGCTGGACGACCGCATCGGCACGCTCGAGGCGGGCAAGGAGGGCGACGTGATCGTCGTGGACGGGAACCCGCTGGACGACCTGCACGACCTGGAGCGTGTGCGGATGACGTTCGTGCGGGGGTGCTGCCTGTACTCGCGGCCGGGGGTGTGACTCGGATGGCCTCCCGCCTCGCCGCCCGCGCCGTCGGCGTCAAGTCCAGCTTCCGCACGCGGATGCTCGAGTTGGCCGCCGACCTGGACAACATCATCGCGTTGGGCCGGGGCGATCCGGATTTCGAGACGCCCCCCGCGATCGTGGCCGCGGGCGCGGACGCCCTGATCAGCGGCTACACGCACTACAGCCCGCCTGCCGGTCTGCCGGAACTCCGCGAAGCGATCGCGTTTCAGCTGAAACTAAACAATAATGTTAAGTATTCTGCCGACCAGGTCATCGTCACCAACGGTGCCCAGGAAGCGCTGCTGATCGCGATCCTCGCGCTGGTCGATCCCGGCGACGAGGTGATCCTCCAGGCCCCGCGCTTCAACGCCTTTGACTACATGGTCAGGCTGGCCGGCGGCCGGATCGTCGACGTGCCGACACTGGAAGCGGACGACTACGCCCTCAGGGCCGACGCCATCCGCGCGGTCCTCACAAAGTGTTCGAAACTCGTGGTGATCGCGAATCCGAACAATCCGACCGGAGGACTGACCCCGCGGGCGGAACTGGAGCGCATCGCCAGGCTCGCGGTGGAGCACGACCTGGTGGTCATCTCCGACGAGATCTATGAGAAGCTGATCTTCGGCGGGGCCGAGCACGTGAGCCTCGCGGCGCTGGACGGCATGTCCGAACGCACCGTGACGGTGAACGGCTTCTCCAAGGCCTACGCGATGACCGGGTGGCGTGTGGGCTACCTGGCCGCGCCCGCCTGGATGATGGAGTCGGCCGTCGAGATCAAGCACACGCTGAGCATCTGCACGCCGCCCGCCCTGCAGCGCGGTGCGCTCGCGGCGCTGAAGAGCGGAGACGAGGCGGTCACCTCGATGCTGGCCGAATACGACCGGCGGCTCGCCCTCGTGCTCCACCGCCTCGACGACATGGGCATCTCGTACGGATGTCCGGGTGGGGGGATGTACGTCTATGCGAACATTTCGAGTACCGGGCTCGACGCCGAGACCTTCTGCCTCGAGCTGCTGCGCCGGGAACGGGTCATGGTCTTCCCCGGCACGATGTTCGCGGACCCGGCGAACCGGCACATCCGGATCACGCTGCTGTCGCCGTTCGAATCCATGGAGAAGGCGCTGGAGCGGATGCAGCGGTTCGTCGAGCGGGCGCGCGCCGGGTGAACGCGGATCCGACCCGCGTCGTTCTGGTCGGTGCCGGGGTCCGCGGCGGGATCTGGGCGCGCGTCATCGCCGAGGCCCCCGATGCGACGCTGGCCGGCATCGTGGACCGTGACGAAGCGCGGGCCGGACGCGCCCGCGACGAGTTCGCTCCGAAGGCTGCCGTGCACCGCGACCTCGCCTCCGCGCTGGCCGAAGCCGACGCGGTGATCATCGCGACCCCGCCAGCCAGCCATCACGCGCTCGTCGGCCGGGCGCTCGCACACCGCGTTCATGTCCTCTGCGAAAAGCCCCTCTCGGAGGATCTCGGCGAGGTGGTGGACCTGATCGCGCGGGCCGACGCGGCCAGGCGCCACCTCCTCGTCGGGATGAACTTCCGCTACCTCCCCTCGTCGCAGCGGATCCGGCGCTACGTCCGTACCGGGAAGTTGGGCGCGCCGAGTCATGCGCACTTCACCTACCAAAGACAGCGCGACGGCAACAGGGACGACCTGAACGACTACGTCATGTCGATGTCGCATCCGATGTTGCTGGAACAGAGCATTCACCACTTCGACCTGTTGCGCTATTGCTATGGCGCGGAGGTGGAGTCGCTGGTGTGCGACACCTGGCGGCCGTCCTGGAGCACCTACGAGGGAGATTGCTGCGTCTCGGTGCTCTTCCGATTCGAGAACGGTCTGCGCGCGAACTATCTGGGGACCTGGACCGCCGCGTGGAACCGGATGGACTTTCGCTGGCGGAGCGACTTCGAGCGCGGGACGCTGATTCAGCGCGAGCAGTTTGAGGATCTCGTGCGCGTCGACTTCGATCGCGGGCTGGGGCTGCGCGGGTCCAACTTCAAGGGGGACGGCGAGGCGGAGACGCCGGTCGGGGAGCCGCTGGGGCCGTGCACGCCCTTTGTGGACGACACCCGCGCGTTGCTTGCCGAGTTCAGGGGGGCGATTCGCGGGGAGTCCGATCCTGTGACTACGGGCGGCGATCACCTTGAGACCCTGCTCGTCGTGCATGGCTGCATCGAGTCGCTGGGGCGGGGGGAATGGGTGAGGATCGCCGAGCTGCGGGACCGCTTCGCCTGGCCTCGGGCACCCGCCCGATGACGGTCGCCCAGCCCGGCGCGACGGGCGGTGCAGCCCCGTGACTCCGGGCCGCCCCAACGGCCGCTCGGCGTCGGTCCCCCCACCGGCCCCCGCGCTCGATCCCGCGCCCGACATCCTCCGCGTGCGCGGCCTCCACACCCGCTTCCTCGGCGCGGGGGGCGACGTCCACGCGGTCAACGGCGCGAGCTTCTCGGTGCGGCGCGGCGAGACCCTCGCGCTGGTCGGCGAGAGCGGATGCGGCAAGACGGCCGCCATGCTCTCCGTGCTGCGGCTGCTGCCACCGAACCGCACCCGCGTGGAAGCCGGCGAGGTGAGCTTCCGCGGCCGCGACCTGCTCTCGCTCGACGACGAGGCGATGCGGCGCGTGCGCGGCGCCGAGATCGCGATGGTGTTCCAGGATCCCCGCGCCTCGCTCAATCCCGTGCTCACCATCGGGCGGCAGCTGACCGAGAGTCTGGAGCTGCATCTTGGCCTGGGGCGCCGCGAGGCCCGGGAGCGCGCCATCGAAATGGTTCATTCGGTCGGAATATCACGTCCAGGTGAACGGATTGACGACTTTCCGCACCAGTTTTCGGGCGGGATGTGCCAGCGCGTGGCGATCGCAATGGCGCTCTCCTGCGACCCCCACCTCCTCATCGCCGACGAGCCCACCACCGCGCTCGACGTGACCATCCAGGCACAGATCCTCGCACTGGTCGCCGAACTGAGGGCCGCGCGGGACATGGCGATGATCTGGATCAGTCACGACCTGAACGTGGTGGCGAACGTCACCGACCGGGTCGCGGTGATGCACGCCGGATCGATCGTCGAGACCGCGCCCACGAAGCAGCTGTTCGAGGCGCCGGCGCATCCCTACACTCGCGCCCTGCTGGCGGCTCTGCCCGCACCGGCCGACGGTGGTCCGGCGGGGGGGGCGGGGCCCCTTCTCGAAGTCACCGATCTGAAGAAACACTTTCCGGTGCGGCGCGGGGCGCTGCAACGCCGGACGGGGTCGATCCGGGCCGTCGACGGGGTCGCGTTTCAGCTGAAACGTGGCGAGACCCTGGGGCTCGTGGGCGAAAGCGGCTCCGGGAAGACCACCTTGGCGCGCGCCGTGCTCCGCCTGACGCCCCCGACGGCCGGGCGTGTCGTGTTCGACGGCGTCGATCTCGGGCAAGCGACGGCCACCCGGCTGCGTGCGCTGCGTCCGCGCATGCAGATGATCTTCCAGGACTCGTATTCCTCGCTCAACCCGCGCCGGAGCGTCGGCCGTTCCATCGCCGAGCCGCTCCTGCAGCACACGGCGCTGAGCCGGGCGGAGCGGGGGGCGCGGGTGGCCGAACTCATGACCACCGTCGGCCTGGATCCCGGCCTCGCGACGCGGATGCCGCACGAGTTCTCGGGTGGTCAGGGGCAGCGTGTCGGCATCGCGCGCGCCCTGGCCCTGAGGCCCGACCTGATCGTCTGCGACGAGCCCGTCTCGTCGCTCGACATCTCGATCCAGGCGCGGATCGTGGCCCTGCTGGCCGACATCCAGGAGCGCTTCGGGCTGGCTTACCTATTCATCTCTCACGACCTCGGCGTGGTGCGGCAGCTCTGCGACCGGGTCGCGGTGATGCACAACGGGAAGATCGTGGAGACGGCGCCGGTGGAGACGCTTTTCCGGAGCCCGGAGCATCCCTACACGCGCGAACTTCTGGCGGCGGTGCCGCGCAGACCGGGGCGGGCGAACCCATGCGGATGAGGGCCGTAGCCAACTTCGGGGGAAACATTTGTTTCCGACCGCGGCATCCGTATGCGCCCGGCACGGACGACGAGGTCCTGCAAGTCCTGAACGAACACCGCGGCGGGACGATCCGCGTGGTGGGGGCCGGGCACTCCTGGAACCCGGGCATCGAGAGCCATGATGCGCTGATCGACCTGAAGCACATTCATGATGTGCATGTGAATGGCGACCGCACACGCGTGACCGCGGGAGCCGGGGCCCGGATCGGCGCCCTCCTCAAACACCTCTCCCAACGGGGGCTCACGCTTCCGTCGCTCGGGCTCATCGACCGGCAGACGATCGCGGGGGCGGTCGCGACTGGCACGCACGGCTCGGGGCGGCACTCGATGTCGCACTACGTCGAGTCGATGCGGATCGCTTGCTACGGGGCGGACGGCGCGGTGACGGTGCGGACGGTCGACTCGGGGACCCCGCTGCGGGCGGCGCGATGCTCGGTTGGGGCGCTCGGGGTTGTGCTGGAGGTGACACTGCCGTGCGTGCCGCAGTACTACGTGCGCGAGAGGTGTCGCTGGCGGCCCGGGCTGGACGCCGTGCTGGAGAGCGAGGCGGAGGCGCCGATGCAGCAGTTCTACCTCATGCCGCACGCGTGGACGTACCTGGCGCACGAGCGCAGCGCGGCGAAGGAGAACCGCCGGGCGGGGGGCGCGGCGCTGTACCGCGTGTACTGGCTGACCCTGATCGACATGCTGCTGCACCTTTGCGTGAAGTTCTGCGCGTCGCTGATGCGGAGCAGGCGGCTGGTTCACGTCCTGTATCGGCGCCTTCTGCCTGCGTTCATCTTCCCCCGCTGGCGGGTCACCGACCGCAGCGACCGGCAGCTGCTCATGCGCCACGACCTGTTTCGGCACCTGGAGATGGAGGTGTTCGTGCCGCGCAAGCATCTGGCGGCGGCGCTGGACCTCGTCAGCGAGGTCCTGCGGGCGGCGGATGACGAGAACCATGAGCTCTCGCCGGCCGCTCAGGCACCGATCGATTCACTGTGCGCAGGGGCCGCGCTCGACGCCCTGCGCGGCTCATTCGTACACCACTACCCGATCTGCGTCCGGCGCGTCCGCCCCGACGACACCCTGATCTCAATGTCGTCGTGCAGCGGAATGTCGGAGCAGGATTGGTACGCAATCAGCCTCATCACGCTGACGGAGCCGCGAGAGCCCTTCCAGCGCGTGGCCGCATTTCTGGCAGAAACGATGACTCCGCTCTTCGGCGCTCGTCTGCACTGGGGCAAGTGGTTTCCGTCGGGGGCGCAGGCGAATGAACGCCACTATCCCGGGATGCGAGCGTTCAAGGGGATTTGTGAGGAGTTCGATCCGCGGGGAGTGTTCCGGAACCGGTTCCTGCGGCGAACGGTCTTTGGCCGGCAACCAGGCGCGGATCGGGCACAAGGATCTGCACCGATCCGGTGACTTGACACAGCCCGCATCCAGTCACTAGCACCAATGCCATGAGGGGTCAGCAGGTTGGTACGGTCCTGGCGGGATTGCTGGCCGGTGTCGCTCTGGCATCCGGCTGCGGCGACGGCACGACCGCCCCCCCGCAACCACCCGACCCGCTGCGGCCGGCGACGATCACCGTCAGCCCCGCCGCTGCCGAGTTTGCTGCAGTGGGCGAGACGGTGCAGTTGACTGCCGAGGTCCGCGACCAGAGCGGTCGGATCATGTCCGGGGTCACCGTGACATGGGTGAGCACCAGCGTGGGGGTGGCTACGGTGGACGCGGCCGGACTGGTGACGTCGGTTGCAAATGGTGTCTCTACCATCACCGCAAACGCGGGGGCGGCGACCGGGAGCGCAACGGTAACCGTGGCGCAGGAGGTGAAGGGGATCGAGGTTCTGCCCTTTCCCGGCAAAGTCTCGGCGGGCGATACACTGCGCCTGACGGCGGAAGCTTGGGACGCGAACGGGTTCACGGTGCCCGCCAGCGAATTCACGTGGTCGTCGAGTGATTCCGCCGTCGCCACCGTGGATGGGTCGGGACTGGTCCACGGGATTGTCGAGGGCGTGGTCAGCATCACGGCCTCTTCGGCGGAAGTGTCGGGCGCCGTGCCGGTCACGATAGCCCACCCGGACTGGGGCCCGCTCGCGGCGCTCTACGAGGCCGCGCAGGGTCCGGTCTGGATCGAGGACGATGGCTGGATGTCGGATCGTCCGATCGGCGAGTGGCACGGGGTGACAACCAGGCCGGATGGTCACGTCACCGCGTTGGAGCTTGCTCGGAGCAATCTGACCGGGACCATTCCGGCGGACCTGGGCCGCCTGTCACACCTTGAGACCCTGGATCTTCAGTGGAATCGGTTGCGGGGGCCGATCCCTCTCGAACTGACCAGGCTGCACAACCTCAGGAGCCTGCTCCTGGGCGTCAACGGCCTGACCGGCGAGATCCCCGCCGAGTTGGCCAACCTGGCCAACCTCGAGGATCTGCGCTTGCACCACACGTTCCTCACCGGCCGGATCCCGCCCGAGCTGAGCAACCTGCCCAATCTCACGAGGCTCAGCGTCCAGTCGAATGACCTGACCGGCCTGGTGCCTTCCGCTCTCGCGCGACTCGAACGGCTCCGGTTCTTTCACTTCGCGGACAATGAAGATCTCTGCATCCCCGACGAACCCGGCTTCATCGGGTGGCTGGCGCAGCTTGAGGTTGCGCTCGGGCCCGTGTGCAACGAGGACGACAGGAAAGCGCTGGTTTCCCTCTACGAGGCCACCGGGGGAAGTGACTGGACGCGTTCCGACGGCTGGCTGGAAGACGTGCCAGTGCGCGAATGGTACGGCGTGACCACGGATTCGGTGGGACGGGTGCTCGAACTCGATCTGGCCAACAACGCACTTGCGGGTCGCCTGCCGGAGTCGCTGGCACCGCTTGCGAGCATGACCTCGCTCGGGCTCGACGGAAACGAGGGACTGACCGGTCCCTTGCCGCTGACGCTGTCCTCGCTGTCACTCGAAGCGTTGAGATACGGGAACACGGACCTTTGTGTCCCCCCCGCCGAATCGTTTGCCGGATGGCTTGCGGGCATCCCCTCGCACGAGGGTACCGAAACCGAATGTTCGTCCCTGTCGGACCGGGAAACCCTCGAACTCCTGTACGGTGCCGTCGGTGGCGCCGAATGGAAAGACGACGAGAACTGGCTCTCCGACCAGCCCCTCGGCGAGTGGACGGGAGTGGAAACCGACACGGCCGGCCGCGTGGTTGCGCTGCGACTTCCCCGCAACGATCTGGCGGGCCGCCTTCCGCCCCAACTGGGCTATCTGGACCGGCTCCGCGAACTGGACCTGTCCGGCAATCGCCTGGAGGGACCGATCCCGGCCCAGCTGGGCGACCTGTCCAGCCTAACGCTGCTGAATCTCGGCCAGAACGAACTGGAGGGACCGATCCCCTCGCGACTGGGCGATCTGACCAGCCTTTCCCAGCTGCTTCTATGGGCGAACGAGCTGGAGGGACCGATCCCGCCGGAGCTGGGCAGGCTGACCAACCTGCTCGTGCTGGGACTCGGAATAAACGAACTGGAAGGACCGATCCCGCCGGAGTTGGGCGACCTCGCCAATCTGTTGTACCTGTACCTGGACTCGAATCGCCTGTCGGGACCGATCCCCCCGGAGCTTGGGAACCTGTCGCGCCTGTACGAGCTGATCCTGAATCGCAATCGGCTGTCCGGGTCGCTCCCTTCGTGGCTCGGCCGCCTGCCGAACCTGACGCGCCTCGGCCTCGGCGAGAACCGGCTGACGGGACCGATTCCGCCCGAGCTCGGCAACCTGCCTGGCCTGACCGAGTTGGTCCTCGGTCGCAATTTCCTGTCGGGATCGATTCCGTCGAGACTGGCCAGCCTCTCCGCGTTGGTACACCTGGATCTCAGGCGGAACAGGCTGACGGGAGGAATCCCATCCGGATTGGGAGCCCTGACCAGCCTGGAACGTCTCGACCTGAGTGGGAACGGGCTGGTCGGCCGGATTCCCACCGAACTCGGTGATCTGGCCGGGCTGCGGCGGCTGTCGATGGCGGGGAACCAGTTGTCCGGTCCACTCCCGTCCGTCCTGGGGGGACTCACCCGCCTGCAGCGGCTCCACCTGACCGACAATGCCGAGCTGTCCGGGATCGTCCCTTCGGATCTGACCACTCTGGGCGAGCTTGAGGAGCTGATTCTGACGGGTACGGGTCTGTGCGCCCCCGCGGACTCCACGTTCCAGAACTGGCTGTCGGACGTGAAGGTGGCCCGCGTGCCAGGCTGTGCGCTGGGCACGGGGTCGTCGGCGTACCTGACGCAGGCGGTGCAGTCGCCGGACTTCCCGGTTCCCCTGATCGCCGGCAGAGCGGCACTGCTCAGGGTCTTCGTGGTGGCGTCGAATCCCGGCGGCGCAAACATCCCGTTGGTCCGGGCGACTTTCTACCTCGACGGAGTCGAGAGTCACGCGGTCGACATTCCGGGCTCGGGGGCTCCCATCCCGACCGAGATCGAACACGCGCGGAGTTCGTTGCAGAGTTCGGCCTTCGCCCTGATCCCGGGGTCGGTGATTCAGCCCGGGTTGGAGATGGTGCTTGAGATCGATCCCGACGGAACGCTGCCTCCCGAACTGGGCGTGACGAAGCGGATTCCCGATGAGGGCAGGGCGCCGGTGCAGGTGGAGTCGATACCCAGCCTGGACATGACGGTGATCCCGTTCCAATGGGCGCCGAAGCCGGATTCGTGGATTATCGATGTCGCCACAGGCATGGCCGAAAGCCCGCACGCGCACGAAATGCTTGGCGACGTGCGCGCCATGCTCCCGGTGGCCGATATCGACGTGGCAGTCCACGAGGCCGTCCTGACCTCGACGACCAGTTCCCTCGACCTGCTTCGCGAGACGCATCTGATCCGGACGTTGGAGAACGGGACCGACTACTACATGGGGATCCTCCCCGAGCACGTTCTCGGGGCCCTGTCAGGTGTCGCGTTCCTTGGTTTCCGAATCGGCTTTTCGGTTGCCGATCCCTATGTGATCGCGCACGAACTTGGACACAACCTGGGTCTTTATCATGCGCCGTGCGGAGGTGCCGGCGGCCCGGATCCGGCATTCCCCCGGACGGACGGTTCGATCGGCTCCTGGGGATTCGATTTTCGCGCCGGCGGCAGGCTGGTATCGCCGCGGACACGCGACGTGATGTCCTATTGTGGTCCTCCGAACTGGATCAGCGAGTTCAGCTTCACCAAAGCCCTGAACCATCGGCTTGAGGGTGACGGGCGTCGGAGCCCGCTGGCCCGGACCGCCGGCGCCGCACCCACGCGCAGTCTGATCCTGTGGGGTGGCGCCGACGAGGCCGGGAGTCCGTTTCTGGAGCCCGCTTTCGTGACTGACGCCGCGCCCAGCGTGCCGCAATCCGGCGGTGATTACAGGCTCGTCGGCCGCAGCGCCGCCGGCGACGAACTGTTTTCGCTGAGTTTCGACATGCCGGAACTGGCAGATGCGGAGGCGGGGTCGTCTTTCGTATTCGCGCTGCCCGTGCCGGCCGAGTGGGTGGCCGTACCCGAGAACATCACACTATCCGGCCCCGGCGGAACCGCCACGACCGACCGGACGACGGACCGGCCCATGGCCATCCTGCGCGATTCGGCGAGCGGTGAGGTGCGAGCGGTGCTGCGCGGTGAGGACGCGATGCGCGTGGCGGCCGAGCTTGTCGGGCCCACCGGTCCGCGTGTGCGGGTATTGTTCAGCCGCGGGCTCCCTGACTGGCGCCCCTGATCCCTACTCCCGCCAGGGATACGGCGGCCGCCGCAGGTGCCAGTCCGTCTCCCGCTGGTACGCCATGCCGAAGTCCAGCACGCTCTGGTCGTCCATCGGCGAGCCGACGATCTGCAGCGACAGCGGCAGGCCGTCCTCATCGAAGCCGCAGGGGATCGCCAGGCCTGGGTGCCCGACCAGGTTGGCGATGTAGTTGAGCCGCGGCGTGCGCGCGCTGACCTCGCCCGGCGGCTCCCACTCGTTGCGCGCCGGGATCGGCCACCCGTCGCGCACTTCCCGCATCGCGGCCCCGTTGGGCCATGTGGGCGCGATCACCGCGTCGTAGCGCGACAGGATCTCGTCGGCATCGCGCACCAGCTGGTTGCGGATCCGCTGTGCGGTGAGGTAGTCGGCGGCGGGCAGCATGCGTCCGGCCATCCACCCCGCGCGCCTGTCCTCGTTGAACGAGAACATGTTGGCGGCGCTCCCGTCGTCGAAGAGCGACTTGAAGTTGGTGCCGCTTTCGACGGTGACGATGGTCGTAAACAGCGCGCCCGTGGGCCGAAGCGGCAGCTCGATGTCCTCGACCTCGACCCCCATCTGCGCGAAGACGTCGAGCGCCTCCTGGAAGACGCGGCGGGTGGTCTCGGAGCCCGACAGTTCGAACTCGGCGCGGTGGATGCCAAGGCGGCGGCCGCGCATGGCCCCGGGGTCGGCGCGGAAGACAAAGGGGCGGTCGACAGTGGAGCTGTCGCGCGGATCGTGCGCTGCAATCTCCTGCAGGATGTGCCCGCAGTCCTCGGCCGAGCGCCCGACGGGCCCGATCTTGTCCAGGCTCCACGACAGCGCCATGCAACCGAAGCGGCTCACGCGCCCGAAGGTGGGGCGCAGACCCGACGCGCCGACGGCCGAAGCCGGGAAGACGATCGAGCCGCCGGTTTCCGTGCCGATGCCGAAGCCGATCAGTCCCGCCACGGCGGCCGACACCGTGCCGCTCGACGATCCGAAGCTGGTGCGGTCGAGTTTCCAGGGGTTGAGGGCGGAGCTCGTGTTGCCGCCGGCGAACTCGCCCAGGGACATCTTGGCCATCATCACGGCGCCGGAGGATTCCAGCAGGTCGATCACGGCGGCGTTCCGGTCCGGAATCCGGTCCCGGAAGATCCCCGAGCCCCACGTTGTGCGGATGCCGCGCGTGTCGAGCAGGTCCTTCACGCCATAGGGAAGGCCGTGCAGGATGCTGCGGCGACGGCCCGCCGCGAGCTCGCGGTCGGCGCGTGCGGCGGCCTCGAGCGCGTGGTCGCGGGCGATCGTGACCATGGTGGCGAGCTTGCCCTCGTGGTCGCTGCGCGGTTCGCTGGGCAGCTCGAAGGGGGGCACGTCGAGCGCCTCCGCGCGGTCCAGGTAGGCCCGCGTGAGGTCGACGGAGCTGACCGCGCCGCTGGCCAGCAGGTCGGACAGCTCGCGTACCGTGAGGAAGAGGATGTCTTCCTGCATCTCAGCCCCTCCAGAACACGGTCAGCGGCGGCTCGTCAGGGTCCAGAGGGAACTCCCGCAACTCGCGCTGCACGCCTATCATGTTGGCGATCGCGGCGCGCAGGCGGTCCAGCTCCTCCGCGTCTTCGTAGATGCCGCGCGGGCCCTGGTGGTCGAGTAGGGTACGGGCCGTCGCGGGGGAAACCTCGCCCGTGTCGGCCACCTCGGCGCAGGCCTGCTGCCACAGCAGCGCCATGGCGCCGGCTCCGCTGGCGGCGAACTGTCGTCGGTCCATCGTCATCCGGCCTTCCCTTTTCCACTCCGTTACCTTGATCCGGCCCATCACCGGGAACCCGCCCAAGCTAACGGGGATCGTGACAACCTTTCCAGCGCGATCGAAATACGGGTGGAGTTGCGCAGCGGAGACGCCACACGCCTGTTGTCACGGTTGCCCGAAGCGTTGCGGAGCACCCCTTCTCCAACCCGATAGCCACGACGATGCAAGCCCTCCATATCGAGCCCCTGCCAGAGTGGATCCGCGACCTCTTCGAACGCACCGCGCAACAAGCCGGTGTGGAAATCACATGGGGCGGGGAACTCGACGGGCCCGACCTGGCCCGCGCTGCCGAGCGGGCAGACGCGCTCGTGACGGTCATGAGGCCTGTCGATGGCGACCTGATCCGGGCCGCGAGGGCGCTGCGCCTGGTGCAGGTACAGGGACGGGCGCCCTGGGCGGTGGACGTGGAAGCCGCGGCCGCCGCGGGTGTGCGGGTTTCGATGCTGCCGCACAGGGGCGCGATCGCGGTCGCCGAGCAGACCATCGCCCTCATGCTCGGCCTCTACCGCAAGCTGGTTCCGGGCCATTTGGGCACCCGAAACGCGGACTACAGGGATCTTGAGGTCGAGCCGGTCCGCACGACGGAACGGAAGATCGCGTTCAACTGGCTGCGCTACCCGGATGTCCACCAGCTGCACGGCCGCGTGCTCGGCCTGGTGGGGCTGGGAGGCATCGGCCTCGAAGTGGTGCGCCGCGCCCGCGCGTTCGACATGAAGGTCCTGTACTTCAAGCGCTCACCGCTGCCGCGAGCGCACGAGCGGATGGCGGGTGTGCGGTATCTCCCTCTGCATGAACTGCTCGCCGCGAGCGACGTTGTGAGCCTGCACGCGCCCCACACCGAGCACACCGAGCACATCATCGACCGCGCGGCGCTGCGCGCCATGAAGAACGACGCCATACTGATCAACACCGCCCGCGGCGGACTCGTCGACGAGGCCGCACTCCTCGACGCGCTGAAGGCGGGACAGATCGCGGGCGCCGGGCTGGATGTATTCCGCGACGAACCGCTGCCCGAGGACAGCCCACTGCGCGACGCGCCCAACGTGCTCTTCTCGCCGCATGTGGGCGGAGGCACCGGGGGCGGCCAGGTTGGCATGGCCAGGGACGTGGTGGCTAACCTCGTAGCCGTCTCCGAGGGGAGGATCCCATGATACGAGAACCCGTCCTGGTCCTGGCCTTCATGCTGGCCGTGGTGGCGTTCGCGCGCTGGCTCGAAGAGCGCTACGAACCGATCCGGAAGATCAGCTCGGCGGTGGTGTGCACGCTGCTGGGGATCACGCTGGCCAACATCGGGGTGATCGAGCACACGGGACCCGCCCACGAGGGCGTGTTCACCTTCGCGATTCCGTACGCGATCGTGCTGGTGATCATGGGGACGCACATGAAGGAGCTGGCCCATGCGGGGCGGCCGCTGCTGGTCGCCTATCTGGTGGCCTGCATCGGCAGCTTTGTCGGGGGTGCGGTGGCGGGCGCGACCATGGCGGGATGGGTTGGTCCGGAGACCTGGAAGCTGTCCGGGGCGTTCTCGGCGGCCTTCGCGGGCGGCGGGATGAACTTCGCGGCCGTCGGACAGGGGCTCGAGGTCGAGCCGAGCACCTTCGCCGCCGCGGCTCTGGCCGACAACATGTCGACGGTGCCCTATCTGCTGCTGCAGGTGTGGCTGGCGGGCGTGCTGGCCGCAATGTTCCTGCGCCGCTGCGGTCCGGTCCGGGCTGCCGCCCGGTCCGGCGGCACCGGCGAAGAGAATGACCGGGAGCCGGACGAAGAGGCCATGCGCCGCCGCTGGACCGATACGGACATCAGCATCACAGACTTTGCCGTTCTCGGTGCTCTCCCCCTTGCGGCCCTGTGGGTGGCGCGCCTTGTCAGCGATGCATTCGGCGAGGCGCTGGCCACCATGCCGGATACCGGGCCCCTGTACGGTCTGGTGGGCTTCCTGAGCGAGGTGCCGGAGGTCCTGTGGCTCACCACCATCGCGCTCATCGTGGCTCAGCTGCCGTGGGTCCGGAAGCTGCGGGGTGCCGAAGTGCTCTCCTATTTCGCGCTGCACATCTTCTTCATCGCGCTGGGGGCGGCCTCCGACCTGGCGACGGTCGTCGACGCCGGCCTGCCCATCTTCAGCTTCATGATCGTGATCATCGGCATTCACGTCGTCATGGCGTACGGGCTGGGGTGGCTGTTCCGCATCGACCTGCCCACGGTCTCCATCGCCAGCCAGGCGGCGATCGGCGGTCCCGGATCGGCGCTGGCGATCGGAATGGCGATGAAGTGGCACAGACTGGTGGCGCCGGCGGTGATCGTCGGGATCTTCGGGTATGCGCTGGGGAATTACCTGGGCTTTGCGTGTGCCCGGCTGGTCAACGCGCTGCTGGGCTGACGTGAACCGCGTCGAGGGCGTCGACATGCTCGTGACGGGGGCCGGGCGAGGTCTGGGACGAGGCATCGCCAGGGCGCTGGCCGGCGCCGGCGCGCGCGTGTGGCTGACGGCGGAGGTCGAGGACGAGCTGGAGTGGACCGCCCGGGGCATTCGCGAAGCGGGCGGGGAAGCGGAGGTCTGTGTGGCCGACCTGTCGGGGGCTGACGGGCGTGGCCGCGTTGTGCGCTGGGTGGGCGCGGGAGCTCTCGACCTGCGTGTGATCGTCAACAACGCCGGCGTCCTCGAGCGGCGGTCCGTCGAGTCGCTTGACCAGGAGCACTGGGACCGCACCATGCGCGTGAATCTCGAAGCGCCGGTCATACTGACCCACGGCCTGCTACCGACCTTGCGGCGCCGCGGGGGCTCGATCGTGAACATCTCGTCCCGCGCGGGGGTGGAGGGGTTCCCGGCGCAGACGGCCTATTGTGCCTCGAAGTTCGGGATTGAGGCGTTCACGCGGTGCCTGGCCCTGGAGCTCACCGGATCGCGCGTGAGTGTGAACACCGTCACGCCCGGGATCCGCCTGAAGCCGACTTCGCTCACTCGGCGCCAGGCAGAGGCTGCGGACGAGGCGACGCGGGCGCGCTGGGAGGATCCCGTGACGCTCGGACCCGCGTTCGTGTTCCTGGCGGCGTTGCGCGGCGAGGTCACCGGGTGCCGCTTCGACGCGCACGTGCTCACGCAGGCGTTGGAGAGGCGGGGGATGGAGGGCGTCGTTGGCCGCGTGCATGAGGTGGCCGAGTACGTGCCGGGGAGTGGGCCGTGACGGGGCGGAGGAAAGGGGGACGGCGGTGAGCGCGGTGGAGAGGTCGCTGTCCTGGCGGGCGCGTGCGGCGCTGGGGGCCACGCGCGCAGCGGTCCAGGCACCCGGCCCGGCCCGCACGGTCACGACGGCCCGGGCGGACGGCCGACTGCGGCACACCTCCCGGGCCCCGTCAGCCGAACTTCTGACCAGCCTGCGCCACCACCTGCTCGCGGGCGAAACCCACTATCCGGATCGTCCTGGCATGGTGGAGCTGCGCCGTCTTGTGGGTGCCGCGCTTCCGGGCATCGGCTATCCGCAGCGGGACCCGGACGGCGTCCTCATCACCGCGAGCGAAGGGGAATCGCTGTTCGTGACCCTGCTCGGCCTGGGTGCGGGGAAGGGTACACGCTTCGCGGGAAGCGCCCCTGGACGGCATCGGGCGCTTTTCGACTGGATGGGGCTGGCGAGGACCGAGTCGGATGCTGCCGCGTCACTTCACTACCGGGACACTGGCGATAGCGGGGCGGAGGCGGACAGCCGCCTCGATCTCTCCGTGCCCAGTGTCCACACCGTCGGCGGTTCGCTGTTCGGGTCAGAGGGCCGGACGCTGCGAGGCGATGCGCCCGGCAACCTGATCGTGATCGGCTCCCTGGACGGTCTGGACGGGATGCATCCCTTCCGTCTCGGCTTCGTCGCGGCGGCGCCCGGGATCCTCGCCGGGATCACCAGGTGGAAGCAGGCGTCGTCGATCTGCTCGCCCGCACCGTCGCAGCGGGCCGCCCTGTGGGCGCTGGGGGTGAGGCCGTGACGGCGCCACGCGACGCCGGCCGCGCCGCCCTCCGCAAGGGCGAGCGGGGGACCTCGCTACGCTACCGCATGATGGCCCTGGCGCGCGCCCGGTCCGACGTCATCTCGCTGGGACGCGGCGATCCCGATCTGGACACCCCGGCCCGGGTCATCGAGGGCGGCCTCGCCCGTTTCGCCGCCGGAGTGCCCCGCGCAGGTTCGGATCCCGTGCGGGGCCTGCAGGCGCTGCGCAACGGCATCGCCGAGCGTTACGCCCGCGAGCGCGGTGTGGCGGTGGATCCCGACCGCGAGATCGCCGTCACGAACGGCGCCCAGGAGGGACTCTTCCTGGCCATGCTGGCGCTGGTCGACCCGGGCGACAGGGTTGCCTGTCAGGATCCGCGCTACAGCTCCTACGACCAGACGATCGGTGTCGCGGGCGGCGAAATCGTGCCCATTCCCACGGGTGGAGATCTGCCGTTTCACCTGGACGGCGACGATCTGCGCCAGACGGCCCGGGACGCCAGGATGCTCGTCTTCGTCAACCCCTCCAACCCCACCGGCTCCTGCGTCGCGCCGGCAGGGGTGCGCTCGATCGCGCGCGCCGCCGCCGAACTCGGCCTGACCGTCCTCTCCGACGAGATCTACGAGGATGTCGTGTTCGGCGACGAGCCGTTCCTTTCCTTCCTGTGCGCCGATGGTGCGCGCGAACGGGGTGTGGTGCTCTCGGGCTTCTCCAAGGCCTACGCGATGACGGGCTTCCGCGTGGGCTACCTGATCGGGCCGCCCGCGTTCATCGATGCCGTCGAGGCGCTGAAGCGCACGACATCGGGCCCCTGCCCGTCGCTTTCGCAGTACGCCGCGCTCGCGGCCCTGGAAGCCGAGCCCGACCCGCGTCCCGCGTTCCTCGCGGTCTACGCCCGCCGCCGCCGCGCGCTCATGCGGGGGTTCGCCCGTCTCGGCATCCCCCACGGTCCCCACGGCGGCGGCCTGTTCATGTGGGCCGATGTTTCGCGCTGGGGCATGGACGCCGAGACCTTCTGCTACCGGCTCCTCGACGAGGGGGGTGTGCTCATGTTTCCCGGCAACTCCTTCGGCGAGCGCTGGCGCGGCTGGGTGCGCGTCTCGCTCCTCGCCCCGGAGGCGCAAATCCACAAGGCGATGGACCGAATCGGAGACTTCACCAGCAAGCTGAGACCATGATCCTCATCAAAGACGGCACGATCGTTACTGCGGACCGCATGGAGCGGGCCGACGTGGTCATCGAGGCGGGGTGCATCGCGGCGGTGGTACCGGATTCGCGCTCCGGCGACGGATCCGACCGTCAGGCGTTCGACCGCCAGGCGTTCGAGCGTCGCGGCGGCCGCATCATCGACGCGCGCGGCCACTGGGTGATGCCGGGCGGGATCGACACGCACACGCACCTCGCGCACCCCATCGACCGGCTCGGCGTCACAACCGCCGACGATTTCCATACGGGTACGGTCGCGGCCGCGTGCGGGGGCGTCACCGCGATCATCGACTTCTCCCTCCAGCGCCGCGGCGAATCGATGCTCCACGCCCGCGACCGCCGTCTCGCCGAGATCGAACCCGACGCCATCATCGACTACAGCTTCCATACCATCGTTACAGATGTACGTGAGGATGTGATGGATGAAATACCTGTCCTCATTGACGATGGATTCCCTTCCTTCAAGGTTTACATGACCTATGGGGACAAGATCGTCGACGACGCCGGGCTGCTGCGGCTGCTCGAGGTCGGCGGTGCGAACGGGGGGCTCGTGTACGCGCACTGCGAGAACGACTGCGCCGTGACCTGGCTGATCGAGCGCCACCTCGCAGCGGGCAAGACCGGGCCGGCCTTTCACGCCCCCAGCCGCCCGCCGGAGGTCGAAGCCGAGGCCACGCAGCGGGCCATCATGCTGGCCCGACTCGTCGATGCGCCCCTGTGTATCGCCCACGTGACTTCGGCCGGCGCCGCACGGCACGTCGCGGATGCCCGGGCCGCCGGGGCCCCGGTCGCCGCCGAGACCTGTCCGCAATACCTCGTCCTCGACGACTCGGTCTACGACGCGAAAGGGGGGTTCGAGGTCGCGAAGTACGTCTGCAGCCCGCCGATGCGGACCGCCGACCATCGCGACGCACTGTGGGCCGCGCTCGCGGCGGGGACGATCCAGCAGGTGTCCTCGGATCACGCGCCCTTCCGCTACCACGACCAGAAGACGGCCGGCCGCGGCAACTTCACGCGCATTCCCAACGGCCTCCCCGGCATCGAGACCCGGCTGCCGCTGCTGTTCACCTACGGCGTGAAGGCCGGACGGATCTCGCCGCACCGGTTCGTGGAGCTGGCCGCGACAAACCCGGCGCGCATCTTCGGCCTCCATCCCCGCAAGGGCACGCTCGATGTGGGTGCGGACGCAGACCTGATCGTGGTGGATCCGGACGCGGAGGTCGGGATCGACGCGGCGGCGCTCCACTCCGCTGTCGACTACAGTCCGTTTCAGGGGATGCGCGTCGGCGGCTTCCCCACCTGGACCCTGTCGCGCGGCGAGGTGATCGTGGACCGGGGCGAGCCGGTGGCCGCGCGGGGCCGGGGGCGCCGGGCCGAACGGGGGAGGATTACGGCGGCGACGCTTCCGTGATGCGCCCGCGGCGTCATCCCGCCAGCGCGTTCTCCCGCACCTCGTCGATGATCCCGAAGAAGCAGCACCATTCGCCCGCCAGCACGGACGGGCGCGACCGCAGCCCGAACACCACCCCGTCCACGGGCGCCACCACTTCCGCGCGAACGTCGCCGTAGAGGTCGTAGACGCGCCCAAGCGGTGTCCCGGCGGGGATCGTCGTCTCGAAGGGCACATCCGCGCTGCCGACCCACATGCCGGAAGCAGGAGCCAGCAGCGCCCGCTGGTGCCCCATCCGCAGGCGCCCCGCGTACCGCGCCTCGCCGTCGAGCATGCCGTGGTGCCGCATGACATTCACGTAGCTTCCCGCCAAATCCTCGGCGACCGCGTGGAAATCCGCGGTCAGCGTGCGGCAGTTGCCCCCCAGTTCGACGGTAATGCCCGCCTTCCCCCGCTCGGCGATCTGCGACGACGGGTTGGCGCCGCCCACGCCGCTCCGAAAGACCAGATCCCACTGCGGTCCCATCGCGGCCGCGAGTTCGAGGCTGGGCGGGTTGTCGGCGGCGAAGATCATGTGGGCCAGGTACGAGTGCTCGCCCCCGGAGTGCACGGCAATCTGCAGGTCGCAGGCGTCGCGCATGGCCTCCCAGTGCGCCCACGCCGCGCGCTCGGTCGGGTAGCCGTCGGCGCGGCCCGGATAGATCCGGTTCATGTCGTGCGAGAAGGTGTCGAGGGGGTCGCCGCGCTTGCCGGCCTCGAACGCGGGGACGTTCATCGCGGGCACCCCGACGACCGTGCCCCGCAGCGCCTTTGGATCGAGGCCCGTGAAGAGCTTGAAGATCGACAGCGCCCCTTCCGGCTCGTCGCCGTGGGTGGCTCCGTTGATCCAGAGAACGGGGCCGTCCGCCTCGCCGCGGCATATGAGCACCGGGATTTCACCCATCCGCCCGGCGGCGTCCGCGCCCAGCGGGATCGCGCCCCGGGCCCGCGTACCCCTGGCCGCACCGGCCGTGCCGACCGAGAAAAGGTCCGCCACTACCGCTCCACCACCTTGCCCGCCGCCTCCAGCGCGAACGGCACGCCCAGTTCCCGGGCGAGGTCGCGCAGGCCGACCACCGTCTCCGCGTCCACCGGAACCCCGTGCTCAAGCCTCCGCCGCGCGCGCTCCTGCTCGGCCTGGCCGGGGAGCTGCACCGGCCGCGCCGGGTCGATCGGCGGCGCTGCCAGCACGTCCGTGATCAGCGCCTCGAGCCGTTCGTCGAACCGCGGCCCGGCGATGAACGCCTCGATCCTGATCGCGATCATCGTGTGGGCCACGTCGTAGTTCTCGTCATCCTGGAATACCTGCGCGCCGAAGAGCGACCCCGTCAAGACCCCCGTCAGGGCGTCCGTGATCAGGCTCAGGCCGTATCCCTTGTAGTCGCCGATGGGAAGCAGCGGCCCGTCCATTGCGGCGCGCGGGTCGGAGGTGCGCGCTCCGTCCGGTGTCAGCGCCCAGGTATCGGGCATCGGCAGGCCGGCGCGATCGAGCCACCGCATCATGCCCTTGCCGGACTGGGTCAGGGCCATGTCGAGAATGATGGGATCCCGCCCCCCGCGCGGCACCGCGATCCCCCACGGGTTGGTGCCCAGAATCGGCCGCGTGGCGCCCCACGGAGCCATTTCCGCGCCCGCGTTGGTCATCGCGATCCCGATCAGGCCCGCGTCGGCGGCGCGTTTGGCGTGATAGCCCGCGATACCGAAGTGGTTGCTGTGCCGCACCGCCACCATTGCGATGCCGCTCCGCTCGGCGATCTCGATCGCCCGGTCCATCGCGCGGCGGGCCGCCACGTACCCGAGCCCCTTGCCGGCGTCGAGCAGCGCCGTAGCCGGACCCTCTCGCACCCACGACATGGCCGCGTTCGGCCGGATCCCGCCATTTCGCATCCGGCGGGCGTAGCGAAACAGCTTTTCGAGCCCCTGCCCCTGGCCGGGATGCCACCATAGCGACGCCGTAGTCACCCCGTCGGCGTTGATGCGCGCCTCCTCGTCCGACGCGCCCAGTGCCCGCAGCACCGATTCGGCGAACGCCCGGAGCGACGGCTCGGTGAAGCGCCCGACCCGGACCGCGTCGTCGAGGTTGTAGATGGCTGCGCCTACGGAATCAGGCGCCGCGCCCGCGGCCGCACGACGAACAGTCCCTCCCGCCGACTCGACAGCAGCACCGTCCCGCTCTCGAAGTAGGGGTACACGCTCCATGTCCCGTCGAAACCGGCCTCGTCGGCGCTCCACGGGGTCGTGTCGAAGTACCCCAGTTCGATGGGATTCTCGGGATCGCTGATGTCCAGCACGCGCAACCCGGCGCGGTTGTTCGACATGTAGAGCCGGTCGCCCTTGACGTACATGTTGTGATCCGTGGCCCGCGTCGGGTTCATGTACTCGCTGAGCAGAAGCGGGTCGTCGAGGTCCGCGAGGTCCCAGATCAGCGTTCGCGTGGCGTCCACCAGGCCACCGACCTCGTCGAGCTCGTCGTTCGAGTAGAAGTAGCGATGATCCTCCGTCAGCCAGCCCTGATGCGCATATGCCACGTTCGGGTAGTCCGCCGCGGCCACGGCGATGGGATTGTCCTTGTCGGTCACGTCGGCAATCGAGAGCGCGGTCTCGTTCGAGTTCACGCAGATCTCGCGGCCGGCGTAGTCCTCGTCCGGTCCGTGGTAGATCACGCACTGCGTGTCGTGCGAGTTGCCCGTGTTGCGCCGCCCCGTGTTGGGGTGGGCGAAGCAGCCCGCGAAGACCGGGTTCAGCGGATCGTTGATGTCGACCATGTGGGAGCCGCCCCCGCAGGTCTCGCCCCCGTCCGACGACCCGACCAGGTAGGCGAAACCCGTCTCCTCGTTGATCGCGATGTTATGCGACGACGCGATCCCGGTGTACATCGCGGTTGCCTCGAACTCCTGCGGCCCGGTGACGTCACGGAGCTGCCTGAGGTCGAAGATCTGCATCCCGTGCTGGCCTGCACCGTCCGCGACAACGAAGGCATGATCGCTGAACACCTTGATGTCGCGCCAGCTGTTGGCACGGCTGCCCTCGGTCATGGCCAGGTTGCCCAGGTACCGGGGACTGTAGGGATCGGTCACGTCCACGAACGCGGTCCCGTCCATGCGTCCCACCAGCGCGTATTCGCGCCCGGTCTCCGGATCCGTCCATCCCCAGACGTCGTTGAGTCGCGCGCCCCGCCCGGCACCCAACTCCCCCCAGGGCACGAACGAGAGCAGGTCCACGTGGTCGCAGTCATAACCGGCGGCGTCGCCGTCGGCGCAGGCGACCTCGCCGCCGTTGATGGCGGGCAGGTCCGCGTACTCGACCGTGAGTTCGGCCGCGCGCCCCCACTCACCAGAGCTGTCGGAGAATACGGTCGCGGAGCCCAGTCCGAAGTCGGCGCCGGGGTTGCCGAGCACGGCGGTACCTCCCGCGAACGCCAGCGTCTGGTTCGAAATCGTCACGGTACTGCCGGCACTCGGTTCGAATACGTCCACGGAGTGCTCCAGAGTGAAGGGCGCGGCAGCGTCGGTCCCGTCACGGCTGTAGACGAAGAGCTGCGGACCGCCGCCGACCAGCAGCGACGTGCCGTCCGTCGCCAGCGACATGCCAAACCCGCCTCCCTCGGCCGTGTCCTCCGGCCGCAGCGTGCCGACTGCCGTCCAATCGCCCTCAACGCGTCCGAAGCGGTGCACGACGCCCGCCAGAGTCACATTGCCGTCGTCGCCCACTTCGACGGTCATCTGCCCGACGAGGATCTCGCCCCCGAACAGCGCCAGGGTCGTACCGAAGGGCATCGCACGCGGAGCATCGCCCTCCGGGGCGTTCACGACCGCCGCCTCCTCCCATCCCATACCGCCGGGTCCGCGCTCGAAGACCCGGACGGCGTCGGCACCGGGGTCTCCGACAACCAGGCGATCTTCCGCCAGGTCGAACCACCGCCCACCCCCGGGGCCGCCCTGCCCCGGCACACCGACCGTGCCGCCGGACGACCACTGGCCGCCGGATGCACGCCGGAAGGTGGCCAGTACACGGCCGTCTTCGTTGGTGGCCCCGACGGCCAGGTCGTCGCCGGACGCCGCCAGCGACGCACCGAACCTTGTCAGGCCCGGGCCGTCGAGAGTCTGGATCGGCTGCGCGTCGGAGCTGTCCACATCGCCCAGGCGGTACGCAAACACCCTGCCTCCGTCGATCCCGGCCGCACCCACGACAAGCAGATCGCCGGCGCGAGCCAGCGAAGAGCCGAAGCCATCGCGGACAGCGGGTTCGGGGGCACGCAGCACGGCGATTTCGGCCCAGTCGCCGCTGCTGTACACCCGCACCGTCCCCGGCTCCCGTTCATGCGCCGCCTCGCCGACGAAAACACGCCCGTCGGCCACCAGCACCGCGCCTCCGAAGGCCTGGGCAGCCACATCGGCCGGCCCGACAAGACAACAGATCGCCACAAGGAACAGGGGGCTGACACGCAGTCGCAGAATCTTCACCGGAATCCCTCCGCCGAATGAATGGAAACGTGGGGCAAATGTACTCGACTTCGAGGTGATTCACGAATCGTCAGAACCAGCTGTGTTCATGCGGCTGAATCAGCTCCGCCGTCATGCCGGGCAGCTGATCGGGTTGGACGAACGCCTCGTAACCGTCGTTTGCGTCGAAGACCGTGTCCTCGAAGAACGGAATCCCCCGCGCCCGCAGCCAGGCGACGTCATGCTCGATGTCGCGGGTCTCCAGAGCGATGTGATCGAGTCCCTCTCCGCGCGCCCGCAGGAACCGGTTTACGCGGGACTCGGGGTCCCAATTCTGCACCAGGTGCAGCCAGCACTGGTTGGGGAACAGGATGCGGGCGTCGCGCTGCATGCCCCCACCCTGATCGCTGCGGAAATCCTGTGCCACAAGGCCGAAGTACTCCTCGAAGCGCCGGCACGCATCGTCCAGGTCCCGAACGCACAGCCCGACGTGCTGAAGACGCGACACCTGCAGTGAACCGCTCACGGCCTCGCCGGCCGCTTCGGGTGGATAGTACCAGCTCCGATCGTGGGACTGGATGAGTTCAATGGTCAGACCCGGAAGCCGGTCGGGGTAGACGAAGGCCTCGTAACCGTCGTTCGCGTCGAGAATGCGATCTTCCCACACGCCGACACCGATCTGGCGGAGATGGGCGACGTCGGCCTCGATATCGTCGGTCTCGAGCGCGATATGCTCCAGCCCCTCACCCCGCTCGCGGAGGAAGCGGTTGACCCGTGACTCGGGGTTCCAGTTCTGCACGAGGTGTAGCCAGCACTCGTTGCCGAGGAGGATGCGGGCGTCGAGCTGCATGCCCTGGCCCTGATCGTCGCGGAAGTCGCGGGCCTGCATGCCGAGGGCGCGCTCGAAGGAGCGGCACGCGTCGTGAAGGTCGCGCACGACCATCCCTATGTGCTGCAGGCGAAGGATCACGGGTCGTACCGGTAGACCCGGCCCGCGCGCATCACGAAGACGACCCGCTCCAGCGACCCGATGTCCTCCGTCGGGTCGCCCGCGACCGCGATCAGGTCCGCCGCGTACCCGGCCTCGACCGTCCCCAGCGTGTTGTCCAGCCCCAGCGACTCGGCCGCCAGACTCGTTGCCGAGACGATCGCCGCCATCGGATCCTGCCCGCCCTCGGCGACCCGGTACACGAGTTCCTTCCAGTTGTGGCCGTGGGCTCCGGCGACCGCATCCGTCCCGAAGACCGTCTTGAGCCCCGGTACCGTCAGGGCCTCGCGGAAGGTCGCGAGCGCCACCGGGACAGCGGCGTCCATCTGTGCGAACCCCTCTTCCGTGTAGTTGCCGATGCCGAGATAGCGCTCCGCGTTGGCGAAGTAGTTGTCGAAGATGAGATGAATGTGGGGATCGTAGTACAGGCCGCGCTCGGCGAGCAGTTCCAGGGTGGCGCGGTCGAGGAGCGCACCGTGCTCGATCTGGGCGCAACCCGCCAGGGCGGCGCGGCGTGCGCTCTCCGGGCCGTGGGCGTGGACGACGGCCCGAAGCCCCAGCTCCGTCGCGCGTCCGCACGCCGCGTCGAGCTGTTCCTGGCTCAAGGTGGGACCGCCGCCCACCCGGATGCTCTCCGAGGCGAAGATCTTGATGACGTCGGCCCCGGCTGCGGTGACCTCGTCCACGTGGGCACGGATATCGTCCGGACCGCCCGTGCCCGCCGTGACCGGCCTGATCGAAGTCAGCACCCGCGGGCCGGGCAGGGAACCGTGATCGATGGCGTCACGGACGTGGACGTCCTCGGGTCCGCCCACGCTCTGCACGGTCGTGACGCCGCTCCTGAGCATGTTCCACGCGTTCTCGGCCGCGTAGAGGATCTGCTCCTCCGGACCGTCGGTCGAAGCTGCCGAATGGAGGCGGTCGGTGTCGCGGTCGAAGTGCCAGCCGAGGTGGACGTGCGTGTCGATCAGGCCGGGGAGCAGCGTGGCCCCGGAAAGGTCGTACACGCGGCCGCCCTCGGTGGATCCGGCGTCGGCCACGGCCGTGATCAACCCGCCGCGCACGACAACTTCCCGGCCGGTCAGGGCCCCGCCCCGCCCGTCGAGGATCCGGTCGGTCCGAAGGACGATATGATCGTCGCCTCCCGACCCAGCCCCGCCGGATCGGGTTGCGACCCCGGGCTCGCCGCTGCAGGCAAGGCCCAGCCCGGTCAGGACGAGCAGCCACGCGAACGATGTAGTCATTTGTTTACCCTCGCCAGGGGACAATCCCCGATCATGGTTTTCCCTCCTCATCCGCCCGGCACCAGTGGCCATACCAGCGGAAGCACGGTCAGGACCACCGCCATCACCAGGAGAAACAGCGGGAATCCCGCCTTGATGAAATCAACAAACCGGTATCCTCCGAAACCCATCACCAACAGATTGACCGGATGTCCCACCGGACTCATGAAGGCGCAGGAACTTCCCATCGCCACCGTCATCATCAGAGCCTGGGGAGAGAGCCCCTCGGCGGCAGCCGTGCTGAGTGCAATGGGCGACATGAGCACCGCCACCGCCGCCGTCGGCATTACCTGAGCGGAAAGTGCGGTGATCAGGAAAAGTCCCGCTACCACTGCCAGAGGACCAAGGTCCGCAATGGACCCCAATACGGCCTCGGCCACCAGCGCGGCAGTCCCGGATTCCTGCATCGCCAGTCCCAGACTGAGCATTCCCGCGATCAGCATCACCGCTTTCAACTCGATACAGCGATAGGCCTCTTCCATGTTGAGGCAACCCGTCAGCACCATCAGAACCGCTCCAATCGGCGCCGCGACGAAGATGGGCAGAAGGCCCGAGACCACCGAAGTCAGGACACCTGCCATGATGACGGCGCTGACTGGAGCTTTCCGGCTTCGCACCACCTCTTCCGCTTCTTCCGTCACGACGAGGAAATCCGGGTGTTCCACCAGGAGCGCGAGCTTGTTCCTGTCGCCATGAAGCAGGAACGCATCGCCCGGGAGCAGTTCCATTTTGCGGAGCCCGCTCCGGTAGATCTCTCCATTCCGCCATATCGCAAGGATGGAAACACCGTAGGTCTTGCGAAACCTGAGTTCCTCGATCGTCTTTCCCGCGAACGTCGTGCGCGGAGACAGGGAAGCCTCCGCCAGGCCGACGGCGTCGGACTCCAGTCGGCTCAGGTCCAGGGGACGATTTTCGCCCACTGTCAATTCCTGGAGCGCTTCCAGGGTCTCGAGATCCTCGAATCGTCCCCGGAGCAGGAGGACGTCGCCTCCCTCGAGTTGTGTATCCGGATCCGGCATGAGAAGCTCTTCATCGGTCCGCAGGATGCCCACAACCGTCAGGCCGAAGGCATCGGCCAACCGGGTTTCCGCGAGCAACTGCCCGGCGAGCAGCGATTCTTCCGAGATCTTGACGCTTTGAATCCTGCGTTCCATGTGGTAGTGGGAGATCAGTTCTCCTGCGAGCACCGAATGGACCGCTCCAAAGATCTTGTCCTCCTTCAGGGCGGCAAGGCGCCCGCTCTTCGTCGCCACCAGCAGGCGGTCCCCTGGAACAAGGGTCATCAGGCGCAAGCCGGTGCGATGTATCCGATCGCTCCGCAGGATTGCGAGTACGTGCAGGCGACGAGTCCGGCGGAGATTCGCCTGTCGCACGGTCTGCCCGATCAGCGGTGAATCTCCTGCCAACTCCAGTTCCGCTACCTCGATGGAGGCGTCGGCGATCCGCTCCAGCGTCCGATCTCTCGACTCGATTTCCAGATGCTTCCATGCGCGCAGGCCTTCGAACCTCTCCAGGGTTCCTTCGACAACCATCTCGTCTCCCTCCCTGAGAACGAAGTCCGTCCCGGGAGCGAGGATCATCTGCCCGCTTCGTTGCACGGCGACCACGTTCAGGCCCAGCGCCTGGCCCAACCGGCTTTGCCGCAGGGTTCTGCCTGCCAGAGTTGAATCGTCGGGCGCCTTCAGCGTTCCGATCAAGCCGCCCAGGTCGTACAGTCCCCCCAAATCGGCGGGAGCCGACTCCGTTTTCGGATCCCGGTTCGGAAGCAGTCGCCGCCCCAGGATGGTCATGTAGGCGACTCCCGCAGCGAGCGCCGTCAACCCGACCGGTGTGAACGAGAACATCCCGAACGGCTCAAGCCCCGCATCCCGCAAGGCCCCGTTTACCAGGATGTTGGGCGCCGTTCCGATCAGGGTCGTCATCCCGCCAAGCAGGGATCCGAAGGCCAGCGGCATGAGCAGTTTGGATGGCGGCGTCCCGATGCGGCGGGCCATGTCCAGCACGACCGGCAGCATGAGGGCGGTGATCCCGATGTCGTTCATGATTCCCGACAGGAGGCCCACCGTGGCCATCATCACCGCGGTGAGGCGGCCGACTCCCTTGCCCGATGCCGCGAGAACCCGTCGGCCGATGAAACGAGCGACCCCGGTCCGCGCCAGCGCTCCGCTCAGGATCAGGACTGAAGCGATCGTGATTACCGCTTCGTTGGCGAAGCCCATGATCGCCTGCTCGCCCTCGAGGACGCCTGTCACCACGAGGCCCAGCATCACCATCAACGCCACCAGGTCGACCCGGACCCTCTCGGTGACGAACAGGACAACCGCTACTGCAAGAATCCCCCCGACGACGAAGACCTCGAGATTCATTCAGCACCCCCGACCTGTGCGTCGAGATGTCCCGCAAGCACCTCCACGACGTGGCGCGCCCTCCTGCCCGTCCCCGCGCGGATCTGAGCCCGGCAGCTGAAGCCGTTGGCAATCACGGTATCCTCCGGAGCGCTGGCCCGCAGGGCGGGGAAGAGGCTCAGTTCACCCATCGCGCGGGACGTGCGCAGATGCCTGGCGACGTACCCGAACGAGCCTGCCATTCCGCAGCAGCTCGACTCGATGAGCGAACCGCGAATGCCCGCGCACGCGGCAAGCGCCCGGGCGGTCGCCGATGCGGTGCCCGCCGCCTTCTGGTGGCAGTGTCCGTGGATCTGAACGGTGCTGCGCGACGGTGGAGGAGTTGCGGAATTCGCATGATCGGCCAGGAACTCGTCGGCCAGCAGCGCCTGCTCGGCCACGACGCGGGCATCGCCACCCTCGTCGTCAGGCAGCAGATGGAGCGCCTCGTCCCGGAGCGTCAGGAGGCAGCTGGGCTCCAGCCCCACGATGGGCAGTCCGCGCCGCGCGAGGGGCGCGAGCGCCGCGACCGTGCGCTGCAGGTCCGCCCGCGCGTGGTCGAGCATGCCGGCGCTGATCCAGGTCCGCCCGCAGCAAAGGGGTCGGCCACGAGCCCGCGCCGGGGTCGGAGCGACCGGTTCATGGCCCAGCCTGACAAGCACCGAGTGAGCGGCCCGAGCGATGTGAGGGTCAAAATATCTTGAGAATGTGTCCACAAAAAGGACGACAGGACTTGTATTGAGGACTTCAGACGGCTGATCGGAGTCGTTTTTGACAAAATCCATGGGTATTTTGTCCGAAGGCGCTTGCGACAGCTCACCGTCCCGAAACGGTCGCCGATGCCACTGCGGCAGCGCGTTTGCTGCCGCGATCCCCAGCACCCGCTCACCCAGCCATCGCAGTGCCCCGCTCCGGTTCCGCAGATTGAGCAGCCCGGGAAACCGGGCCGCCAGGGGCGCAACACGGGGCAGGGACGCGAACAGGCGTTCTCGCGGGGGGACACCGCGCCGCCGATGTCCGAGGTGCAGGACTTCGGCCTTCATCCTGGCCATGTCGACCCCGGCCGGGCACTCGCGCTGGCAGGCCTTGCAGCCGACGCAGAGTTCGAGGACATCGGCGACCTCATCCCCCTCCAATCCCTCCACCCCCAGCTGACCCGTCATGGCCAGACGAAGCACGTTGGCCCGGCCGCGGGTCGTGTCGGTCTCTTCGCGGGTGACGCGGTACGAGGGGCACATCACGCCCGGATCCATCTTGCGGCAGGCGCCGTTGTTGTTGCAGGCCTCGACGGCGCGGGCGAAGCCGCCGTCGGAGGACCAGTCCGTCGCCAGCGGCAGGGCCCGGGCACGGTAGCGGGGGCCGTAGCGGAACAGCTCGCGGTCGTCCATGCGCGGCGCGCCCACGATCTTCCCCGGGTTCATCATGCCGGCGGGATCGAGGACGTTCTTCACCTCGGCGAACGCCCGCGCCAGCCGGCTGCCCAGCATCGGCTCGATGAACTCGGAGCGGAGGATGCCGTCGCCGTGTTCGCCCGAGTGGGATCCGCCCAGCCGCACGGCCAGACGCATCACTTCCTCGCCGATGGAGCGGAACGCCGTGATGTCGGACGGGTCCTTCATGTTCAGCGACGGCCGCACGTGCAGACACCCGACCGAAGCGTGCGCGTACCAGGTGCTGCTGGTGCCGTGGCGCGCGAAGACGTCCTCGACGGCGGCGCCGAACTCGGCCAGCGCGGGGAGCGGTATCGCGCAGTCCTCGACGATCGAGACCGGCTTCCGGTCGCCCTTCATGGACATGACGATGTTCAGGCCCGCGCGCCGCACGGCCCAGATCGCGGCCTGTTCGGCGGGGTCCTCGGCGCGGGTCATCTCGCGTCCCGGCCCCGTGGCGTGCACCGCCTCCTCCAGGCGGCCGAGCCGGCGCGACAGCCGCGCATCGTCGTCTCCCGCGAACTCGACCAGCAGCACGCTGTGCGCGCTGGCCGGGATCAGGGCCTCGACGGTCGAGCGGAAGGCCGCGTTCTGGCGGGCCAGGCGGGTCAGCGTGTCGTCGACCAGCTCGACCGCGTGCGGGTCCAGTTCGACGATGTGCTGCACGGCGTCGAGCGCCTCGAGCAGCGACGGGAACCCGCACACCCCGAGCACGCGCCGCGCCGGCCTGCGGGCCAGCCTGAGCGTCAGACGGCGGAAGAAGGCCAGGGTGCCTTCGGACCCGACGAGCACCTCGGCCATGGAGGCGTCCGGCTTCAGGAGCCGGTGGAGGTTGTATCCGGCCACGTGCCGGAGCACCCTCGGAACGCGTGCCCGTAGCTCGTCCGCCTCGCGGTCGGCGATCGCGCGGATTCGCTCGGCCAGGCCGTCGGCGGGCGCATCGGCGGACGACCGCGGCCCGAAGTCGACGATTCGCCCGTCCGCCAGCGCCGCCTCGATCGCGGTCACGTTGTCGGCCATGATCCCGTACCGGATCGAGCGCGCGCCGCCGCTGTTGTTGGCGGCCATGCCGCCGATCGTGGCCCGGCTCGCGGTTGCGACATCCACCGGGAAGAACAGCCCCGTCGGGGCGAGCTGGCGGTTGAGCCGGTCGAGCACGACGCCGGGTTCGACACGGGCGGTGCGGGCCTGGTGGTCGACGGCGAGGACCCGGTCGAGGTGCCGGGAGGTGTCGACCACGAGGGCGCGGCCGATGGCCTGGCCGCACTGGGAGGTGCCCGCGCCCCGGGGGAGCACGGGGACGCCCTCCTCGCGCGCGATGGTCATGGCCGCGTCCACGTCGTCGAGCGAGCGCGGGAGGACGACGCCCAGCGGCCTGATCTGGTAGATCGAGGCGTCGGTGGCGTAGAGGGCCCGGGTCAGCGCATCGAAGCGTACGTCACCCTCGACGTGCCGGCGAAGGCGGTCGGCGAGCGAACCTGCAACAGATTGCTCAGTGCGCAAAGCGGTGCTCCGCTCGTCGAGGGGACGATGAGAGCGCTAAATCTACGCGGCTTCCGGCCGGTTCACGATGGCGGGTGGCTTCCGGTGACCGGGGCCGGAGCCCGCGCCCGCGTGCGCGGCGGAGCCCCGGCCCCGGCGCAGTTGTCAAGGAATGTTGGGGTTGTTGTCCTTTTCGAGGAGCGGCAGCGGCAGGCAGGTCGTGTTCCCGTAGAACCCGCCCTTCGGCCCCGAACCATCCTGGAAGACGACTCCGGCCGGGGGCGTGAAGGGCAGATTCAGGCGGATCTTGTCATAGAAATGATGGCCCTCGAGGAAGAGCTCGCGGTTGCGCTCCTGGATCAGCTGCTCCCGTATCTCGGCATCACTTCCCCCGGGGAACGCCGGCAACCCGGCCGCGGCGTGCAGCTCGTTGATGATGTCCACCGCCGTCTGGCCCCCCGCGGCCTCGGCCATGATCAGCTGCGCTTCGGCGTAGCGGGCGATCGGCATCGGGCTGTCCTGGGCCGGGTATTTCTGCTGCGTCCAGAGTGGGGTCAGGTCGTCCGCGGCGGCTGTGCGGCCCTGGTCGACCAACGTGACGCGGGGATCGGGCGTTCCCATGTACTCGAGGTTCCAGAAGACGCGCTCCACACTCATGCGCTCGTCCCGATTGTTCAGCGTCCAGATGCGGTTGGAAGAGCGGAAGGACGCGGCGCTGAAGTGCGCGTTCCGGACGAATCCCGCGGGCACCTGGGCCGCGTCCGAGGCCGCGCCCGAGGTGTTCCCCTGGTTCAGGCGTGCCCGGGCGCGGCCCACCATGGCCATGTTCGTGATGTCCGCGGGTCCGCCGCCGCTGGCGGCCATGGTGAACTTCTCCTCGGCCATTGCGAACATCTGTTGCGAGGTGAGTTCCGGCCCACCGTCTACGGCCGCCGAGCACATGGCCTCTCCCAGAAGCAGGTGGGCGTACCCGGAATAGGCCGCCGAGGTGGCCATGAGCTCCGCGTCCCCGATTTCCCGGGAAACACCGAGCGCGTTGTCCGCCGCCCAGCGCGCGGTCGACAGCGTCGTGTACACGCCGGGGTCGGCGTCCGCACACGTGAAGTTCGCGTAGACGCCGCCCGCTTCCTCGAAGCTGCGCCGGTCGTAGGGCCACATGCGCGCCGCGAGCTGACCGTCCACCAATTCGTTGCCCATCAGGCCTCCTGCAGCCACCCATTCGCTGAAGGCGCACTCGAAGTCCGCGACCGCGCTGGCGACCAGCAGCGGCGCGTTGTCGGGGTTGGCCAGGTCATCGGCCCGCACCCGGCTGGGGGCGTCGATCTCCAGAAGCGCGTCACACGCAGCAAGCGGAATCCCCGCGGCCAGCACGATGCCGGCCAGGCGAACTCGTCGATTGATTCGATATGTCATTGTTCTCATCCTCGTTCAGAACGACAGGTTCAGCGTCGCGGTGACCTGGTTGAGCTGCGGCGTGTTGTCCTGCTCCAGGAGCGTGTAGCCGAACTCGACGAACGACGCCTCGGGATCGAGGCCCGTGTAGTTGGTCCAGGTCATCAGATTGCGCGCGGTAAGGGTCAGGGTTCCCCGTGAGGCGCCAAAGGGGCTGACCAGCCGCCCGGGCAGGTTCACGCTCGCCGAGACCTCGCGCAGCTTGGCGAAGCTGCCGTCGGTGAAGATGAACGATCTGAGCGGACTGCCGGACTGGATCTCGGCGATGCGCGCCGGATCGTACTGCTCGGGGAAGAAGTTCTCGTGGCACTGGTTGAAGACCTGGCAGCGCGCCCTGAGGTTGTTGTCGAACTTCGTGAAGCCGGTCTTCCAGTCGACGAGCGCGTAGATGCGCACCCTGTCGAACAGGGTCAGCGTGGTCCCCAGCGAGCCTTCCAGGTCCGGCGTCACATGACCGAGATAAAGGCGTGGGGCAATCGCGCAGGGGACCGGCGTCCCCCCGAGTTCCAGCGGCGTTCCGTCGGGCAGCTTCTTCCCGTTGGGGTCCCCGCCATCGCACATCGGGTCGACGGCGCGCGCGGTCGGCCCGGTTCCCATCAGCGTCGCGCTGACCACCTTGCGGCGGAACCAGGACGCCACCGGGAATCCGGGCACGCGCCGCTGGCTGCCGGCCGCGATGAAGCCCGTGCCCTGGTCGATGCCCCCCAGGTCGATGATCTCGTTGTTGTTCGTCGCGAGGTTGAGTGCCAGGTCGAGGCCGATCGCGCTGGACTGGTAGGCAAGCGCGCTCACCTGTACCTCGAAGCCCTGGTTCCGGATCTCGCCTGCGTTGACGAACTGACTTCCCGGGAATCCGAGGGACGGCGGGAGATTGCGCGACAGGATCGCGTCCTGGGTGCGGGTGTTGTAGTAGGTGAAGTCGATGCCGAGGCGGCTGTCGAAGAGTCCGGCTTCGAAGCCGATCTCCACTTCCGTGCCCTTTTCCGGCTCGAGCGCGTCGTTGCCGATGAACTGCGGGGTGACCGCCGCGATGCCGCCTCCGCCCGTCACCGGAGCAAAGGTGCGCAGCGCGGCGTAGTCGGCCGGCTGCTGTCCGGACGTTCCGAAGGCGGACCGCAGTCTGAATTCGCTGACCCCCGGGAGGCTGAAGAAGTCCTCCTCGCTGAGCACCCATGAGACGCTTGCCTTGGGGTAGACGACGAAGTCGTAGTCCTTGCCGAATGCGCTGTTGTCGTCGCCGCGGATGGCCGCCGTCAGGAACAGGCGGTCACCGACCTCGACGCGCTCCTGCACGAAGAGACCCACCGTGCTGTTCTCGACGAAGTCCTCACCGCCGAACGTCTGTGCCAGCGCATCGACCACCGTGAGTCCCGGGGCGGGAAAGTTGTTGCCCTCGGTAACCAGGAACTCGGTGAAGCGGCGATAGTACTGCGCGCCCCCCGTGGTGGCGGAGCGAATCGAACTCGTGAGGTCGAACGAGGCCGTCGCACTGTAGTCGAAGGTTGTGTTCTCGACGTCCCGCGACTGTACGAACTTGCCGCCGCGGGCCGTATTGGCCCCGAAGAACCGGGCAATGTCCGGCGCCATGCGCTCCCACAGCTGCATGTTGTCCTCGAAGACCCGGTCCTGGCCCACGTTCAGGCGATGGCTCAGCCAGGACGTCGGCCTGTGATTGGCGGACAGGCTCAGCGTGAAGCGCTCGGTGTCCTGCCAGAACTTGAACGCCTCCGAGATCACCTCCGGCGGGTAGCTGATAAAGCCGCGGAAGCGGTTGTCGCGGTTGGCCGGCAGGGCGAACATGGTCGCCCACATGCGGCCTCCGCAGCCGGCCTCGCAGGCGAGGTTCGTCCGGCCCTGGTTGTACCCGATCGACGCGGTCAGGTCGTAGCTCGGATCGGTCGACAACGTGAGGTTGCTGCGGGTGCTCAGCCGCCACAGGCTGTTGGTGGGCTCGATGCCTTCGTTCATCTCCAGGTCGACGCCGAGGTAGTAGCGCACGTCGTCGGTCCCGCCACGTACGTTGGCCCCGTAGCTCTGGAGGTGTCCGGTGTCGAAGATCGTGTTGCCGAGCGCCCGTTCGCTCTCGAACAGGTTGTGCTGATAGGGCTCGCCGGTCACCGGGTCGAAGCCCCAGTTCGGCTCGATCCGGGTCTCGGCATTGTGGAACCAGTTGGCGCCCTGGCGGATCGTGACCCCCCATTCAGGCGCCCCGGATCTGCCCTTCTTGGTCAGAATCTGAATCACGCCGTTGGATGCTTCGGTGCCGTACAGCGTCGCGGCCGCCGGTCCCTTGATGATCTCGATGCTCTCGATGTCCTCGGGGTTGATGTCGTTGAGGCGGTTCACGACCCCCGATCCGAATCCCTGGATCGAGATGCCCGTCCCGACGCCGTTGTCGAGCCGCACGCCGTCGACGTAGATCAGCGGCTGCGTGCCCAGCGAGAAGCTCGACGCGCCGCGAATACGGATGGTCGGTCCGCTGCCCACCATGCCGGTCCCGGGGGTCACGACTACCCCCGGTGCCCGCCCGTTGATCAACTGGCTGACGTCGGGTGTTGGCGCCAGTTCGACCTGTTCGGCCGCGTTGATGGTCGCGATCGCGGTACCTACGGCGCGCCGTTCGACAGCACCCGCCGTACCCGTGACCACGATCGCGTCCAGGTTGATGGCGGTCGCCACAAGTACGAAGCGGATGCCATCGGCCGGCGCCGTGACCATCTGCTGTTCCGCGCGGTATCCGAGACTGACCACGCGGATGGTGACTTCCCCGGCCTGTACAGCCAGTTGGAAGGCACCCTGGGAGTTCGTGAGCGTTCCGGACGTGGTGCCTTCGACAAAGACCTGTGCATTGGCGACCGGAGCGCCCTGTTCGTCAACAACCGTTCCCGAAACGGTCGCCTCCTGAGCGGCGATTGGGCCGCTCCCGAGTGCGCTTGCCGCCAGCAGAAATGCGCCGGCTGCGCACCTTCGCATCCGCGTTCGCGGATACATTGCCCTACACATGCTACCCCCTATCGGCTAAAGGAACCGACCGGGCACGGTGAGCGCCCGGAACCCGAGTATTGCCGTCGTCCCGGCATGCGACGCGTGGATCGCGGGACGCTGCTAGCGGGTGGGAGGAGCACTGTTGGTTCGCCAGTCAACGTAGATGCCGCGAAGTGTCGGGGCAAGGAATGCCGGCGCCGGGCACGCGTCGCTGTGACGTAATGGCGAAACCGGGACGATTCCAGCATGTTTAGAAGTCAATGGCACGGCTGCCCAACGATCCAGACAGGAGGCACATGATGCGGGAGCGGGCCCGGGAGAGTGAACACCCAGATCTTTCCCGCCACACGCTCTCCGGAAGGGGCCGCGCCGTGGCTTTCCTGGCATTTCTGCCGGCCCTTCTTGCGTCGGGATGCGCCCAGGCCCCCGAACAGGAAGTGCTGGAACTCAGCTTCGGGCACGTAGGCGCTCCGGGCTCCCTGTTTGCGCTCTCAGCGGAAGAATTCGCGGCCCGTGTCAACGCCCGGCTCGAAGGCGAGGCGCGGGTCGTCGTGTACGGGGCGAGCCAGCTGGGCGGTGACGAAGTCCTCCTGAACAAGCTCAAGCTGGGCACGGTGGACCTTGCGCTGCCCTCGTCGATCATGTCGTCCCGGATTCCCGAGTTCGGGATCTTCGAGATGCCCTATCTGGTGCGGGACCGGGAGCACATGGCCCGGATCGAGGAAGAGGTCGTCTGGCCGGTGCTTGCGCCGCTGGCGGAAGATCACGGATACCGTATTCTGGGGGTCTGGGAGAACGGCTACCGCCACGTCACCAACAACACCCGGCCCGTGCGCGCGCCGGATGATCTGGCCGGGCTCAAGTTGAGAACGCCGCGCGGGACCTGGCGGGTGAAGCTGTTCCAGAATTTCGGGGCCAACCCGGTCCCGATGGCGTTTTCGGAGGTGCTGATCGCGTTGCGCACCGGGGTGGTGGACGGGCAGGAGAACCCTCTTGCACAGATTCACGCGTCCAAGCTGAACGAGGTGCAGCAGTACCTGTCGCTCACCGAGCACGTCTACACGCCCGCGTTCGTGACCGTGTCCCCGGATCACTGGGAAGACGTTCCCGAGCATGTGCGCGCGGTCGTCGAGGAAGAGGCCCGCGGGTTGCGTGACTTCGTCTACGAGACGGCCAAGAGGCTGGACCGCGACTTGCTGGTCACGCTTGCAGACACGCAGATCACGGTCAACTGGGCCAACGGAGACGCGTTCCAGAGGGCGAGTCAGCCGATCTACGACGAGTTCACCACGACCGTCGAACTCGGACAGGAGCTGGTCGATCGCGCCATGAGGGTCGCCGGGTCCGAATAGATCGGCCCGCAGCCGTGTCCGACACACCAGCTGAATCCCGGAACCGAACCGGTGCGGATCGGGTGAGGCGCGTCTTCCAGCGGGCCCTCGAGGTCATCGTGGTTGCCGTGGTGGTCGCCCTGGCCGCGGTCGTGGTCATGGGGGTCATCTACCGCAAGGCGGGAGCCGCCCTGGTCTGGTACGACGAGGTGGCGGCGATCCTGCTGGCGTGGCTGACGTACTACGGAGCCGCGCTGGCGGCGCTGCACCGTGGTCACATCGGGGTGCCGGCGGTGGTGGAACGGCTGCACGGACGTCTGCGCATGTGCGTCGTGATCGCCGGCGAGGCCGCGGTGATCGGCTTCTTCGCCGTCCTGGCCTGGGCCGGGCTGGCGGTCCAGTCGGCGCTTGCCGGCACGGCCCTGGTGAGCCTCCCCGCCGTGCCCGCCGGCCTCGCCCAGTCCGTGATACCGATCGGCGCGGTTCTGTTCATCTGCGCCCAGCTGCTGAGCCTCCCCGGGGCGCTGCGCGGCGAACCCGGAGCGGAGGAGAGGACGCTGCCTTGACGGTCGCCCTGATCCTGCTGTTCCTGGTGCTGATCGTGATCAACGTGCCGATCGCGGTCGCGCTGGGCGTCATGTCGGTGGTGGCGATCATCGCGCTGGGGGGGTGGGCGGCAATCCCCAACGTCGGGCTGGTCATGTTCTCGGGGGCGACCAAGTTCCCGCTGATCGCCATCCCGCTGTTCATCCTCGCGGGCACGATCATGAACGCGACGGGGATTTCGCAGCGGCTCATCGCGTTCGCGTCGGCCGTGTTCGGGTTCATCCGCGGCGGGCTCTCGATGGTGAGCATCTCGGCCTCCATGTTCTTCGCCGAGATCTCAGGGAGCGCCGTCGCCGACGTCGCGGCCCTCGGGTCGATCCTGATTCCCGCCATGAAGAAGCGCGGCTACACGCGCAACTTCGCCGCCGCGGTCACCTCTTCGTCCGCGACGCTTGCAGTCATCATCCCCCCCTCGATCCCCATGATCCTCTACGGGGTCATGTCGGGCGCCTCGGTGGTCGAGCTGTTCGTGGCGGGGATCATCCCGGGCGTCGTGGGCGGCGTGCTCATGATGTTCGTGTCGTACGTGTGGGCGCGGCGCAACAACCTCCCCGTGGAGGAGGCGTTCCGGCTCGGGCACGTGTTCGAGACCTTCAAGGCGGCCGGCTGGTCGCTGCTCCTGCCCGTGATCATCCTGGGCGGCATCTTTTCGGGCTGGGTGACCGCGACCGAGGGCGCCGGGCTCGCGGTGGTCGCGGCGCTGGTGATCGGCGGCGCCGTGTACCGCGAACTCACCCTGGCGGGGCTGCGCCGCGCGGTGCTCGAGTGCGGGCACCAGACGTCGGTCGTGATGCTGCTCGTGGCGGCTTCGGCGCTCCTGGGCGACTTCCTCACCGAGGCGCGCGTGCCGCAGCAGGTCGCGCTGGCGATCACGGGCCTGACCGACTCGAAGCTTGCGATCCTGGCGCTGCTCAATGTCTTCCTGCTCGCGGTAGGGCTCTTTCTCCACTCCGCCGCAGCGATCATTCTCGTGGTGCCCATCGTCATGCCCCTGGTGCAGGCGCTGGGGATCGACCCGGTGCACTTTGGACTCATCGTGACGCTGAATCTCGGAATCGGACAGCAGACGCCCCCCGTGGCCTCCGTTCTGGTGACCGCCTGCTCGGTCGCCAAGGCCGACATCTGGGCCGTCACCAAGGCGAACCTGTGGTTCATCGCCGTCCTCATGGCGGTGCTGCTGGTCGTGACCTACGTGCCCTCGTTCTCGATGGCGCTCGTGGACATGTTCTACCGATGAGCGGGTCCGAGCGCGTGACCCGGGCCCGCGACGGCGACATCGTGACCGTCACCCTGAGCCACCCGGGGAAGCTCAATGTGCTGGACATGGCCGCGTGGGAGCGCTTGGGCGAGATCTTCGAGGAGCTGTCGGCCGACGATTCGGTGCGCTGCGTGTTGGTGAAGGGGGAGGGAGGGCGAGCCTTTTCGACCGGCTCCGACATCGGCGCGTTCGGGGCGCAGCGGAGCACGCCGGCCCAGGTGAAGCGGTACGCGGCCGCGCTGCGGCGTGGGATAGGAGGTGTGCACGATTGCCCGCACCCGACGGTCGCGGTGGTGCGGGGGCTTTGCGTGGGGGGCGGGCTCATCATCGCGGCGTGCTGCGATGTGCGCGTGTGCGGCGAGTCCAGCCGCTTCGGGGCCCCGGTCAACCGCCTGGGCGCCACGATGGCCTACGAGGAGATGGCGCCGCTGCTGGCCGCGACGGGCGCGGGGGCCGTGCTGGAGATTCTCCTGACGGGCGACCTGGTGGACGCCCGCCGCGCCCGCGAGATGGGCATCGTCAACCGGATCGTGCCGGACGGGGAGGTGGCGGAGGCGGGGGCCGCGGTCGCGCGCAACATCGCGCGGGGAGCGCCCCTCGTGAACCGGTGGCACAAGAAGTTCATCCGCCGCGCGGCCGACCCGCGCCCGATTGCGGACGCGGAGCGCGAAGAGGCGTACGAGGCTTTTCAGACGCGCGACTACCGCGAGGGGACGGCCGCGTTCCTGGAGAAGCGGCCGCCCCGGTTCGAGGGCGAGTAGGGTGTCTGCCGGGCCGCGCGCCGGGGCAGGTCCGCTGGCCGGAATCCGGGTGGTCGAACTCGCGCACGTCATGGCGGGGCCGACCTGCGGGCGCATGCTCGCGGACATGGGGGCCGACGTGGTCAAGGTCGAGCCGCCCGGTGCCGGGGACCCGACCCGCGCGTTCGCGCCGCCGGAGATGGGTGGGACCGCCGCCGCGTTCATCATGATGAATCGCAACAAGCGGGGCATCGTGATCGACCTCAAGACGGAGCCGGGCCGGGACGTGGCCAGGCGCATGCTGGCGCGCTGCGACGTGGTGGTCGAAAACTTCCGCGAAGGCGTGATGGAGGGGCTCGGCCTCGGGTACGAAACGCTCCGAGACGCCAACGCCGCCCTCATCTACTGTCAGATCACGGGCTTCGGAAGAACGGGGCCGCTGGCTGTGCACCGGGGATTCGACCTTATCGCCCAGGGGATGACCGGGCTGCTCAGCGTCACCGGCGAGGGCCCGGGACGGCCGCCGGTCAAGTGCGGGCCGCCGCTGACCGACATCACCGCGGGGATTCTCGGGGCGATGGGCGTGGTGTCGGCGCTCTACGCGCGCGAGCGGACGGGCGTCGGGCAACGCGTCGACACGTCGCTCTACGAGGCCGGAATCACGCAGACGTTCTGGCAGTCGGCGGTGGGGCTTGCGACCGGTGAATCGCCGGGCCCGCTGGGGTCCGCGCATCCGCTTGCCGCTCCGTACGAGGCGCTGCCGACCGCGGACGGCTGGATCACGGTGGGGGGATGGAACCAGGTGAACTGGCTGCGGTTGATCAGGACGATCGGGCTGGATGAGTTGGCGGAAGATCCGCGGTTTACGACCAACGCGGACCGCATGGCGAATCTGGAGGCGCTCCGGGCCCTGCTGTCGCGGAGGCTCGAGACCGAATCCACCGCTACTTGGCTGGAGCGCCTGGAGGCCGCCAACGTGCCGGCCGGTCCCGTTTCCACGATCATGGACATGCTGCGGCATCCGCAGACGGCTGCGCGGGAGATGGTGGTCCGGGTGCCGGAGGGCGATGGCGAGGCCGCAGCGCTCGGTATGCCGGTCAAGTTCTCGGATCCGCCGGCGCCCGTCGAACGGGGTGCACCGCGGATGGGCGAACATACCGAGGAAGTGCTGTGCGACTACGGCTTCTCGGCGGATGAAATCGCGGGGCTGGTGCGGGCCGGCGCGGTGGGTGCGCGCGGTTGACACGATGCCCGCCGGGCCGGAGCATCATCCCGTGACCCTACAAGACCCGGAGTACCGTCCCATGCCAAAGCGCCACCCGTTCCGTCCCTTCCTCGCGGCCCGCGTTCTGGCGGTCGCGGCTGTCCTGTCGTCGTTGCTGGTCGTGTCCGCGGGCGCCCAGGCTCCGGACCCGGGCAGCTATTCCCCGGCGGTCCACGAGGTGATCGAGGAGCGTGGGCACCTGGTTCCCATGCGAGACGGTGTACGCCTTTCGACCGACATCTACTTTCCCGACGGCGATGGCCCCTTCCCGGCGATCCTGACCATCACCCCGTACGACAACAACGGTCCGCGCGACCGGGCGCGCTGGTTCGCGCGGCGCGGGTATGTGGTCGTGCTGGCGGATTCGCGCGGGCGCTACGACTCCGGCGGCGAATGGGACCCCTTCATCGTCGAGCACAAGACGGACGGCTACGATCTCGTCGAATGGATCGGGGCACAGCAATGGTCGAACGGGAACGTCGGCATGATGGGGGGCTCGTACCTCGGATGGACCCAGTGGTGGACCGCCAGCCAGGCGCCACCGTCGCTCAAGGCGATCGCGCCCGAAGTCGCGCCCCCCGACCCCTTCCACAACATCCCCTACCAGCAGGGGATCATGCTCGGTCCCTTCGTGGACTGGGCGGCCTGGATGTCGGGGCGCACGGCGCAGGTGAAGGAGGAGGGGCCGTATGGAGGGTTCACAAACTCACGCTGGGAAGATCTGCTGCACGCCCCCTACCTGACCATCGACGAGGCCCGGGGGATGCAGGACGGCGGCTGGTGGAAGTCGTGGATCAACGGCTACCTGGCCTCCGACCCGTACTGGGA
>CAZRQE010000150.1:0-10279 GCA_964602175.1 uncultured Gemmatimonadaceae bacterium | reverse complement strand
CTCTGCAGGCCCGCCTCGGGGAGGTTCACGGCTATGCGCCAGCGGGTGACTATTCTGTGTGGCTTTCTCGGTGACGAAGGGTCCAGCTTCCCGATGCCTGCGGTCAGAATCTCGAGCCACCGCAGGAGCGTACATGGTTCGGGTGGATGAGCGAGTCTCAGGTGTTCTGCGAGAAAACCCAGGCGCTTCACGACCGCTCCGGACCCGAACCGAAGCAGGTAGTCGGTGACACGATCCCAGTCCAGATCACCGTCCGATGCCACCAACGCTCCCGCCACCTCCTCCACACCACCGCTCAGGTCGGGTCTGTCCAGACAATCCACAATTGTCTTCTCCCGGTCCGTGACCAGAGCCGGCCCGCCACGCGATTGGTATCGGTGGCCTCCGAAGAACTTTTGGGACTTCACCCGAACGATTCGAAACCGCATTCCCAGAACCGTTGGTGTACGATCCTCCTTGCGGGACGTGGTTTGGACGTAGGTGACGCGCGGGACTTGCTCGGTCAGGTTCCAGTAGGCGAGTGCCGACCAGTTGGAGACCATGCTGGGACTCACTAGTGCTCCTGCGATGACATGGGCACTTTCCGTCCAAATGCGGTCGGGTCCAGCTTCCAGCGGAACGATCAGGTATTTTCCCTTGGCGACGCGCTCCAGCCAGCCTTTGCGGACGAGGCGCTCCAGGGAGTCCCTGGTCGCCTTGCCTCGGCCGCGAATGGCATAGGCGTCCCGGGTGGCGAAAACCGACCTTCCCTCGGCTGCCAGCGTCGTCAGGAGATTGGATTCGGAGTGGCTCAGACTGTTCATATGTCGATACGTGTTTACCGCCGTCACATGCGGTAATAACGTATCACACTATCACTATCAGGGGAATACGTGACTCGCGGATCAGTTCGCGGCCACCGAGCCCACCGTCCTGAATCCGGGGTCGTCCAGCGCGCTGAACACGAGCTGCGAGCGGTCGAGGACTACGCCGCGCTGGATCACGGCCAGGATGTCGCGCGTCGCCCCGATGTTCTCGGCCGGATTGCCCCGTACGACCAGCAGGTCGGCGGCCAACCCGGGTGAAACGGCGCCCCACTCGCCGTCCGCGTCCATGAGCCGCGCGGCGTGGTGGGTGGCGGCGGAAATCGCCTGAAGCGGCGTGAGGCCGGCCTCGACGAGCAGTTCCAGCTCGCGGTGGATGCCTTCGCCCTGGAAGACGCCGGGGTAGGGCGCGTCGGTGCCCGCGACGAGCAGCACGCCGGCGTCGCTCAGCCGCTTCACGTTGGTCATGGCGGTCATGAGGCGTTCCTCGATGGAGGCCACAAACCCGACCTCCGCGTCCGACAGGGTCCGCGTGGCGTGCTCACGCAGCGCGTCCAGAAACCGGGGGGGAGTGGTGGCGGCGATGAGCGGGTGTTCGAGAAACGCCAGGTCGCGCAGCCGTCGCCGCGCGAACGACTCCAGCACGGCCAGCGTCGTGATGTTGGCCGTGCCGTGCTCCACCATGGCAGCGATTTCGTCGTCGCTCAGCGGGCCGGAGGGCGCGTGTGCACGTGCCAGGACACCGGCCTCGACCGCGGCCGCGTAGTCGCCGCGCGAGCCCAGGTCCACGATCACGGGCAGGCCGAACTCGGCACCCGCCTGCACCAAAGAGTCGACCATCTCCGCGTCGAGGCCCGCGTATCCCTTGAGCGCGTCCACCCCGGCCGCGGCCAGCTGAGACGCGTGCCTCCACATGGCCGAAGCCTCGAAGGTGAAGTAGGTGATGGGCGGCCATATCGGCACGGGACCGTCCACGAGCGGTCCCGCCATGTACACCCGGGGGCCGGGGAGCCGGCCCGCCTCGGTCTCGGCCTGGATCTGCTGGATGAACGGCAGCACGTTGCCGGCGTCGAAGACCGTGGTGACGCCCGAGTACAGCAGCGCATTCAGGTAGCGGCGATAGCCGAGCATCTCGGTGCTGACGCCGTCCCACCCGCCCACCATGTGGACGTGCATGTCGGCGAGCCCGGGCATGACCGCGCCGCCCGCCGCATCGATGATGGTGGCCTCGTCGGGTACGGTCACTTCGGCCGCGGGCCCCGCCGCGACGATCCGGTCGCCCTCGACGACGACTACGCCGCCCGGGACAGGCGCCCCGCCCACCCCGTCGATGATGGTCGCGTTGGTCACGGCCAGCGTGGCGGGCTGGCTCGGGTCGTCCATGGGGGTGGGCGCGCAGGCCGCGGCGAGGACGCAGGCGGCGGCGAGCACGGAGGCGCGGGCCGCGGCGAAGATGCAGGTCGCGGCGAGCACGGAGGCGCGGGGCACGGTCGCGGTTTGGTGGGCGGCGGTGGGGAGCGAGCGGGGCGGCTCCATAAGGCGCGAAAGCGAGATCATTGTCCTGTAGCCTCCCTGGGGTTCATCCGCGGCCTGCCAGCATGGCGTCCAATGTGGCCCGGTCGAGCCATTCCCCGCGCCGCACCACCCCCACGATTCGGCGCGTGTTCCCGATCGCGGCCAGGGGATCGGCTTCCAGCAGCACCAGGTCGGCGGGACTTCCCTCCGCCACCGTGCCAGCCCCCTCGCCACGACCCAGAAAGCGGGCCGGGAGGACCGTGGCGCTCTGCAACGCCTCAAACGGGGACAAGCCCGCGCCCACCAGCTCTTCGAGCTCGCGATGAAGCGCGAAGCCGAGCGGCGGAGTGTCGGTCCCGGCCATCACCGGCGCGCCGACGCCCACCAGCGCGCGGATCAGGGAATCGGCGACCGCGAACCCGTCCATGGCGGCTTCGAAGTCGTCCGGGGTGAAGTTGCTCATCCACGGGATCGACATGCGCCGGGTGTAGAAGGCGCGCATGCCCTCGGTCATGTGGGATGCCTCTTCGGTGGCGAGGTAGGCGTCGACCAGGCGGTCGGGCTTCATGATCATGCGCACGGAGAGAGTGGGGACGCTCCACACGCCGGCGTCGCGGGTACGTTCGGCCAGGGCCTGGATGCGGGAGAGGTCGCCGTGGGCCCACGCCAGCGTTCGGGAGCGGAGGTCGGCGCCGGGCTGGTTGGGCGCGTCCTCCGGGACGAGGTGCCAGATATAGCCCCGGAGGTGCTCGATGCTGGCCTGGCCAGCCGCGAGCGCGCCGTCGAGCCCCACTTCGAAGGGCACATGGCCCGCCACGGGGATCCCCAGCGCGGCGGCCTCGGCGACGATCCCCCGGTACGCCGCCGCGGGCACGTTGTTGTAGACCTTGATGAAGTCGTACCCGGCCGCGTGCTGTTCCTGGACCGCGCGGGCGCCGTCGATGCTGTCGTGCACGATCACGCGTCCGGCCGTGTCGATAACCGCGGCCAGTTCGGGTGGGGGCAGCCCCTCGATGATCGTGCCCGCCGTGTAAATGTCGGGCCCGGCGAGTTCGCCGCGCGCGATCCGGTCGCGGAAGTCGAGCGTCGACGGGCCGCCCCAGAGGACCCGCACGCCGGTCACGCCGGTCGCAATGAAGCGGCCAAGAGCCGACGAGTCCTGGAAGTGCACGTGCATGTCGTTGAGGCCGGGCATCAGGAAGCGCCCGCGCCCGTCGACCCGCACCACCCCGTCGGGGACGTCGGCCTCGCCGGCGGGCTGCACCGCGAGCACGCGCCCGTCACCCACCAGCACGGTCATGTTGTGCAGCACCTGCTCGCCGTCCATCGGGATGACCGTGACGGATTCGATTGCGAGGGTCGCCCCGTCGGCCGGCGAGCCGGTCCGCGCGTCTCCGGGTCCGCACGCGGCCACCGACAACACGCCCACGGCGATGATCGGCCGCACGATCGCGACCACTCGAGGAACGGCCATTTGCGAATCTCCCGTCAAGCGAAAACGGCGCGAACAACATGCCGGTCGCTCAGGCTGGCGGGCAAACGGCGCGGGGCCTACACTGGACCGCATGAGAGATCCGTCGTCCCATTCATCGTTCCGCGCCATCGCGCTGCTCGTCGCTTTCGGCATGCTTGCCTGGGGCTGCGAAGCTCCGTCCGATTCCGGCGACGCCGAGGCAGCGGGCGCCCAGGCCGGCGACGCCGCCGAGGGCGCGGAGGCCGGCCAGACCTCGCCGGAAGCCGGCCAGGAGGCCGCGCAGGACTCGATGCAGGAGACTGCCGAGGACTCGGCCCAGGCCCCCGACCCCGAGGCCGCCATCATCCGCCTCGACCCCAACGACCCGAACCTCGAAGTCTGGCGGGACCGTGACATCTCGAACGATCCCCCGCGGGAACCCGGTCCCATCCGGGTCGGGTCGGTCCTGACCTTCTTCGGCCTGCCCGTCGCGCGCACGATCGAGGATCTTGTCGCGGGCGAGGTCGAGGTGGCCTTCATGGGCGCCCCTGTCGACATGGGCGTCGGCTTCCGTGGGGCGGGCGAGGGACCGACCGCCTTCCGCGCCATGCGACGCAGCGTCGGCAGCATGGAGACGATGGTTCGCTGGCGAAGCGAGTTGACGGCGGTCGACTACGGCAACGCTCCGATCGACAACCTGAGCACGGAACGCAGCATGCCGCCGATCCGCCGCATGGTGCGCGAGATTGCGGAGACCGGCGCGATTCCCGTGATCATCGGGGGGGACCACTCGATCGAGTTCGCCAACGTGGCCGGGCTGGCCGACGTGTACGGCAAGGAGAACGTCGGCGTCATCCACTTCGACGCCCACTACGACGCCGGGGGCACCCGCAGCGGCCACCTCATCTCGCACGCGCAGCCGGTGCGCCGCCTCGTGGACGAAGGCCACATCCTGGGCAGGAACTTCATCCAGGTGGGGCTCCGCGGCAGCTGGCCGGGCCCGGACGGCTTCGAGTGGATGCGCGAGAACGAGTTCCGCTACCACACGATGGCGGAGATCGACCGTGACGGCTGGACCACGGTCATGCAGCGCGTCCTCGACGAGGCCAACGACGGGCCCGAGTACCTGCACATCTCGTTCGACATCGACGTGATGGACCCCGCGTACACGTCGGGCACCGGCACGCCCGTGCCCGGAGGCCTCACCCCCCGCGAGGTCTTCCCCATCGTTCGCGGCCTCTGCTCGGAGAACAACGTGGTCGGGTTCGACCTCGTCGAGCTCAACCCGCTGGTCGACCCCGGCTACACGACCGCGCTCAATGCCAAGCAGGTCGTGGACGAGTGCATGACGGGCATCGCGCTGCGGAAGCGGGGGCTCGGCGACCGGGACTATCTGAGCCCGCTGACGAGGCGCGACGCACGCAGGTAGGGAGACATGGGGTCACCCCGCAAACGCTCGGCCACCTCGCGGAGGGACTTCCTCGCCAGCTCGGCCGCGCTCGCGGCGGGCGGGCTCGCGGCATGTGACGCGGGCGCGGGCGGCGGCTCGGACGAGGCCGGGGCAGGCGGCGAGGAGTCGCCGGCCGCCGGTGCGAGTGCTTCCGCCGGCGACGCCACCCCCCAGCCGTCCGCCGACATCACCCCCGCCACCATCGCCGAAGCCGAGAAGCTCCACGCCGTCACCTACACGGACGAAGAGCGCGAACAACTGGTCCAGTCCATCGGCGGGCAGATCGCCGGGGTGCGCCAGCTCCGCGACGTCCCGCGCGAACTGGCGCTTCAGCCGGCGATCACCTTCGACCCCCGGTTGCCGGGCGTGTCCTACCCGCCACAGGAGAACCGGGTCGTGCTTTCCTCCGAAAACCCCGGAGCCTTGCCGGCCAACGAAGCGGACATCGCGTATGCCTCGGTCCGCGAGCAGGCCCGCTGGATCCGCACGGGGCAGATCACCAGCCGCCGCCTGACCGAGATCTACCTGTCGCGGATCGAGCGGCTCGCGGCGGACCTCTACTGCTACATCACCGTCACCGCCGACCACGCGCTGGCGCAGGCCGCCGAGTCGGACCGCGAACTGGCGCGCGGGCGCTACCGCGGCGAGCTCCACGGCATCCCGTACGGGATCAAGGACTGCTTCGACACGGCCGGGATCGCCACGACCTGGGGCGCGACCCCCTACCGGGATCAGGTGCCCGACCGCGACGCCCGCATCGTGACCATGCTCCGCGACGCGGGCGCCGTCCTTCTCGGCAAGCTCGCCACCGCCAGCCTCGCCAACGGCTACCGGTGGTACGGCGGCAAGGTCCGCAACCCGTGGAACACCGAAGAGCACGCGGGCGGGTCCAGCGCCGGGCCTGGTTCGGCGACCGCCGCCGCGCTGTGTTCATTCTCGATCGGGACCGACAGCCTGGGCTCGATCCTCAACCCCGCCGACCAGTGCGGCGTCGTCGGCCTGCGCGCAACCTTCGGGCGAGTGCCGACCGCCGGCGCCATGCCTCTGACCCCGAGCCTCGACCGGATCGGGCCGCTTACCCGCCGCGTCGAGGATGCGGTGCCGGTCATGGCGGCGATCAATGGCCCGGATCCGACATCGGCGTCCTCGATCGACATGGGGCTCGACTACGATGCGGGCCTGGACCCGCGCACCCTGCGGGTGGGCTACTCGGAGGACTGGTTCCGCGAGGTCGGCTTCGGCCCCGGTGCCTCCGTTCCGGTCGCCGACGCCCACCTGGAGGCGCTGGAGGCCCTCCGCTCGCTGGGCGTCGAGATGGTCGAGGTCGAGTTGCCTCCGTTCCCGTACAGCGCGCTGATCCCCAACCTCTACGTGGAAGCCGCGGCCATCTACGAGGAGCTGACCCTCGACGGCCGCGACGACCAGCTGCCCCCCGAGGGCTGGCCCGACGCCTGGCGCCGCGTCCGGCTGCTGTCCGCGGTCGACTACCTGCAGGCCGAGCGCCTCCGCCGCGGCCTCATGCAAGAGTTCCACCGGATCTACAGCGAAGTGGACGCGCTGTTCGCCCCGACCTACGGCTCCTTCGAGCTGCTGATGGCGATGAACTACACCGGACACCCGGGGATCGGCCTGCGCGCCGGCCTCGACGAAAGCCCGACCCGAAGCGCGGGCCCGGTTCCGGACGATCCGCAGGGAGAGCCGCACACGATCACGCGTAATGTGGCTTTTCATGGCGGCCTCTTCGAAGAGGGCAAGATCCTCGCGCTGGCCCGGGCGCTCGAGGAGCGGCTGGGGGTGTATCACCACCGCCCGCCGATCGGGTAGGGGGCTGTCCGTGGACTGCCAAGGGTCGCGAAGTCCCGGGTTCGCGCGGTGCGCCCGCACGGCGACGCAGCCGGACGCCTACTCCCCGGACCACCCCCGCGGCGGCTTTTTCGGGGCGCCGGTTTGCGGCGGGATGACGAGTTCCAGCCCGGTGTAGCGCGCGATCACCGCGAAGTCGCGGTTGCGGGCCAGCAGGGGGCGATCCTTGTCCAGCGCGGCTGCGGCGACCAGGCAGTCGACGGTTGAGCGGATGGTGAAGCCGGCTCGGCGGCAGATGCGGTAGATCCGCGCGGCGCTTCGGTACACGGCGAGCGAGTCGGGCTCCAGAATCTCGAAGCGCTTCAGGAACTGGAAGAGTTCCGCGGCTTCCGCCTCGCTGCGGCTGCCGGAGAGCAGTTCGGTGACGACCGGTGCAGGCGTCGCAATGGGTTGCCCGCTCCGGGCTCCGGCTCGCAGGGCCAGATTGGTCGGGCTGCCCGTCTTGCGCAGATACTCGACCCACGCCGAAGTGTCGACAATCACTCCTCGTCAAGCAGCCTGACGGGATCGATCATTTCGATCGGGGGATCGTTACGCATCTCGTCCAGGTCTCCGTCCCAACCCACACCCTCCATCGCGAGCGCCTCCTCCTTGGTCATCGGCGCAAACGCCTGCCGGCAGACCGCCTCCTTCACGGCCGCCGACCAGTCGCGCAGATTGTACCGCCGCCGCACGGCTTCCACGTCTTCCTCCATCAGCCTCACCTCGACCGTGACGTAGCGGAGGAACTCCGGCTTGATGCCGGAGTAGTTCGGGCGCGCTTCGCGCACCGCGGCCGCGCCGCCGCGCCGGTCAAGATCCGCCGCGCCGCGCAGCGTGCGGCGCACCCACGCGGACACCGTGAGGCTGTTGCGCCTGGCCGCGTCCCGGATCTCCTCGTGGTCGGCGTCGGACATCACTACCTGGAGTCGCTTACTCATGTTTTGAGTATATCATACTCATCGCGAGGCCGGCACCCCCGCGCCGCGCCCGCCGTTTGCCCGTGAGCGTCGCAACGGGCATCGTGTCCGTGGCCGCGCATCGCGCCGGCCGAAGCCGTCCCACGCCCGGAACGCCGGAGTATCACCCATGAAGCGCCGCACCGTCTTCGTCCCCGTTCTCGCCTTCGCCGCGGTTGCCCTCGCCACGCTCGCCCTGGCCGCACTCACCGCCGCGCCCGCGCAGGCCCAGCGCTTCTCGATCGAAGACGTTCTCAGTCCCGGCTACCCGGTCCAGCTGGTCGCGGCCAAGGATGCCGACCGCATCGCGTGGATCGAGTACGAGGAGGGGCGCCGCAACGTTTACACGGCGATGGCGCCCGCCTTCGAACCCGTGCGGCTCACGCGGTACGAGGACGACGACGGGCGCGACCTGTCGAACCTGCGCATCTCCGACGACGGCTCCACGCTGGTCTTTCTGCGGGGCCACACCCCGAACCGGGAGGGATGGATCGCGAACCCGGCCAGCGATCCCCGCGGGGCCGAGCGGGCGGTGTGGGCGGTGAGCACGGCGGGCGGCGAGCCGTGGCGGGTCGTCGAGGCGTGGAACGTGGCGCTGTCGCCGGATGGGGAATGGGTCGCGTACGCGAAGGACGGTGCGATCTACCGCGCTCCGGTCAACCCGGGCGTGGTGACGACCGAGCCAGACCGGCCGCTCTTCAGCGTGTTCGGCAGCCAGGGCAGTCCGGTGTGGTCGCCCGACTCGCGCAGAATCGCATTCGTGAGCGACCGCGACGATCACAGCTTCATCGGCGTCTACGACACCGACAACCCCGGCATCACCTATCTCGGACCGGCCGTGGACCGCGACACCAGCCCGACCTGGTCGCCGGACGGTACGCGGGTCGCGTTCATCCGGAGACCCGGGCTGCCGTTCGGGGCGCGGGCCGACCTGGGCGAGGCGAGCCCGGAAGACCTGCCCGACGGCATGACCGAGGCGCGCTTCGCCGGCGGCTACGACTTCTCGATCTGGGTCGGCGACGTGCGCACCGGCGAGGCGCGCGAGGTGTGGCACAACACCCCCGACGACGAGATCCACCGCGAGGTGCGCTCGGTGATCTGGACGGGCGACCACATCATCTTCCAGGCCGAGCCGGACGGGTGGCGGCGCTACTACTCGGTGGCCGCGGCAGGGGGTACCGCTTCACCCGCCGAACTTACCCCAGGAGACGGCATCGCGGAGTACATTTCGCTGTCGCCGGATGGCCGCACTCTGTTCTACGCCACCAATGCGGGGGATATCGACCGCCGCCACCTTTGGCGCGTGCCCACATCGGGGGGCGACGCTCGGCAGCTGACGCACGGCGACGGCATTGAGACCTACCCGGCGGCGCTGGCGTCGGGGGACGAAGTGGCGGTGCTGTATGCGGATGCGCGGCAGCCGCTGACCGTGGCCGTGGTGCCTGCCGACGGCGGCGAGGCGCGGACGATCCGCGATCTGCCGGCGCGCTATCCCTTCGACGAGCACGTCGTGCCCGAAGCGGTCACCCTCGAGGCCGAAGACGGCTTCGAGTTCTACAACCAGCTCTTCCTGCCACCGGACCTGCAGCCCGGCGAGAAGCGGCCGGCGATGATCTTCATCCACGGCGGGTCCCGGCGGCAGATGCTGCTCGGCTACCACTACATGCACTTCTACCACATGGCCTACGCGATGAATCAGTACTTCGCGAACAAAGGCTACGTGGTGCTGTCGGTGAACTACCGGAGCGGGATCGGATACGGCCGCGAATTCCGCAACGCGCCGGGGCGGGGCGGACGCGGGAACACCGAATACCGCGACATCAAGGCGGCCGGCGAGTACCTGCGCGACCGCGACGACGTGGATGCGGCCCGGATCGGGCTCTGGGGGCTCTCGTACGGGGGCATTCTCACGGCGCAGGGCTTGGCGCGCGACTCGGATCTGTTCGCGGCGGGCGTCGACATCGCCGGCGTGCACCTGTGGGGGAACTCGATCGACCCGGAGACGGTGTCGTACCAGTCGTCTTCGGTTGCCGAGGTCGAGAACTGGACCTCACCAGTGCTGCTGATCCACGGCGACGACGACCGCAACGTGGCGTTTTCGCAGACGGTGGGACTGGTGCAGCTGCTGAGGGCGCAGGGCGTGCCCCACGAACTGATCGTGTTCCCCGACGACGTTCACGACTTCCTGCTGCACGAGCGCTGGCTGATCACGTTTGATGCGACGGACGACTTCTTTGATCGTCACATGGGGGGTGAC
>CAZRQE010000149.1:0-13415 GCA_964602175.1 uncultured Gemmatimonadaceae bacterium | reverse complement strand
CCGCGCCGTCACCACGGTAGAAGGCCTCGCCGACGGAGATCGCCTCGATCCGCTTCAGGCGGCGTTCGTCGCCGGCGACGGCCCGCAGTGCGGATTCTGCACGTCGGGCCAGTTGATGGCGGCCAGGGCGGTCGTCTCGGCCACGCCGGACCCCACCCCGGATGACGTGCGGCAGGGAATGGCCGGCAACATCTGCCGTTGCTCGAACTACAACCGCTACGTGGCCGCCGTCCTCGGACGGACGCCGGAGCGGGCGACGGTCCGGGACCCGCTGAGCGTGGTGGGCCAGGGCCGCCCCCGGATCGACGCGGTCGAGCGGGTCACCGGCGCGGCGCGCTATACCGGCGACGTCAAGCTCCCCGGGATGGCCTACGCGCGGGTGCTCCGAAGCCCGCACCCCCATGCCCGCGTCACGCGGATCGACACCCGTCGGGCCCGGGAGATGCCGGGCGTCCGCGCCGTGCTGACCCGGGAGAACTGCGACACCGTCTGGCGGTCCGGCGATCAGCAGAACCCGCGCTACCTGTTCAACAACCCGGTCCGGTTCGTCGGGGATCCGGTCGCGGCCGTGGCCGCCGTCGACCGTCACGCCGCCGAGGCGGCGCTCCAGGCGATCGAGGTCGACTACGAGCCGCTCGACTTCGTCCTCGATCCGGAAGAAGCCCTCCAGCCGGGAGCGGTCGAGATCCAGCCGGGAGGAAACCTCTCCCGCCGCCGCGACGGCCAGGCGTTGCCCGACACCTACCAGCGCGGCGACGTCGACGCCGGCCTGGCCGCGGCGGACGTCGTGGTCGAGGAGACCTACGTTTCCAAGCACCACGGCAACGCGCAGATGGAGCCGCGCTCGGCCGTGGCGCGATGGGAGGGCGACGAGCTGACGCTCTGGACCCCGACCCAGGGCATCTCGAACTGCCGGCGGGACATGGCGCGCGATCTCGATCTGCCTCCCGAGCAGGTGCGGGTGGTCTGCGAGTACATGGGCGGCGGGTTCGGCAACAAGAACCAGTGCCAGGATGCCGACCTCATCGCGGCGCTCCTCGCGCGGGAGGCGGGGCGCCCGGTCAAGCTGGAGCTGACGCGGAAGGAGGACTTTCTCGGGGTCCACGGCCGCTGGCCCACGGTGCAGCACTACCGGGTGGGAGCAGCGGCCGACGGAACGCTGCAGGCCATTCGGCTCCGCGGCTTCAGCGGGATGGGCCCGCACCGCAAGAGCGGCGGGGGCATCGCCGGCATCGAGCTGTTCCGCTGCCCCAACGTGCGCCGCGAGGTTTCGCCCGCCTACACCAACATGACCGTGGCGGCGAACTTCCGCGGCCCGTCCTATCCCCAGGGCGTCTGGGGCATCGAATCGGTCATGGACCAGGTGGCCCACGAGCTGGCGATGGACCCCGTCGACTTTCACCTCCGGAACCTGACCCGCGCCTTCAACGACGAGACGCCCTACACGAGCTGGGCGCTTCGCGAGTGCGTCACCGAGGGGGCCGACCGGTTCGGCTGGGCGGCGCGATGGCGGCGGGCCGGGACGCGGACCGGTCCGCTGCGACGGGGCGTGGGAATGGCGATCGGCATGTTCGCCGCCCGCCTCGGGCGCAGCAGCGCGGTGCTGCGCCTGGAGCGCGGGCGCCTGTTCCTGCATGTCGGCGTGACCGACATCGGCACCGCGGCCAAGACGGCCATGGCGCAGTTGGCCGCCGAGGCGATGGGAATGGACCTGGCCGAGGTCACGGTGGTCTGGGGAGACACCGATCGGTGCCCGTACTCGGTGGGAGAGTCGGGCAGCCGGACGACCACCCATACCGGACAGGCGATCCTCGAAGCCGCGGAAGACCTCAGGCGGCAGATGGCGGCGGCGGACGGCCCCCTCGAGAGCCGGACGCTGATCGCGCAGGCGACACCGGAGCCGACCCTCGACGGCCTCGCACGCTACGCCTCGGCCGCGCACTTCGTGGAGGTGGAGGTCGACACGGAGCTGGGCGGCATCCGGGTGCTGGAGTACCTGGCGATGCACGAGAGCGGACGCATCGTCAACCCGCTCACCGCCGAGAGCCAGGTGCAGGGCGGCGTCACGATGGGGATCGGCATGGCGCTGCACGAGGAGCTGCTCTACGACCGCCTCACCGGCATCCCGGTCAACCCGGGCTACTACGGCGCGCGGGTCATGACGCATCTCGACGCGCCCGAGATCGAGGTGCGCTTCATCGAGCCGGACGACGCCTACGGACCGTACGGGGCGAAGAACGTCGGCGAGCCGCCGATCATCCCGGTGGTGGCGGCCATCGGCAACGCGGTGTTCAATGCCACCGGCCACCGGATTCGGGAGCTGCCGATGACCCGGGATCGCGTGCTGGAGGCGCTGGCATGAGACCCCTCGCCAACGTGAATCCGGCGAGCCTGGCCGACGCCGTCGAGCGCCTGGACCGCGGCGGAGCGCGGGCGGCCGCGGTCGGCGGCGGCAGCGACCTGCTCGGGATGATCAAGGACGACCTGGTCTCCCCCGACTTGCTGGTGAATCTCCGGACGATAGCCGCCGCGGACGGCCTGGACGCCATCGTCGCGGGACCCGCGGGGCTGCGCGTCGGCGGGCTGGTGACGCTGACCCGGCTAAGCACCGACCCGGAGGTGGCCTCCCGCTGCCGCGTGCTCGCCGAGGCGGCAGGGTCGGCGGCAACGCCCCAGATCCGCAACGTCGCCACCCTGGCCGGCAACCTCTGCCAGCGGCCCTGGTGCTGGTACTTCCGCCAGAAGTTCCCCTGCTACAAGCACGGCGGCAACCGCTGCTATTCCCGGACGGGCGAGAACCAGTTCAACGCCATCTTCGGCGGCGCCCCCAGCTACATCGTCCATCCGTCGGACACGGCCCCGGCACTGGTGGCCCTCGACGCCCGGTTCCGCCTGGTCGGCCCCGGCGGGGCGCGGATCGTGCCGGCGGGCGAGTTCTTCACGCTCCCGCGCGTGGACGTGGCGCGCGAGAACGTGCTCGAGCCGAACGAGGTACTGGCCGGCGTCTCGATTCCGGCCGCGCCCGGCCTCCGGAGCACCTACGCCAAGGTGCTCGACCGGGAAGCGTGGACCCACGCCGTCGTCAGCGTGGCCCTCGCGCTGCACATGGACGGCGGCCGCGTCCGGCGCGCGGGCGTCGTGCTCGGCGGCGTCGCCCCCGTTCCGTGGCGGGTCGCGGCGGTCGAGGAGCTGCTGGCGGGAGAGCCGGTGACCGACGTGCTCGCGGCCGAGGCGGGGCGGCTGGCCGTCGACGGCGCCCGGCCGCTGTCGAAGAACCGCTACAAGGTTCCGCTGGTCGAGAATCTGGTGCGCCGGACGCTGCTCTCGCTGGCGGCCGGCGGGTGACCGTGGCGAGCGGGTTGCGGGCGGCGGTGGCGGATAACTGTACGGGGGGAAAGCGAGTAACCGTGGCGAGGCGGTTGCGGGCGACGGTGGTGGGCGGCTGCGCCGGCTGGTCGCGGGTGCGCCGATGAACCGCCGGGACTTCATCCTGCTCGGGCGGGGCCGCGTGCGGACCCTGGAGGTCTCGTGCGAACGGCTGTACATGACGTTCGTCGAGGCGCGGATGAACGGATCGACCGCGGCCCTGCTCGCCCGGCTCGCCGAGCAGTCGGCGCGGGCCCGCCGGGTCCGGCTGCGAGAGACGGTCTGGCTCGCGCGCGACGATTTCCGCGCGGCCCTCCAACCGGTCCTCGACGCGTTCGAGTCGCGCGGCGGCACGATCGAAGCGGCGTCCTGAACGCCGGCTTCGCGTTTGCAGTAGTCTGATGATCGATCGACCCTGCTCGGGTAGGAGGCGCCCAATGCGCGTGCGCGAGTACGTCCGGCTGGTGAGTGCGGTCTTCGCAATCTTCGTGGGGCTGTCGGCGGCGATTGGGGTCGCACTCGTGGGACAGTCGGCCTCCCAGGCCGGGACGTCGCCGCGCACACCCTGGGGCGAGCCCGATCTCCAGGGAATCTGGACCGAGGAGTTCGACACGCCGCTCGAGCGGCCCGAGCGTTATGGGAACCGCGAGCTTCTGACGGATGAGGAGTACGCCGAGATCGACGGGCGCCGCGCGGCGGCCCTCGACAGCCAGCAGCAAGCGGACGGCGACCGCCGGAACGAGCGGGGGAGCGAGCGGGACGTCGCCGGCGCGTACAGCGATGCGTTCCTCTCGTTCAAGCACATGGGCCGGCGCACTTCCCTGATCGTCAATCCGCCGAACGGCCGCATTCCACCGCTGACCGAGGAGGCGCAGGCGCGCGCCGCGACCGAGCGCGAGTTCCGCCTCGAGCTGCTCCGCTCCACCGAGACCTGCCGGAACGAGCTCCCGCAATGCGCCGGGGGCGCATACGACCCGACCCCTTCGCCCCGGCGGTCGGAGCTGCCTCCCCGGTACAACACGACCCGGATGAACCGACACGACCATCCCGAGGACGGGGCGCTCGGGGATCGGTGCATGGCCGGACAGATTCCGGAGTTCGGCACGGCGTTCGGCGGCAGCTTCCGCCGCATCGTGCAGACCCCGGGCGGGATCTCGATCTTCTACGACGTCGGCCAGGGCCAGGGCTTCCAGCGGAACATCGTCATGAACGGCAGTCCTCATCTACCCGGCCACGTTCGCCAGTGGTGGGGCGACTCGCGCGGCCGCTGGGAAGGCGCTACATTGGTCGTCGACGTCACCAACTTCAGCGCGAAGCGGGACTTCCGCGGTTCCCGCGAGAACCTGCACCTGATCGAGCGCTGGACCCGCACGGGGCCGGCTACCCTGGAGTACGAGGTCACGATCGAGGACGCGACGGTGTGGGTCCGTCCGTGGACCGTCCGGCAGGAATTCCGGAAGCAGAGCGACGAGCAGAACCGCATCTACTACGAGCCCCGGTGCTACGAGGGCAACTACGGCTTCCCGGCCCTGCTGCTGGGGGCCCGCATCGCGGAGGAAGAGTACGCCGGCGGCCAGGGTCCTCATCCCGCGACGTTCGACAACGCCACCGATTTCGTAGGTGTCGAAGAGAACCCGCTTCGCTAGTGCCAGGAGGTCGACATGCGCCATCGCCATGCAGCTACATTGACCGCCGTCGCCCTCGTGGCGGCGATAACGGGCGGGGTATTCACGGCGTCCATGGGCCGCCTGTCGGGGCAGACCAGCCGGTTGGAGCGGCCGGAGCGAATCGAGGGACGTCCGAACTTCAGCGGCATCTGGCAGGCCAACAACGAGGCCAACTGGGACCTGGAAGCCCACGCCGCCCGGCCGGCGATGATCACCCAGTCGGGCGTCTATCCCTACGATTACGCCCGGCTTCCGGCGCCGCCGGTCGTCGCTCTCGGCGCGGTCGCCGCCGTCCCGGGTTCACTCGGGGTCGTTCAGGGGGACGGGCGGATCCCCTATACCCCCGAGGCGCTGGCCCGCAAACGGGAGAACGCCGAGAACTGGGTCGACCGGGATCCGGAAATCCGCTGCTACCTGCCGGGCATTCCGCGCGCCATGTACATGCCGCACCCGTTCGAGATCACCCAGAGCACGAACAAGATTCACATGGCCTTCGAATACAGCGCCACCGCCCGCACGATTCACATGGACGAGGTGGAGCCGCCGCCCGACTTCACGTGGATGGGCCACTCGGTCGGCCGCTGGGAGGGCGACACCCTGGTAGTCGACGTGGACAACTTCCACGACAACGGCTGGTTCGACCGCGCCGGCAATCACCACAGCAGCGCCATGCGCCTCGAGGAGCGCTTCACGCTGGTGACGCCGAACGTCATCGACTACGAAGTGACGATCGAAGACCCGAACACCTTCACGCGTCCGTGGCGGATCGCCATGCCCCTCTATCGCCGGATGGAATCGAACATGCAGCTCCTGGAGTTCCGCTGCCAGGAGTTCGCCGAGGAGTTCATGTACGGCCACCTGCGCAAGGACCCGCTGGTCACCCGCTGGGAGAGCGCCACGATGGATATCGAGGTCACGCGGAAGATCCCGGAGGGCGACGCGTTCTACGAGTGGTACTCGCGCTGAGCGCGCTCAAACGGCCCGCTCGGTGGAGTCATGCCGGGCACGGGGACGATGCGAGCGCCCCCGCGAGCCCGACGCTTGCGTGGTTGGTCAGGGGACACCGGCGAATCGATCGATTCCCGCGCCCGAGGCGTTGTCGTAGGTCGCCGGGTGCGGTCCCGTTCCTTCCGCGTACCGCTGGTCCGCTATGCGCGCCGCGCGTAGCAGCGCCGGAAAGCCGTAGTTGCCCTCGTGGCACCGCGGCTCGTAGTAGATGCGGTTCAGTTCGTCGCTCTGCTTCCGGAACTCCTGGCGCACCGTCCAGGGGCTGACCCAGACGGTCGGGTCCTCGAGCGTCACCTCGTACTCCAGCGTTTCGGGGCCGGTTCGGGTCCAGCGTTCGACCAGGTGCAGGTTCTCGCGGGATCCTCTGAAATCCCGCTGCGGGCTGAAGTTGGTGACGTCGACCACCAGGGTGTCGCCCTCCCAGTGCCCGCGCGAGTCGCCCCACCACTGGCGAACATGGTCCGGGAGATGCGGGCTGCCGTTCATGACGATGTTCCGCTGGAAGCCCTGTCCCTGGCCGACGTCGTAGAAGATCGAGATGCCGCCCGGGGTCTGCACGATGCGCCGGAAGCTGCCGCCGAACGCGGTGCCGAACTCCGGGATCCCGCCGCTGAGGCAACGGTCGCCGAGCGAGCCGTCCTCGATGTTGTCCTGGCGATTCATCCGGCCGGTGTTGTAGCGGGGCGGCTGCACCTCCGAACGCCGGGGGGACGGTTCGGGGTTGTACTCGCCGCCGCGGCACGCCACCGACCCGCTCCGGCAGGTCTCGGTCGAACGCAGCAACTCCAGTCGGAACGCACGGTCCTCGTCCGCCAGGGCCCGAGCCTCCGGCGTCAGTGGAGGCACCCTGCCGTCAGGCGGATCCACGATGAGCGAGGTCCGCCGGTCGGTAGGCTTGAACGACAGGAACACCGCGTTGTAGGCCCCCGCGACGTCGAGCTCCGTACCCCGCTCGACCCGGCGGTTGCGGCCGATGAGCCCGGCGCGTTGCTCGTCGAGTGCAGCCTGCTCCTCGGGCGTCAGGAACTCCCGATCGCCGAACCGCTCCGGCCGCTCGAACGGCGTGTCGACCTCCGTGGTCCAGATGCCCTGCAGATCGGGCTCGCCCCACGGTGTCCTGATCGACGCATCGGCCCGGCTGCCGGCGGTCTGGCCCGACAGGCCCGTCCCGGTCGCGCCGAGCAGGCCCACCACGACCACGAGAAGTGCCGTCGCTGCTCCCACCGCTGCGAACCGATGCGTTCTCATGACCGTACTCCTTCGGTTCGCGACGCGGTCGGCCCCGCCTCTGTCGACCAAGCCCGGCCGGTTGTTCGACGGCGCGATGGCCGGCCGGGATCCATGCCGCGGCGCGAAAGGAGCTCGATCGGGGACAGCCGCGGCTGCAACGAGCATCGAAGACCTCCCCGCCGTGGCCTTGCGGCCAATATACTCCATGGTCGAAGCAGGTCCTTGCTGCGAGCCCGTTCGAGAGCTGGAGGAGGGATCACGATGAGCACGATGACCGGTCGACCACTCCACGTACTGAGCGCGGTGGTGACGGCGGTGGTGCTGGTAGCGATGGCCCTGGCAGCCGGCGCGCGCGAACCGGCGCTCCGGGCGGCCCGAACACAGGGCGCCGACACGGCCTCGTCCTTGCGGACGCCGTGGGGTGAACCGGATTTCCAGGGCATCTGGAGCGTCGCGCTGCTGGTCCCCCTCGAGCGCCCCGAGGGCGTGACGACCGAGTTCTACACCGCGGAGCAGCAGGCCGCGCTGGATCGCCGGCGCGCGGAGTTCTCGGTGTTCGGCAATCACGTCCGTGCCGAGCGGGGCACCGAGGCCGACGTGGCCGGCGCCTACAACGCCGTCTTCACCTCGCAGCGGCCGACCGGCCGGCGCACCGGCATGGTCATCGATCCGCCCGATGGGCGCGTGCCCCCGATGACGCCGGAGGCCCGGGCGCGTCAGGCGGAGATCCAGGAGTACCAGCAGGCCCTTATGCAGAACACCGTGGTGTGCCGGGACGGCCTGCCCGGGTGTCCAGGCGCGTACGGACCGCCCTCGCCCCGGCGCGAGGAGCAGCCGCCGTACTACTCGGTCAGCAACATCAATCGCGCCGACGGGCCCGAGGACCGCAGCCTGGGCGAGCGCTGCATGAGCGGCAACCTCCCGACTCTCCGCGGCGGCTTCACCGGCATCCACATCCGTGTCGTCCAGTCGCCGGGAAGCGTCTCCATCTTCTACGACGTGGGCCAGGGTCAGGGTTTCAACCGGGTCGTCCCGATCACCGACGCGCCGCACCTGCCGCCCCACGTACGCCAGTGGTGGGGCGATTCGCGCGGCCGCTGGGAGGGCGACACGCTCGTGGTCGACGTGACGAACTTCTCGGGAAAGAGGGACTTCCGGGGATCGCGCGAGAACCTGCACCTGATCGAACGCTGGAGGAGGACGGGGCCGGACAGCATGGAACTGGTTACCACGGTCGAGGATCCCACGGTGTGGACCCGGCCATGGACCGTGATCCAGGACTTCGCCAGGCAGCCCGACCAACCGAATCGGATCTACTACGAGCCGCGGTGCCACGAGGGCAACTACGGGCTGCCCGGGCTGCTCATCGGGGCCCGGGCCGAGGAGCGGGCCTACGAAGAGGGACGGGGTCCGCACCCGGCGACACGGTGCATCGCCAGTTGCTCGTCGCCGGAGGGGCGCGACCCGCTGGCGCTGCGCTGATGGACCCGGGGAGCAACGAACCCGGGGAGCAACGAAGGAGCACGATTCCCATCCGATAGCCGGTAGTTTATCATTCCAGCATGTGTATCATCGCATCGCCGTCACCAATGAACGCTTCCACAATTACCTTTGACGTCTGGTGCAGGAACCACTCTCATGACCACGACGCTAAGTGGTGTCGCGAATTGTACCCTTGGGAGATATTTCAGCGCATCGACTACAACAAGGTTGATCCTGAGGTGCCCCAGCTTTTCGTCCTGGGCCGGACGAACTACCATGCTTGGGTCGAGCGACGTTCTGTCACGGACGACGCACGCACCCACTACTTCGTCCGTGTGCGTAGCCTGTTCTCCAGCAAGAGACAGCGATGGGATCAACGCGCCTGGAACGATCTCTTCCATCTGGTGGCAGGTTCATCCGGACATTTCATTACGATGTTCACGCACAAGAGGGATCCCAGCAAGGTGCTCCTCAAGAAGTTCCTCACAGGCCGACTTGCGGATATCGAAACAGTTCGGAGCTTACCGGTTTCGAGTCTATTGTTCCGTGCCCTCGTGAGTACAGCGGCTCACGACCGATTCGATGGATTGCGTCGGTTCGAGCAGTTTCAGATCAACTCCGCGCAATTGCCGAGCATGTCGCACCATCCCCCCAACCTCGATTCGTACGAACCATTCTTGTCCAGAAACAGGGCTCTCTGGATAATCTGCTCGTTTACAGAGGAGAAGGCCCACCGACAAGCTCTTCGTCTCTCCGGACAAACTCAACGACTCCTCGCAGTATTCTGCCATCCGACGTTTACGCGGCACCACCGTTGCGCTCATGACACGGTTAGCGTAACGTCACTTCCTGAGTTTCTCAGGGAGTTGTCGCCGACGATACACAAGCGTTATTTTGTCCATGCTCGCTTCCTGATTAATCACTTGCGCCAAGACTCCCGTGACCAGGAGGAGGACCTGCAGAGCAACTCGATTCGTGAACTTGTTCGCAAGACCGACCGGCCTCTACCAATACACACTTCGGATCTACGAGAGGCAAAGGCGGGTTTGGGGCTGATCATCGCGACATCCGGGGAAGCCGCGTACGTATGTGCCTGTGCGAATTTGTTGAATGCTGCCCTGAATCGCCGTTTACAGACGTACGATGGCTCTGTCCCGCTCGCCAATGAGGTCTACAGCTTCAAGGCCATTCTGGGACGAGCGATAGATGATATATTGCGGAACCGGCCACCGGGCGTTGAGCTATACGTCGAGCCCGGTGGTTTGTTATATGTGAGCGTGCGCGGACTGCAGTTTAGTTTTCACGCGGTTCCCCAGACACCAGCAATTCGTGCTCATCAGCGGTCAAACCGAAACGCTCCTCAGGCATGGTCGGGCAAGAGGCTACAACCTGTCGCGCCACTTGTCCTTAGGTGGGCGCGGTCTCTCCTGCTGGAAGAGAGTCCGGCTGTATCGTGACGCGGCCGTTGATCCGACCGCTGGCCGGTAGTTCCACGCACCCAACACGCAGTCGGTCCACAGAAGGCAGACCGAAACCGTATACAGCAGATACGGCGGAAGTGAGAGACTTCCGGGGGTAGCGCGAGAACCTGCACCTGCTGGAGCGCTGGCGGCGGACGGGGCCGGACAGCATGGAGTGGGTCACCACGGTCGAGGCTCCGACGGTGTGGACCCGGCCTTGGACCGTGATCCAGGACTTCGCCAGGCAACCCGACCAACCGAATCGGATCTACTACGAGCCGCGCTTCCACGAGGGCAACTATGGGCTGCCCGGGCTGCTGATCGGGGCCCGCGCCGAGGAGCGGGCCTACGAAGAGGGACGGGGTCCCCACCCGGCGACGCGATGCATCGCCAGTTGCTCGTCGCCGGAGGGGCGCGACCCGCTGGCGCTGCGCTGACGACGTCTTCTTCACACGCCCCGGGGTCTGCGGACTCGCGCCGGCCGACTCGGCGCTGCGCCGTGCGGTGGGGGCGGACCCGGCACAAGGCCCGCGCCCTACTGACGCAACGCATGGCGGAGCATCTGCCGGCGATGAACAACCAGCAGCCCTGCCGAAGCGCCACCGGCAGCCGAGGGAAGTCCCGCGCTCCGGTCAATCCGTGCCCCGGGTCACTCCCGTCAACGCGCGAAGCTCCTGCCGTGCTTCCTCGATCCGGGGGTCTGAAGGCTGCGCCGCCTCGCGCATGACCTCCCGTCCCGGTATTGGTTTCAGGCCGGCCTGGGGTCAGGCCGCGTGGTCGCACCGCCCACGGTCTCACGGGCGGCCCTCACCAGTTCGGCCGCCCGCCGATAGCGATCAGCATCCTCGCGCCGTTGGTCGACGGCCCGCTGTAGCTGATGCTGCGCCTCAAACAGGTAGGTCTCGTAGTTGTCGATCTCGACGCCGTGCTCGCTCAGCCTCAACCCGAGCGGCTCGAACTGCTCCCGGTATCGTTCTTACTCTGTCACTTCGACCGCTTCTGCGATTGATGTCTCCGGATCAGCCTCGACACCCGAATCTGGCAGCGCGTCCAACTGGTTGGACGCATCGCGCATGACGTGCAGGAGCTCTTCGTCTTGTAGCCCTTCGGCAGTGTCGATCCACTTGCGCACGTCCGCGATGGAGAGCTTACGCACCTGATCAACGAGGTGACGATCATCTCTCGACACCGGCGTCTCTGTACCTTCCGGCGCTGGCGTCACCACGGTACTGCGCCTTGACCCTTTCTGTTCGGACAAGAACGCTCGTAGTGCCTCGATGCCTGGACCGTCCGCAACGACGCCACGGCGCGGCCGACCGGCTTCCTGCGGCCGAATTCGAAGTGGAGCCGGTTGCTGCGCACCCAACCCGACGACCGCCTGTGGGAGATGCGGTGTTCTTCCACCTGCTCGACGCGGTCCGCGCCGGCGACGTCTGGCTGGCGCGGTCGCGCCGCTACGGCGACATCCGAAAGGCGTTGCTGTCGGCTCCTGCCGTCGCTGATGCCGACTGCAGCCTGCCGGTCGCGGCCAGTCCGCAGGATTGGCGATGGCCCGCGAATCGCGACATCGGCACGGTGACTCCGGCGTCTCGACGTGCCTCCAGCGCGCGAACGTCGTCGCGGGTCTTCTGACCGCTGCGGCTCACGGCTTGCTGGTTTCCTGGGCCGTTTCCAGTTGATATCGGCTCCTCGGCCAACCGACCGGTTCGCGTCCGGCGACGCCAGCGTTTTCTCTTGGGTGGTGTGCGGGCTGGCCTGTGCTGGGTACTGGGGCGCCTTTGACACCGTCGCCGGCGGCGACTAGCGTTGATCTGTGGAGACCACGCCCATCCTCCCGACGCTGCTGAGCGCCGTTGGGGTCGTCGCGGCCGTCCTTCCTGGCGTGTGGGGGATCGTGGCGGGCTACGCGGCCCGGGTCGAAGACCGGATGGAGCGCATGCGGGACCGGATCGATGCCCAGCGACAGGAGACGACCGAGCAGCTCGGGCACTTGCGGGACCGGATCGACGCGCAGGGGAAAGAGACGGGCGAGCAGCTCGGCCAACTGCGCGAGCGCATGGCGAAGCTCAAGGGCCTCCTCGAAGGCCTCCGGGAGGCGATCACCGGGAAGCGGGCGGCCTGACCGGCGCGCCCAGATCCATGCGGAAATACACGGTAACGCCGCGCGGCCGGAGCCCTCGGGTGCCGCGTCCCCTCCCGCAGGAACAACCCGACCGCTTGCGCGGACACGAGGGTTGGACCGACAATTGGTCCGCGATATGCGCCCCGGCTGGCTCATCAACCTTCTCGCGCTCGTCGTCGTCGTTCTTCCGGCCTGCAACGACTCCGGTCCCGCAGCGCCAACGCCAGCAATACCCGATGTCGCCGGCACCTACTCGGGGCCGCTCGTGTTGACCGTGGCGGTGGCCCCTGGCAACACGCAGACACTCAACGGAACCATGCGGCTTGTCGCCACCCAATCCGGGTCGCAGGTGACGCTGAGCGGCACGATCACGATCTTCGGCGCCACGGAAGAGCTTCCCCCGACAGTGGGCATGATCAACAAGGACGGCGAGTTCACATTCTCCGGCGACGACTTCGAAGGCGTGATGAGCGACCCCGAATGCGGGGAGAGCAGGATCACCCGCATGACGCTGGTGTTCATGGACAGCACGGCGGTATTCGAGCAGGTAATCGAAACCACCGACTGCGGAAACTTCACCGTTGCAGCAACGATGGCGAGAGAGTGAGCTTGCCCTCACCACTTGGGACAGTCCGACGGCCAGTTCCCTCCCGGGCCAGATGAAGTGCGGTCAACAGGCGGCAGCGTTGGTACGATATGACCCAGCGAGCGGCCGAGCCGGGAGAGTTCGCCTGACGCGTGAGAGCCCGTGGCAGAAGGCGGATGCGCGAACAACCCGGTACCGACGGTCTGCCGCCGATGCTGGCGGTGCCCCGCTGGTCGCACCGCGATCCCGTCGAGCGCGGCAACCCTTTTCCCGCTGGCGATCTCCGCCACGTACGGTGGGAAGAGGCGACTGCTCGCGCGAAGGCCGCGCTCCAACGCTACGACGACGAGATTGCCGCCTCCGTCGCGGATACGCCGGGTTCCGAGTCGTACGCGCGTCGGTGGCTCGACCTCGCCACGATTCGGTTCGACACCTGGGCACGGCGCGGCCTCGCGGCCGTGGACAACGCCGCGGCGCTACGGGAGTATGCGGCG
>CAZRQE010000148.1:0-8857 GCA_964602175.1 uncultured Gemmatimonadaceae bacterium | reverse complement strand
CCCGGCGCCCCCGTACCCCAGGTGCAGGTCCGAGATGTGCGCCAGCTTCACGCCGGGTCCTCCCGTCGGTCCTCCGCCATTGGGCCCGGCAGCGGCCACGGCTTCATGCCCGGCAGCGGTCCCGGCGGTTCCGATGACCTGTTGAAACACCAGAGTTCGTCCCTCCGCGGCGCCAGGCGGGGCGGCCCCCAAGAGCCTTCCACGGCAGCCGCGTAGCGGGAGACTTCCATGTCCGCCGCCAACCCCGCATCCGCGAGCGACTCGGGCAGCCGTCCATGCGGACCGCGGATCCAGACGCGTTCCACCTCTACATCGCGCAACGCGCCCAGGAGTTCCCCCAGCGGCTGCGAGTAAGCCAGGAACTCACCCAGGGATCCCCACTCCGCCACCACCGTAACGCAGGGCGTCTCGGGAACGAGAGCAGATACCATCCGATCATCGTCCCACCCGAATCCCCTGCACGCCAGATCCCGTACGGCCGCGTCCGGCTCGTACATCGTCCAAACCCGCCCGTCCGGCTGGGCGGACCAGCTGCCTGCGCCCACAAAGAACACCGTGTCGTCCTCGGCCAGCGTGCTCTCGACCGCCGCGCGCCAGTCCCCCACTGGCGGGCGATCGACCGCGAGGTCCCGTTCGCCCTCAAGCAACACGTGAGTCGTCGTCTCCGGAATCAGGGTGTGCCACGCTTCGAAGCGGAGTTCGGGACGGTCCGGGCTGGTCAGAACCAGACGCCGCCGCGGCACCCGGTCGAAGATCCATCCCTGGCAGCGCGCCCCCGCCGCAGCCAGCACCGTGGCGCCGAGAAACGCCGTGACCGCCAGGACCGGGCGGCCCAGAAATGTGGCGGCCAGAAGGGATCCGGCCATCGCGCCGAAAAGACCGCCGAGCCCGATCTGCCGGCGGCCGCTCGTCTCGAGTACCGCGGCGAAACCGCCGAGCCGGCCGAGCACCCCGCCGGCGAAATAGGCGGGCAGCGCGGCCGTGAGCGCGAGTCCGGCCCCCTGCGCCACCGCCACGCCCTCGAACCCGGCCATTGCCTCCCATACCGCCGTGAAGCCGGCCCCCAGGAGCAGGGCCACCAGAAGCCCCACCCATCCGCGTGCCGCCGCGGGGACCGCCTCCTCGCTGTGACTGCCGCTGCCCACCCACAGCCCCGCGCTCAGGGAGACGGTTGCGACCCCGAGCAGCACCGCCAGGGCCCGCAGCAAACCCTGCGTTCCGTCCAGCACGCCCCCTGTACCGGCGGCAAACGGATCGGCCGGATACAACGGATCGGCCGCGCCTGCGCCGAGGCCCCGGACCAGCCACTGGGCGTCGTAGAGAAGGACGGCCGCACTCGTCGCGATTGCGATCGCCAGGGAAGCGCCCACGAACAGCGCCGGAATCCAGAGCATGCGGCGAGCCCTGGTCACGGGTCCTCCGACGGTTCCGGGACCAGGCCGCCGTGCCGCGATCCGCAGGGCTCCCCGGCGGCCGTCAGGTCTTCGTAACGGCCGCCAAAGAAGACGAGCGGATCGCCCCCCGCAGCCTCTCCGTCGTTCACCTTGCCGACCAGGATCACATGATCCCCGGCCTCGAAGGTGCGGTAGAGGCCGCAGGTCATCCAGGCCACCGCGCCATCGAGTACGGGACCGCCCCCTTCCTTCACGGTAAAGGGGACGTTGTGGAAGCGGTCCGTGCGCTTCTCCTCGGCGAATCGGACCGCTGTCGCCGCGGCGCCGGCACCGAGGATGCTCACCGCAAATGCGCCGTTCGCGAGGATCGCGCTCAAAGAGGAGGACTTCTCGGAGACGCAGACCAGCACCAGCGGAGGATCCAGGGAAACCGAGGTGACCGAGTTCGCGGTAAGGCCGACGGGCGTCCCGTCGCGGTCCACCGCCGTGACAACGGTCACGCCCGTGGGATAGTGTCCCATGATACTGCGGAACCTGGCCGGCTCCACGACGGCCGGCGACGAGCCTTCCCGCCCGGACACCTCGCCACCCATGGCTGGAATCGAGGGTTCGCGACTCATGGTCTCCTTCCTTACGGCTTCCTCACAACTCCGCGAGTATGGACCGGTAGCTCCTGTGTCGTTCCGACTGAATGTGTCCATCCGCCACCGCTGTCAACACGGAGCAGCCAGGCTCGTGCACATGCGTGCAGTCCTTGAAATGACATGTTCCAAGGAACGGACGGAAGTCCGCAAAGCACCCATCCAGTTCGGCCGGCGCCACACCGCCGAGGCCGACGTCGGAAAACCCCGGTGTGTCGGCAACATGACCGCCGTTGGCGAGGGCGATCAGCCGGCTCGACACCGTGGTGTGCTTCCCGATCCTGGATCGTCGGCCGACCCGGCGGGTCCGGAGGTCGAGCGAAGGCTCAACGGCGTTCAGCAGGGACGACTTGCCCACCCCCGACGGCCCCGCCAGGGCCGACGACCCCGAGTGGATCACCGCGCAAAAAGCCTCCATGCCCTCGCCCGTCACCGCGGACGTGGCCAGCACGGCATACCCCGCCGCCCGATACGCACGCTCCAGCTCGGCCTGCACCGCGCGGCTCCCCGGCAGGTCGACCTTGTTGAGGACCAGGCGCACGTGCATGCCCCCCGATGCTCCCATGACCAGCATGCGGTCGATCACTTCCCTGCTGGGACGGGGATCCGCAACCGACGCCACCACCAGAAGCGTGTCCAGGTTGGCTGCCACCACCTTGGCCACCCGGCCCGACGACGCCCACCGCGACAAAGACGTCCTCCGTTCGCGCACGGACTCGATCACGAATGCGCCTTCCGCGCCGGCCGCAACCTCCACATGATCCCCGATCACGACCTTGCCCGGAACCGGACCCGCCCACTTGAGGCGTCCCCTCAGCGATGCCTCGACGATGCCCTCAGTGGTACGCACGCGGTACACGCCGCCTACCGTCTCGATCACCTGACCCGCCACCGCGCCCCGGGCCGTCGCCCGCCAGGCGTTCACATCCACACCCCCGGTCCCTCCCGGGGCATGTGCCGCGGTCAGGCCGCGAAGGACTTCAGGGCCTTGCCCTTGTCGCCTTCGCGAAGACGCTTCAGCGCCCTGTCCCGAAGCTGCCGGATCCGCTCCCGGGTCACGCCCAGCAGGTTGCCGATCTCTTCCAGCGTGTGCTCCCGCTCGCCCTCCAGGCCGAAGTACAGCCTGAGCACCCGGGCGTCCCGCTTCTCGAGCGTCCCCAGGGCGTTGGTGACCGCCTCGGTCAGAAGCCGGTTCTCCACCTCGAGCTCCGGCTCGGCCGCCTCTTCGGTGATGAAGCGCTCCACCAGCTGCGAGTCCTCGCTGTCGCCGATCGGGGCGTCCAGCCGGATCTCCGCCGCGTTGAGCGTCTGCAGCGATTCGACGAGCTGCGGGGTCAGGAACGTCGCCTTGCCCAGCTCCTCGCTGGTCGGATCACGTCCCAGCTCCTGCTTGAGCCGCTCCTTCTCGCGGAAGATCCGCGCAAGATCCGATGCCCGGTTGAGCGGCACCCGAACCGGACGGCCGTGGTTGGCGAGCGAGGCCAGAATGGCCTGTCGGATCCACCACACCGCGTACGAGATGAACTTCACACCCTGCTCGGGATCGAACTTCCGTGCCGCCGTCACCAGCCCGACATTCCCCTCCTGGATCAGATCCGTAAGGGAGACGCCGCGGTTCTGGTACTTCTTGGCGACACTGATCACGAAACGAAGGTTCGCCTTGGCCAGCGCCTGGATCGCCTCCTCGTCGCCCTTCTGAGCGCGTGCGCCCAGGATCTTCTCCATCTCGGGCGTAATCAGCTCGTGGCGGCTTACATCGCGCAGGTACTGATCCAGCGCGGTCTGCTCGTCCAGGCTGGCGTCGAACCCCGTAAGGGGATTGACCCGTCCCTTCCTCCGCCGAGTTTTCGTAGCCATTGCTTCTTCTCGTTTCTTCCGTAGCGAGCCGGATTGCCGAGTCCGGCGTGCGCGCGGCATGTACAGCCTTTAATCGTAGGGCTGTTGTGTTTCTGTGTCAATCACTGCCTCGTGTGCGTCGGCGGCACGCCCTGTAGTCGCAACCCATGCTGGTTCTACGTTCGTCATGCTCATGCGTTCCCGACCTCCGCCGGGGTCATCGCCAGTCTCTCCAGTAGCCAGCCCGGGTCCACCTCGCGCCGTTCGAAGGTGAACAGGCGGAGCACCCGTGCGGTACGGTAGAGTTCCCGGCCAAGTTTCGGCAGATCCATCAGGCCGGCGATTCCCTCCCTTCCCAGACGCACCACGCCGTCCGGCCGATCCACCAGAACATCCAGCTGGAACATGGCCTTCTTCACCGGGAAATCGAGGATCACTTCGCCCGGCTCCAAACCCAGCTCCGCCGCAATCCCGTCTTCCCAGCGCCGCTTCTTGGCCGTATCGCCGCTGACCCATCCGGGAACCGTACTTCCTTCGAGTTGCCAGGCGGGGATTTCCGTTGCCCGCTTCGGGAGGCGCCTCTCGCGCAGCGCCGGCAGCCACCGGTCGGCCAGACGCGACGCCACCGGATCCCGACTCGCCGCCGCTCGCCGGCGCAAGTCGTACAACAGCTCCTCGTCCGTGGGTCCGATCAGTTCCTCCGGGGAAAGGAGCCCGGCCTCCACCGCCGTCTCGACGATCCGCTTGTACAGCCCGGTGCCCGCCCGGACCGCGTGGTGCCAGTAGACCGTGCGGAACATCTGGTACTTCGAAAAGAGGAGCGACTCGAGGGTGCTGAGCGACTTCATCCCGACGCCGACCTCCCACTCACCCGTCGCGGGGTCGCGCAGCAGCATGAGGCCCTGCAGCAGGCGCTCCACGTCCACCTCGCCGTAGGGCACGCCGCAGAAGCGGGCATCGCGGCGCAGGTACTCCATCTTGTCCAGGTCGAGGCTGCCGCTCACCAGGCCCCGCAGCGCGCTGCCTCCCTCGCCCTTGATGATCCGGTGGATCTCGTCGGCGGCTCCCGGGCCGAGCGGCGCCATCGCGTCCTGAAGTTCGGCCGATGCGAAGAAGCGGGCGCTGATCTCCTCGTGGTCCCCCACGATGCGTTCCGGTTCGAGCTCTTCGAGGGCGTGGGAGAACGCGTAGTGCCCGATGTCGTGAAGAAGAGCGGCGTAGGGGATGAGGTCGGCCCCCCGCCACACGTCCGCGGGCACCTCGGCGCCGGCACGGAGTATGCGGAGCGCCCGCACGGCGAGGTGGTAGACGCCCAGCGCGTGGTCGAAGCGCGTGTGGGTCGCGCCCGGGTAGACAAGGTGCGCGAGGCCGAGCTGGCGTATGTAGCGGAGCCGCTGAAACGCCGCCGTGTCGACGATTGCGACGGCGACCGGGTCGAGCCGGATCGTGTTCCAGATCGGGTCACGAATGATGCGGGAACGCCCATGCCTGAACATGGAGGGCGACATTAGCGTGTTGGACGGGCGCTTGCAATGCCTGTACGGGACTTTTTGCCGGCCGGCCCGCCGCGTGCTCCCTCGTCGGCCGCGTTGACCGTGACCGAATAAATGGCGAAGTTGGACGACCATGGCGACCTCCGGACTCCGCGAACAGGTGCGCTCGAGTGCCGAAGACCGGCCCGGCGTCTACCGCTGGCTCGGCAGGGGCGGCAGGATCCTCTACGTCGGCAAGTCGGTCCGGGTGCGGTCGCGCCTGCTGTCATACTTTCGCGAGGAGGCGGGCAAGACGGCGCGCATGGTGGCCGAGGCCGAGGCGGTGAGCTGGGACTACACGCCCAACGAGTTCGCCGCCCTCTTCCGCGAGATGCGGCTGATCCGGGTCTGGCAGCCCGAGTACAACGTGCAGCACAAGCGCGACCGCCGGTACGGCTTCATCAAGGTGACGCGCGAGCCCGCGCCGCGACTGATCCCGGTGTCGCGCGTGCACGGCGACGGCGCCCGCTACTACGGCCCGTTCGGCCGGACCGCCTGGCTCGCGCGCGCCGTCCACGACCTTTCGCTGGCGACCGGACTGCGGGACTGTCCCGGCGACACCCCGATCCACTTCGGCGACCAGTTCGAAATGTTCGGGGGCGGACGGACGCCCCGCTGCATCCGGGTGGAAACGGGGACCTGTCCCGGGCCCTGCGCCGGCCGCTGCACCGCCGCCGAATACAACCACCGGCTGAACGCCGCCCGCGCCTTTCTCGAGACCCGCAGCCGTGCACCGCTGAAAGAGCTTGCGGGTCTGGTGGAGAGGGCGGCGAAGCGCCTCGACTTCGAGTACGCCGCGCGTCTTCATGACCGCATGGAGACGCTGAAGAAGCTATGGGATCACCTTGCCGGATTCCGCGGGCGGATCGAGAACTTCAACCTGGTCTATCCGGTTTCGGGCTTCCGCGGCGAGGATCGGGTGTACCTGATCCGGCGCGGGCGGCTGCACGGCGAGATGCCCTGGCCGAAGAGCGACGCAGCGCGCCGCCGCACCGACGAGGTCGTAGCGGGAGCCTTCCGGCCCGCCCTGGCCGACCGCGACGCCAGCCTGGAGGCCGACGCGGCGGCCGAGGTGCTCATGACGGTGGCGTGGTTCAACAAGCGGCCGGACGAACGGCGCCGGGCGGTGACGCCCGAGAGGTGGCTGGCCGGGGGCCAGGAGTCCGTCGATAAAGCCGCCCGCGCACCGCGACCCGCCGCCGTCAGCCCTTCTTCCTGACCGCCCACCGGAGCGGCGGAATCACCTCGCCCCGAGCGCTCGACTCGATGAGGATCCCCAGCCGGCGGAGCCGCGTTTCCTCGCGCTTCGCGCTCACCACCCACCAGATCACCTGCTTCCGGTACGAGGGCCGGGCGTTCCGGAAGTAGTCCCATGCGTCCGGCTCGGCCCGCAGCCGCTGCTCGTATTCGGCCGGCAGGACCACGGCTTCCGGTTGCTCGTAGGAGGCCCGCTCCTGCTTCTCCGGATCGCGCGCCCGGAACGCCGTCAGCCCCGCTTCCGCCACCAGACCCTCGGCCATCAGGTGCTCCATGCGGCCCAGGTTGCGGGCGCTCCAGTGGCTCCCCTTGCGGCGCGGCGTGAAGCGGATCTTGTAGCTCTGTTCGTCGTGCGCCTTGCGAATCCCGTCGATCCAGCCAAAGCACAGCGCTTCGTCCACCGACTCCGGCCAGGTGATGCTGGCCAGTCCGGTGGCCTTCTTGTAGAAGCCGACCCACAGTTCGGCGGTCTGGTCGTGGTGCCGTACGAGCCAGCTCCGCAGGTCGGCGGGGGTGGGGAAGAAGCGCGGGTTGTCGACGCTGCCGAGCGAGGGTGTGTCCGTCATCGGCCGCCGGGCGTCAGCATCGTGCGCTCGGCCGCAACCGATTCCACGCGCTCGCGCGAATAGAAGACCGGGAAGAAGCGGTCGTTGGCCCAGAGCTCGAACAGGTTGTCGTAGAAGGGCGAATCGGGGTCTCCGGACTGGCCCGGCGTATTGCTTCCGACGGCCAGGTCCCAGTCGCCGGTGTCCACGATGATCCGGAAGGACGCGCCCGAGGTCTGGTTGTCGCCACCGCCGGTGTTGTTGAGCGTGTAGCTGTTGCCGCCGCGTGGCAGGGGTCCGACGGTGAAGCGCGCGGCCAGATCCGCCGGGACCGCGCGCGACAGCGGGTGGTAGATCGTGGCGTGCTTGTAGTCCGGCTGGCCGTATTGCCAGCGGTCCATGTCGCTACCCAGCCGCCCGCGCAGATCGGCCACCGCCTCATCCAGGCTGCGCAGCAGCACCGCGTCCCGCCCGGCGACCGGATCGTCGCCGAACTCCCCGCCCGGCGCGGTCAGGTGGCCGATCACCTTCACCATCGCCATCCCGCGCACGTGCTGCCGCGCGGACTCGGGTACGACCACGGCCTGCACGTTGCCGCGCAGCCGCCGCTCGAAGGCGTTGTAGACGCCTGCGGCGACCGATTCGGGGGCCAGCACGAAGTCCCAGGCCAGGAGCATCTGGCGCGCCCGCTCGACATCGGCGCCGCCGGGCGCCACGTGCCGCAGCATCGGCACCAGGGTGCGCGCCGGGATCGAGAGGTAGTCCGTCTGCAGGGCCATCATGTCGGCCATGGAATGGAGGCGTCCCGAGCCGAGGACCTCGGCCGCGCGGGTCCAGCGATAGGGATCGGACCACTCGAAGCCGATCGCGTCCATGTGCGGGTAGTCGGCGGGAGTGAGGTGGTTGTTGGCGGTCGCGAAGTACCCCTCGTCCGGGTTGTAAACGCTGGGCTTGGCCTTGATGGGAAGGTAGCCGTCCCACTCGTAGCGGCCGTCGCCGGGCACGGGGACCAGGCCGGACCAGTTGCGGCGGATCGGCGCGATGCCCACGGCCTGCCAGCCGATATTCCCGTCACGGTCCGCCCAGACCATGTTCTCGCCCGGGATGTTGGAGTAGTTGCACGCCTCGACGAACTCCTCCCAGGTGCGGGCCTGGCCCATGCGCAGGCTCGCAAGATAGGGAGCGCCGCCAGGCTCCAGCCACGCCGCGCGCACCGCATACGCGACCCTCTCTTCGTGGTCCTCGAAGACGACCGGCCCGTGGCGCGTGTACTTGAATTCGGCCGCATGCGCATCCTCTCCCTTCACAGGAATCTCCTCGGCAATGACCGTCATCTCCTCCCATCCGTCGCGATACCGGTAGCGGTTCGGATTCTCCGGATCGGTTTCGTATACGTACAGGTCCTCGCCGTCGGTGCGGAATACGGTCAGGCCCCAGGCCCCGTACTCGTTGTGGCCGATGCTGACGCCCGGGATTTCCGGCTCGCCGCCGCCGATCACATTCCAGCCCGGCCCCACCAGGTGCACCCAGTAGCGCAGCGACGGGGCGGACTGGGCCCGGTGGGGGTCGTTGGCCATCAGGGGGAAGCCGCTCTCGCTCAGGCGGCCGCTCACGACCCAGTTGTTGGAGCCGAGGCTCTCGTAGTCGGGCCA
>CAZRQE010000147.1:0-9944 GCA_964602175.1 uncultured Gemmatimonadaceae bacterium | reverse complement strand
CCGCGCGTACACCGTCAGCGCTCCCCGGTGGTGGGCCGTGTGATCCACGATGGCACCCACGATGGCGGCGCGCGGCGCACCCCGCATGATGCGCTCGTCGGGGATCGGCGCAAGCAGAACCTCGTCGGGCGCGGCCTCGATCGCCGCGATGGCGGCGGCATAGGCGCGTTCCAGCCAAGCGTTCGCATCGTCCAGCGACGTGACGCCCCGGGCCGCCGCGATGAGGCCCTCGAAGTTCATGTTCCAGCCGTCGCCGAACGCCCCCTCCACGAACCAGTCGACCGAGTCGGCGGCGTGCGCGATATGGCCCGCCACCGTGTACAGTTCCGGCTGGGGCGCGAACCCCGAGTCACCTTCGTCGAAGGCCGATACCGTGGTCTTCATGTACTTGAGTGACGTCTGAAGTTGGGCGACGAGGGGGGCGGCAGCCGACATGTTCAATGGTCCTGCGCGATCGCGACGATTGAAGGAGCGGGCGGTTCTGGTTGTCGCCCGGGGTTGCCAAGTCTAGCTTGCCGACTTGCCGACGCCAATCCCTTCAGCCCGGCAGGTTCCATGAAGCGCATGCCATTGCCCTCCAGGGCGCTCTCAGCGGTCTCGTTGCTGTTCCTCGCGACCCTCGCCACGCTCGCTCCGATCGCCCCGATCGCTGGCGTCGCCCAGGAGTTGCCGAGGGTCGCCCCCGAAGACGCGGGGTTCGAAGCGGACCGTCTCGCGTTGATCGAGCAGGTGCTGAATGACTATGTGATGGAGGGCGAATTTCCCGGCGCGGTCGTGGCCGTCCTCCGGAACGGGGCCGTCGTCTACGAGAAGGCGGTCGGATACAGCGACATCGACACGGGCGCGCCGCTCACGCCCGACGCCGTTTTCCGCATCGCGTCGCAGACGAAGGCCGTCGTCAGCGTCGCGGTCATGATGCTCCAGGACGAGGGCGCGCTGCTCATCTCGGACCCGGTCGGCAAGCACCTCCCCGCATACGCACAAACCACGGTGGCCGTCCCCGGAGACGACGGCGCCTACGAGGTGGTGCCGGCGAACCGGCCGATCACGATCCGCGACCTCCTGACCCATACGGCCGGCATATCCTACGGCTACGGACCGGGCGGCGACCGCTGGCAGGAGGCGGACATCACCGGGTGGTACTTCGCCCATCGCGACGAACCCGTTCGCAAGACCGTGGACCGCATGGCGACCCTGCCGTTTCAGGCCCAGCCGGGGGACCGGTACGTGTACGGATACGCCACCGACATTCTCGGCGCCCTGGTGGAAGAGGTTTCGGGCCTCTCGCTGGACAGGTTCCTCGCGACGCGCCTCTTCGAGCCCCTCGACATGCGCGACACCCACTTCTACCTGCCGCCCGGCAAGGAGGACCGGCTGGCCGCCGTGCACGGCCACGATGCCGCCGGCAAGCTGATTCGCTCGCCCGCGGGACCCGGGATGAACACGCAGGGGCAGTACGTGAACGGGCCCCGCGTGAGCTACTCGGGTGGCGCGGGCCTGCTGTCGACCGCACGCGACTACGCCCGCTTCCTCCAGATGATGCTGAACGGCGGCTCGTTCGGCGACGCACGCATTCTGTCCCCCGCGAGCGTGGCACTGATGACCGCCAACCATGTCGGCGACCTGCTCGGCCCCGGCAGGGGCTTCGGCCTGGGTTTCGAGGTCCGCCTCGACCTCGGCGCCGCCGGCGAGCCGGGCTCCGTCGGCGACTACGGGTGGGGCGGCGCATATCACACGACGTATTGGGTCGATCCCGCCGAGCAACTTGTCGTCGTGTACTTCACGCAACTCCGCAGTGTCCGGCAACCCGACGACCACCCCAAGCTGCGTGCGCTCGTGTACGGCGCGCTGTCGCGGTAGCCCGTGCACGCCGCCGCCGCCCCCCGCTGCGGCACAACGCCGTTCTTTGTCGTAAGTTATCTGCGTACCGTCCCCATCTCGACTTCGGGCAGGGAGAGCAGGCAGGATGATTCTCGTTGACCGGCATACAAGCACGGGCAAGGGTCCGTTCCAGGCCACGCTGCGGATCAAGCCGGCCTCGCGGGTGCAGCTGATCGACGTCCGCGGCAGGCTGCGCGAGGAATTCGGAGACGAATTCACCCGCTTCACCAAGTCCTTCTACATCTCGAACCACACCACCGCCGGGTACCTGGACCAGCGCCTCGCGGAGCTCCTTGAACACGACGGGCAGGGGATCGAGGGCTATCTGCAGCTCTTTCAGCACCTCTTCCCGCCCGGCGCGGACTATGTGCACGACACGATGCACCTGCGAACCGAGCTGACGGAGGAGCAGCGGGCCAACGAGCCCCTCAACGCCGACTCGCATCTGACCTTCATCGGTGCGGGACTCCGGAACTCGGCTTCGTACGAGCTCGACGGACCCGAGCCCGTCTGGTTCGTGGAACTCGACGGCGTTCATGTCGGGGGCACGCGCCACCGGCGCACGACGGTGGTGGCATACGACGGGGAAGATGAGGTCGTCCGCCTCATGGTGCCCGTCAAGTCATCGCCGCACCCCATCGACGCGCAGAATCTCCGCGATCCCGAGCTGGGCTTCATCGGCGAACTGGAGGCGCTCGTCGAGAAGCACGGCATCTCGTTCGGACGCTTCGACGTGCTGCTGCCCGACGAGGAGCAGGACGCGGGCCTGACCGTCAACGAGTACGAAACCCTGCTCATGAACCACGACCTGCGCGAGGCTCTCAAGAATCCCTTCCGCTTCATGGCCCAGACCGGCAGGGACGTGACCGGCGCCCTTCGCGACCCGCGCACCCTGCCCGCCAAGGCCCTGAACTTCGCGCAGTTCGACGCCCTGCAGGTCCTCAACAAGCTGATGGACACCACCCGCCTGCGGGAGTCGATGGTGGAACGCGTGGTCAACCGGGCGCTGGCGCTCCCGGTGTCACACTTCCTGCGCATGAAGCGCGGATTCAGCCTCCCCGTGCTGGACCGCACCGGCGACGGAACCGGCGAGATCGGCTGGGGGACGTATCAGAGCCCGATCCTCGTCCAGTGGAAGGCGCCGCCCCGCCCGATCCGGGAACTGGAGGTCAGACTGGTCAGGTTCGTGTAGCGGCGCTCAACCCTCCCCGGGAAGACGCAACTCGTGCATGACGACCGTCTGGATCCCGAGATCGCTGGCCGATACTCCGAGCGCGTAGTCGGCCCCGAACTCCCAGACCGAGAAGCCTGCCGCCTCACCGAGGCGTTCCAGGTGACAGAGGAACTCGCCGTCGCGGGAGAAGGCCATGGCGCGAGCCGGGCTGGCGCCCGGACGCCGGTACGGCCAGACCCAGAGACGTCCGTCGCGGCCGACCAGCACGTTTGAGATCGCCGGCATCACGTCGGCTATGGGTCGCCTGGGACTGATCATCGGACCGTCGTAGTCGTCGTCCCAGATGTTGGCGCCCGTGCTGCGCCGCCTGACGAACTCCTCGCGCCAGGTACGGACATCGCCGGGGGTAACCTCCTGATCGGGGACGCGCCAGCGAACAATGGAGCGGAGGTTGAACGCCTCGTCCAGCAGCCGCACCTCGGGGGTCGCGGTGTGCGCAAGCGCGATGGTCCGCTCCCTCGCGTCCACCCGGGCAACGGGATCGAACAGGACGCCGATGTAGTAGTTGTTGGCCTCGGTGTCGGGAGCCGGTCCGAGCCTCCGCGTCGGGAGCCGCGAAAGCACCCCGACCCGGTTGCCGTCCCGGTCGTGAACCTCAACGACCGAAGTGTCGGGCTTCGTGAAATCCCGGCCGCGCGGCCGCCGTTCGATCGAGTTCACCGACACGCCGTTGTCGAGTACTCCGCCGCCGCGGGACGGGTTCGGGTAGATCGGGTCGAGCGCTACGTTGCGAACCCACTCGCCATCGGCGGTGAAGACGACGAAGCGGTAGGGCCGGTAGTCTCCCACCCAGATCGTGTCCCCCGGCAGCACCCAGAGTACGAAGGGATCCTGGAATTCGCCGGGCCCCTCGCCGTGGCGACCCATCGAACGGAGGTGGCGCCCGTCAGGATCGAAGATCCGCACCTCGGCGCTCGTCCGGTCGGCGACCGCCACCGAGCCGTCCGAAAGGCGGCCCACGCCCCGAACGCTCGAGAACCACTGCCTGTCGTCGCTCTCGTCGTCCCCTACACTGAAGATCGGCGCCTCGCTGAGCGTGCACGCCGCAGTGAACGTCCCCGGGTCGCTCGTCACGATCCGCACCCCCGCGCTGTCGATCGCGATCATGGGGACCGGCGGCTCCCCCGAGCCGCAAGCAGCGGCGGTCAGGGCGGCGAAGAGGAAGACCGGGGCGCGGGGCGGAAGGGACGGATCCCAGGGAACACGCGCCGTCCGCTGTTGCCTGGCCGTTTTGCCCATGGTTCGCCTCCTTCGGATTCCGGGCGAGGTCGTGGCTTGCGCCAGCATCGCCCGACCGCAAATTACGTCGCGCGTGACCATGCCGCATCCGAATCCGGAGTCGAGATGGCCCACCAGCCCCAGAACTACGCGAACCACGCCAAGCGCCCTCCGCTGCTGTTCCTTGCGGGGTGCTACCTCTCAACGGCCGCCACGCTGGGCGTCGGCTACCTGCTCGTGGTCGATTTCAGCGCAGGGACCCTGGCCCTCTTCGTGGTCGCTGCCTGTACGGCAATCGGCCTTCTCTATGCGCGCCGCTTCTCAACCCGCGTTCAGGACCGGGTGATCCGCCTGGAGGAGCGCCTCCGGCTGGAGAGGATTCTGCCGGACGACCTGAAGGGCGAAATCGGGCAGCTTACGACGGACCAGCTGATCGGCTTGCGCTTCGCCTCCGACGCGGAGCTGGCCGGACTGGTCCGCCGGGTCCTCGCAGGCGAACTGACGGACCCGAAGTCGATAAAGCAGGCCGTCGAACACTGGCGCGCCGACCACCAGCGGGTTTGAGCGGCGAGCTCACATTCGTCATTGGGTCGGAGCTCTTCCTGCCTGCATTCCGCAGACGGTGTCAGCGCAGTCGGCGTGCCGCTCGACGGTTTCGTTGCCGCACTCCGCCCAGCTTCTCGTTCAACTCGTGTAGTCGTCCAGCCTGGTTTGTCGGGCGGTGTGCACGAAGTCGATGACATGGACGGCCATGGCGTCCTCGTCGATCGTGAAGAACACCCGGTGGGACATCACCAGCATGGAGCGGAACTCATGGCCATGAAAAAACCCTTCGGCGCGGGTGGCGCGAGGGGCGAGTTCCAGTTGGTCGATCGAGGCGTAGACCCGGTTCAGCCAATTGGCGGCCCTGCGGGGGCCGGCATCCTCCCGGACATGCAGGAAGGCAGCGCGCAGGGCCTCAGTTGCTTCGGTGAGATATCGGACGCGGTACCGCTTCACAGTGCCACGCCGAAGTCGTCCGCGATCTCACGGACGACCTCCCGAGCGTCGCGGCCGGTATCGCCGGTCTCCAGGCGCTCAAGGGCGGCTTTCCAGACATGGCCACGCTCGGCAGCATGGACGAGGAAGTCATAGCGCCTCGGGCTCATCACGACCATTGCCGCTTCGCCGTTCTGCGTAATTGTCTCAATGCGGCCCTCCGCCAGGCGGGCCAGGTGTTCGCCAGTCTTCTCTCGGAAATTCGTGAGCGAATAGGTGTCTTGGGTCCGGTGGGTCATCGCGCCTTCCCTTCGTTATTCCGTGTGAATTCAGTATGACAGGAATCGGCCATCATGTACAGCGAGGTGGCCGGGTGCGTCCGCGGAAACGCTCGGTCAGAATTGCCAAACCCCATATCCCGTCCGTCGCAACGATTCGGCCAACTCTCTCTCGCGGTCCTTCGCTTCAGCCGACGGCACCGGATTCAGATGATCGAATAGTCGTGGCATGAGCCGCCTGCCGTACTTCTTGACGGTCCGCGAGTGCTTGATGCCCGCTTTGTGTTGCTCGAAGCGGTCTTTGGGGTCTAGCGCGCTGACGCCGACGTACACGCACGGTCTCGACCACCGATAGCGATAGCCGGGATTCAACTCGCTGAATCTCGGACGTTGCATTACGGCCTTGTCAAGGCGAATCACGTAAAGATTGCTCGTTCGCCTCGGTATGCCTTCCTGCGGCTCGGTATCCCATTGAGCCATGCGGACGATGAGCGACGCCTTCTCCTCGGGTATTCTGAACTGCTCTACCACCATCTGGACCATCACGCGGTCCGGCTGGTCTATAGCTCTCAGGATCCTCCGGATATGATTCAGCCGGTATCCGGTAGCCTTCGCGATTCGCCGTGCCCCGTCGTCGGCGCTCACCTCCGCTGCTTGTCCACGAGCCGCTCGATCTCGCCGACGACCCGCTCCAATTCGTCCACAAGTGGCGTCCGGCCCGACTGGACGAGTGCGTTCGCCAGCTCCCGGTAGTACCAAAGCGTCCCTTCCCTGCGGCCCTCAAAGCGCCGCCACACCTTCTCGCCCACATCCACTTTCCGGTAGTCGCTGAGGATGCAGCGGGCGTTGTGGAGCTTGTCCGCGGCGCAAACGAGCTGGACCGACGGCGACTTTTCGCTGATCCCTGCGATGAACGCTTCCTTTCTTGCTCTCCACGGGGGTTTCGGATCGGCCTGGGAATCTGTGCAGCCGTCGACGATTCGGGTCACGCGCTCCCCGAAACGGCGCAGGATTCTGGCCCGCGCTTTTGGGCCGCCCTGGTCCTCGATGGCATCGTGCAACAGCGCCGCTATGGCCTGGTCCTCGTCTCCGTCGTGTTCGATGACGAGCGACGAAACGGCGAGCAGATGGGACACATAGGGAACGTTCGAGCCCTTCCTGCACTGCTCTCGGTGAAGCTGCGTGGCGAACACGAGGGCGTCCTCAAAGCGGCACGTCAATCGTAGACCCATTTTACAATTCCCGGTGGAGCGTTTCCGCGGACGAACCTGGCACCAGCCTCACACCAACGACCGCCCCTGCGCTCCATCCACCGCGACACACGCCCCGGTGATCAGGCTCGCCCGCTCCGACGCCAGGAACGCGACCAGGTCCCCCACTTCCTCACCCTTCCCGAACCGCCCCAGCGGCAGATTCGCCCGCACGAACGCACGCATCCCGTCCGGGTCGGCCTTCACGCGCTTGTCCCAGCTGCCACCGGGGAACTGGATCGACCCGGGCGCCACGCAGTTCACGCGGATCCCGTCCTTCGCCAGCTCGAGGGCCATGATCCCGGCCGCCGAAATCAGCGCCGTCTTGGTCGTGTTGTAGATCGACAGCCCCGGACCACCCTTCTCCCGCCCGAACACCGACGACACAAACACGATCGAGCCGCCGCCCGCCTCGCGCATCAGCGGAATCGCCAGCCGCGCGGTCCGGAAGCCCGACAGCACGTTGAGCTGGATGATGTCCAGCCAGTCCTCGTCGCTCGTCTCTTCGAAGCGGCCGCGCCGGTTGCCGCCGACGTTGTTGACGAGGACGTCGAGGGCGCCGTAGCGCTCACGCACGGCGTCGATCAGCTCGGCCGCGCCGCCCTGCTCGGCCACGTCGCACCGCACCGTCAGCACCTCGGCGCCACCCTCCCGCAACGTCTCCGCCGCCGCCGCCAGGCCCTCCTCGCCACGCGCACAGATCGCGAGCCGCGCGCCCTCGGCCGCCAGCGCCCGGGCGCTGTAGAAGCCGAGGCCGCGGCTGCCGCCCGTGACAGCCGCGACCTTGCCCGCCAGTTCGAGGTCCATGCGGTCAGCGCTCCGAAGCGTCGTCCGAGATGTTCGCCCTGAGCAGCCGCTCCAGCCGCCGCACGTGCTCCTCGAGCGCCGTGTTCAGCTGGTCGTACCGCATGATCGCGTCTTGGCCGGGCTCCTGGTCGGCGCGGGTCAGGTTGCCGTACAGGTACTGGAGCTGGTCGACGAGCATGGGGCGCGAGTAGCGAATCGGCGCCGTGACCAGCTCCCGCTCGATCGCCTCGATCTCGGCCGCGAGGTTGCCGCCGCCCCGCTCCCGCGCCTCGTTGATGCGGTGGACCGCCAGCCGGCCCTCGCTCAGCGCGTCACGCGCCTGCAGCGCCAGTTCCACCTGGCGCATCACCACGTCCTCGCCGATCCCCTCGGCCACCACGCGGGGGTCGAGCATGACCTCGAACGTGCGGCTCGCGCTCCAGTCTCCGGCCGACAGACGCGCCGTGTACGTCCCCGGCGGGACCATCGGGCCTCCGCGTCCCGACCGCATGGCGTTCGCGTCCCACGGGCCCGGGTAGGTCAGGTCCCAGGTGAAGCGATGGGTCCCGGCGCCGGAAGGCAGCCGCGGCGTCCCGAAGCGCTCCAGACGCCACTCCCGCATCCCCGGCTCGGCGGGGACGGTGTACTCGCCGGGGCCTTCGCTCGAGAAGGACCGCACGACCTCGCCGCTCGAGGCCACGATGTCGAGCGTGACCGGGCCCTGCGCCGCCGACGCCAGCATGTAGTCGATCTGTGCACCCGCCTGCGGGTACTCGGGCTCATGGGGGCTGCGCGGCCGGAAGCCGCCGAAGCCACCGCCGTAACGCAACCGGTACGCGTCCCGGACACCGAAAAGGTGCGCGTCAGCGCCGGCTACACGGTCGCTGAGTTCGTGCAGCGGCGTGAGGTTGTCCACGATCCAGAAACCCCGGCCCATCGTCGACAACACCAGATCCCCCTGCACCACCTTCATGTCCGTGATGGGCGTCGCCGGAAGGTTCAGCTGGAACGGCTGCCAGGAGCCGCCGTCGTCGAACGAGATGAACATCCCGAACTCGGTGCCCAGGTAGAGCAGGCCCTCGCGGTCGGGATCCTCGCGCACGACGCGCACGGGATGGTTGTCCGGCACGCCGTTGTCGCCGGTCGTGATCCGCGTCCAGGTCGCGCCGTAGTCGTCGGTGCGGTAGGTGTGGGGGGTGAAGTCGCCCATCATGTAGCGGAGGATCGCGACGTAGGCCTTCGCGGGGTCGTGGTGGGAGACCTCGATCGTCTGCACGCGCCCGTAGGGGCCGATGCCCGGAGGCGTCACGTCGGTCCAGTTGCGGCCGTTGTCGCGGGTGACGTGCACGGGTCCGTCGTTGGCTCCCGCCCAGATGACGCCCGGCTCCAGGACCGACTCCTGGATGTCGTAGAGGACCGAGAAGTGCTCCTCGCCGGTGACGTCGATCGTGATCGGCGTGCCCGAGACGACCTGCGTTTCGGGGGTGAAGGCGGTGAGGTCGGGCGAGATGGTCTCCCAGTACTGTCCGCCGTTCGTGGTCACGTGCACGTACTGCGAGCCGTGGTAGACCTTGTTGGGGTCGTGCGGCGAGACGTGGATCGGGACGACGCGCTGGAAACGGTACTCCAGGTCGCGCGGGTTGTGGCCGTAGAGGTTGCCAAAGCCGACGTAGTACTGCGCCTCCTGCCCCGTGCGCCGGTTGTAGAGCCCGAAGCGGCCCTTGCAGTTGGCGTAGACGATGTCGGGATCACCGGGCTTGGGCACCACCGGGCCGGTCTCGCAGCCTCCGTGGGCCTCCCAGGTCGACTGCGAGCCGCCGGGCTCGGAGCGCTCGGGCAGGGCGGGCACCGAGATCGTCGAGTTGTCCTGCTGGCCGGCGTAGAGGCGGTAGGGGAAGTCGTCGGAGACGTCCACCTGGTAGAGCTCGGCGGTGGGCTGGTTGAGCTGGGTGGACCACGTCATGCCGCCGTCCAGCGACACGTTGGCGCCCCCGTCGTTGGACTGGATCAGGATGTTCGGGTTCTCCGGGTTGATCCACATGTCGTGGTTGTCGCCGTGGGGGGTCCGCTCGGAGACCCAGCTCACGCCCCCGTCGTCGGACTTCCAGTGGCCCTCGGCCATGCCCCAGAGGACGTCGGGGTCGGTGGGGTGCCCTTCCAGGTTGTTGTAGTAGAAGGGCCGGTTGCGGATCGGCTGGAAATCGCTGACCTGACGCCAGGTGGCGCCCCGGTCGTCGGAGCGGTAGACGCCGCCCGCGTCGGCGGGCGCCTCGATGAGCACGTACACGCGGTCGGGGTCGGCCGCGCTGACCGCGTGTA
>CAZRQE010000146.1:0-11421 GCA_964602175.1 uncultured Gemmatimonadaceae bacterium | reverse complement strand
GCGGAAGAAGGCGGCGCCTCACCAGCCCGCCGACAGCCGCAGATGGCCGCCGTCGAACGGCGCCCGCCCGAAGTTGTCCAGGTCCCAGCTGCCCCCGGCCGTCACCTCGAAGCCCGACCGGAACCGGTGGCCCGCTTCCGTGATAAGGCGATGATTCTGCGCGGTGAGCCAGGGAGCCAGGAACCCCGCATCGCGGTCCAGAAGGGCGTAGGCCAGGCGGCTCGTCCATCCCGCCTCCGGGTACAGGACGAGGGCGGCCCGGGCGAAGACCCCACGATCACGGTGCTCGCGGGGCGCGCTCCCCTCCGGGGTGCGCCATTCGGGCCGCCGCACCCGCTCCAGCTCCGTCTCGACCGCCCACGCCGGGCTCAGGCGGGTCCGGGCGCGGGCGCCCACCGTCACCGTCTGCTCGCGCAGAGTGAAGCCGAGCCCGCTCGCCGGCGCCCGCCGCTCGATGTCCGCCCGCGCCCAGGTGCCGTACAGCGCCAACCTCACGCGCTCGAGCGGTGTGACCTGGAGGAGTGCTCCCAGGAACGCGACCCGTTCGAACTGGGTGAACGGGGTCCGACCGGTTGCCGGAAAGGTCACCTGTACCTCGCTTCTTCGGCTCGATCCGGCGTGCAGCTCCGCTCGCCAGCGTGACGCCGCGGCCCTCAGGGTCGTGCGAGCGGCGAGGGGAGCGCCCGCGTAGTCGTAGTGGGCGTCCACCTCGTCCGCCCTCACTCCCAGGCCCTGGAAGATCGCTTCGTTGAAGGCGTCGAGCGCGGCGAGGCGCACCTCCAGCGTCCAGCTCCGGTCTTCCCCGTCTCTCCAGGAGCGTGCCAGCGCGACCTCCACGTCCGCGGACGGCTTGAAGAAGTGGACGCCGATCCCCACCTGCACGGTCCACGGCGTCCCGAGCATGTCGCGCCAGCGCAGGCCGACCCGCGGGTAGTCGCGCCGTGCCGTGAGCGATCGCTCGCGGCGGTAGCGTGCCATCAGGTCCACGGGGCCGGAGACGTGAATCTCCTGGCGCCAGTCCAGGACGTTGAGGATGTGCGGATGGCTGATCGAGGCCCCGGCAACACGAAGCCCGTTGGGCAGCCCAGCCCAGCGTGCGTCTTCGCCGGGATGGAAGAGGCTCCCGCGGATCTCCAGCTCGTACTCGGCGTGCATTTCAGGGTTGAACCGCTGGAAGATGCCCTCCTCCGCCAGACGGCCGTAGTAGGCACCGTCGCGGTCGAGCAGGGACAGCCACACCTGATCCGCCCACGGCGCGAGAGTCGCGACAGCCGCCGAGTCGGTCTGGTTCGCAGGGGAAGCCGGGGATCGCTCTGCGTCCGACTGGGCGTGCAGCGACGGCACGGCGAGGAGGGAAGCTCCGGCCAGTACGGCGGCGGCCTTGAGCCCCCCGATTGCGTGTTTGAGCGTCATCTTCCAGCTCCGCGCTTCCGCGTTCCTGCTGCTAGGGCGTGCCCGCCGGAGGCTCCGCGAGTCTGATTTCCATCGTGCTTTCCTGCGCCCGCGGTTCGGTCGCGCCCGCCAACATGAAACTGGCCCCCAGCTTCTTCAGGGCGTCGGCATAGGCCTGGTCGACATCCGGGACGATTTCGTCCAGGTCCTCTGGCACCCGTGCTTCGATGTTCACAATCGTCTTGTCGGGCTTGACCTGACCGGCCGGATCCGTCTGGAAGACCGAGTGCCAGGACGGCTCGCCGTAGCTATAGCGCCGACAGAAGACGCGCTCACCCATCGTGACGAACATGAGTGTGATGAACCGGTGGGTATACCCTGCCCTGATTTCGTGCTTCAGCGAGTTGTCAACCAGGTCGGCCAACTCGCGCTGGGTCTTCGGGTGTGGCATGGGACCTCGCATGGCGATTCGAATTGGCCGGAGCGCTTGCCCGACCAGCAGTCGCGGTATTCAAAGGGCGGTTTCCAGCAACGACGACATGGTCGACATCTCCTCTTGTTGACGATCAGCGCTCGCGCGTCACTTACTCACCTACTCATATACTCATATACTCATGCGTCACGACCGGTTCTTGCGTCCGGACACCAATCCCGTGCCATTTGAGGGAGGTCTGCGAACCCCATCCATATCGGCCGCCCATAATGCTCCGCACATCGCACTTTCTAACTGCCACAGCGCTTTCCGCAACCGCCGTCGCCTGCGTTGACACGGCATCGGACGCGCCCGACGCCTCTGGCCATACCGAACTCGGCGCAACCCCCACCCCCGTCACCACCGTCGATTCCGCGGGCGTGGAGATCGTCCGGGTTTCGGACGTCCACATGCTCGACCTGCCCGAGGTGGATCTGCGGCTGCTTCATTCCACCACCGCGATTCCCGATCTCTTCTTCGAGTCGGTCATTGCGGCGGCGTTCCTGCCGGACTCGTCGCTGGTCATTGCCGATAGCCGGCTGTTCGAACTCACCTTTCTTGACCCCGACGGGACGGTCCGCGCGCGCGTGGGTCAGGCGGGCGAGGGGCCGGGGGAGTACCTGGACATCACGCGAATCGCGGTCGGCCCGGATGGCGCGCCGTTCGTCTTTGATTGGCGGCAGCGCCGGCTGACCTTTATGGACTCCCAGGGGGCGGTGACCGACATCATCCGCCTGGAGCAGGGGGCGGGACTCGGGGCAGCGGTCCCGCTGAGTCGCCTGGAGAGCGGAGAGGTGCTCGCGGCTCTGGAGACGCGCCCCACCCTGCCCCCGGGAATCCAGCGCGGCCCCGTCTTCCTCGTGCTCGCGAACGACGCCGGTGAGATCGTCGATACGCTCGGCCAGTGGGCGGGCAAGGAGCGCCACGTCGGCGACGACTGGAACCCCGTCGGGTTCGGCCTCACCGCGCTCTTCACCGGGCGCGGGGAGCACGCGCTCGTCGGCACGAACGATTCGCTGAACCTCACGCTTTACCGGGGAGCCGCTCCGGTCACCCGGATTCGCGGCGGGTATTCGCCGCGCATGGTCACGGCGGTGGAGAAGGAGGAGTGGACCGAGGCATTCCTGGAGATCTTCCCCGAGGAAGCGCGCGCGAGCTGGCGCCGGAGGCTGGAGCAGTCCACGGTGCGCGACACCTACCCGGCCTACGGGGCGATCAGCGTCGACGCCGATGGCAGGATCTGGATCGGCGACTACCCCAGGCTGGCCGACGACACACGGCGCTGGACGATTCTGGAAGCGGACGGGACGCCGGTCGGGACGCTCAGCCTCCCGGTGCTCAGGCCCATCTGGCTTGAGGATACGGTCGCCATGACGGGCCAGCCGCACGAGGTATTGGATGTGGCGCACGGAAGGATCGCCGTGCTGCGGCGTGACGAACTGGGCGTCGAGTTCGTGGAGGTGTATGAGGTGGCAGAGCGACCCGGTGCCTGACTACTGGGACACGCTGGCGCCGCATCATTGGCGTATCGAAAACAACTATCTGGATGTTGAGAGCGTGCGTCTGATCCTCGGCGACGTTCGCGAGCCCGTACAGGTCGTCGGTGCCGGGCAGGGGCTGATTGTCGAGGAGTTGCGGCGGCAGGGGCTCAGGTGCGACGGCATCGATCTGAGCGCCCGGATGATGGAATACGCCAAGTCACGCAGAAGCCTGACCCTGGTGCGCGCCAATGCGGCCGCAATGCCGTTCGCCGACGGGACCTATGAGACGGCCATCGTTGCGACCGGCGTCGTCGACTTCATGGCCGATGCGCAGCAGATCGAGACCATCCTGCGCGAAGCGACCCGGATCGTTTCGGGGACGGGCGGCGTCTTCGTCGCATTCTACAGGTTCAGTGCGGCGCAGAAGCGCTTCCTGACCTCGCTCGGACTCCTGCGGGACGGCACGTTGCACGCGCGGGCGGCACTGGCGCTGCACCGTCTCGGCTTCCGTGCACTGGTGGCCCGGGTAGCGAGAACCGCCGGAATCAGCACGTTCCAGGCCGCCCTGCTGTGCATCCGCACGGGCCTCGAATGCACCAGACAGGAACGCCGGGTCGCCCTCGCGATGCGGCGGGTGTTCGCTCAGACCGGGGATCCCGTCGCCTTCATCGCAGCGATGCCGGAGACGCAGCCGTACCGCGACAGGTCGGCAATCGAACGCCTGCTCGACGGTTTGTCGATGCGAATCGAGGACTGGCAGGCATCGAGCAGCTGCTATCTGGTACGGGTGCGATGAAGCACCCGCGGCGCCTTGATTCGCATGCTATTCATCGTCGCATGCCGGGCACGCTCCGGCCTGGCAGACACGCGCACTCCGCACCAGAGCGCCTGCGAGGGTCAGGCTGCCGGCGGCCGAAGTCAGGTTTTCGGGCAGCGGCTCGAGCCAACCGGCGAGGGAGGTTGCCCAAAACGCGGCTCCCCCGAACAAGGTGAGGATCAGGGCCGCGTTCCTGCGGGCCGGGCCCATGAAGAGCATCAACGCGCCGAGAAGGACGGTCCCGCCCCAAACGGCTCGCTCGACGCCCTCGGAGAGCGCCAGCGCGGGGGCCGCCACAACCAGGAAGGGTGTGAGCGCGCAGTGCAGGCCACACCAGGCCGCGGCACACGCCGCCAGCCGGGATCCGGAAGCCAGATACGTCCTCGACGGTATGATTGTGAGGGAGTCGTTCATGGTGTTGGACTCCTGACCCCCGAGACCGCTGCGGGACCCCGGGGCGCCGTGCGAATCGTCGCAAGTCGGAGTGTGGTCTCCGCCGGAACGACCGCGTCAGGGAGGGTAGCCCGGCGGCTGGCGAACAGCCGACCGACCGGGCTGGGACTCTGATCAGGTCAAGTGACCCGGTGGAGCCCTGGGCCGAGTCGAGAAGCCGGCGTCAACCGCGGCGAGGCGGGAGCTCGGCTGAATGTGAACGCGGACACCGTGGACTTCAGCCGCGGGACTGACCCCAGCGCGCTTCGCGAGCAACATGCTCGCGGCACCATGGCCGCACAGAAGGCACGGCGCATGGGCGGACTGGCCATCGCGCGGTTGCTGGTCGGTATCGCCGCGCCACTGGGCGGTGTCCGGATCGAGGTGGTTGTGGGACGCTTCGACGACGGATAACCCGAAGATCGCGGCAAGCTGCAACGAAAGCGCAGCGGCAGCTGCCCTGCGGATCCGGAATGCGCGGCGCGTCCTCAACATGCGAGTGAAGCTAGTGCCGGTGGCCGATCTGCTACAAGACTGCCCCATCGCCGATCCTCTCCGACCTTCCGACTGGACCCCGGGCCCCTCGCGGGGGTACCGTTCACTGAAGACCCATCGGCGAGCCGACCGCCGTCAATTCTGTCCCCCAAAAAGGAGTCCCACCATGCGAAAGCCGCTCGCGCCCGTCCTCTGCGCATTCCTGCTGGCCGTCCCCGCAGCCGATGCCCAGGCGCAGGGGAGAACCACCGATCTGATCCTGGGGGCCGGCGGGACCATGAGCTTCCCGACGGACGAGGAAGCCACGGAGAGCCGCGTCGGGCTGAATGCCTCGGCAGGGTTCTCCCTGCGGGTGACCGACATGGTTGGTCTGAGGATCGAAGGCGGGGTTATCCAGAAGGGTGGCGGGTCGGAGGTCAGCGACGACGACGCGGCCGGGCAGGTGAACATCGAGGTCGACTATGGCGTGCTGCGTGGGCTCCTGGAGATCGGCGGCGACCTCCACATCCTCGCCGGCGCAACGGTGGGACGCGACCTCGGATGCGACGTGGCCATCGATGTCGCGGTCGAAGGGGTCGACCTGTCGACGGACCAGACGTGCGACGCATTGGGTCTCGACAGGAACGACGACTTCGGGATCACGGCCGGGGTGGGCTACAACGTGGGGATCCTCGGAGTGACGCTGCTCTTCACCGAGGGGTTGACCGATATCTTTGCGGACGCCGGCGAAAACGCACCGGCAGGCCGGAACCGCACCCTCTCGCTCGTCGGATCCCTTCGCATTCCGCTTTCCGGATAGCTTCGTCGGACCTCCCGCCATGTGTCGCTTCCGATTCGTCAGTCCGCGGACCGCTCTCCTGCTCGCCCTCGCGGGATGCGGAGAGTCGCCCACTGATCCGTCCGGCCGCGTGGACGAGATCACCCGGCTCCCGCGTGCCCTGAGCGCCGCGGAGACCGAGGTCATCGGAGCGAGCAACCGGTTCGCCTTCGGCCTCCTCGCGCAGGCCAACAGCCCCGGCGAGAACCTCTTCCTTTCGCCGCTGTCGGCGTCCATGGCACTCGGGATGACCATGAACGGGGCCGCGGGTGAAACATGGAACCAGATGCGTGACGTGCTGGGGTTCGGGAACCTCGCCGAGGAAGAGATCAATGCCGGCTACGCGTCCCTGCTGGAGCTTCTCGTTGGCCTGGATCCCTCCGTGGAGACCGCGTTGGGGAACTCCGTGTGGACTCGGCAGGGCTTCCCGGTACACGCGGACTTCCTGGCCGCCGTGCGCGACGCGTTCGACGCCGAGGTGGCGGAACTCGACTTCGCGAATCCCGCGGCGTCCGCCCGAATCAACGAGTGGGTCAGCGCCGCGACGAACGGCCGCATCGAGGACATCGTTCCCGCCGTGATCCCCCCCGCCGTTGTCATGTATCTGATCAACGCCATCTACTTCAAGGCCCCGTGGACATTCCGGTTCGATCCGTCCGACACGCGCACCGCGCCCTTCCACCTTGATGACGGGTCCACGCGGCCGGTGTCGCTCATGACCCTCCGGCGTGAGCTGCCCTATCAGGAGAACAGCCGATTCCAGGCCGTGGATCTGCCGTACGGGGGCAGCGCGTTCTCGATGACCGTCCTCCTGCCCGGTCCGGATGTGGGCGTGGACGACCTCGCGGGATCCCTCGACGCGATGACCTGGCGCGACATCGCCGCCGGCTTCAGCGAGACCGAGCTTCGGCTCTTCCTCCCGCGCTTTCGGATGGCGTACGAACGCACGCTGAACGACGACCTGGCCGCCCTCGGCATGGTCGACGCGTTCGACCAGCGGGCGGATCTCACCAGGCTCTCGCCGGTGCCGGGCCTGTGGATCTCCAGCGTGAAGCAGAAGTCCTGGGTGGACGTCAACGAAGAGGGCACCGAGGCGGCTGCCGCAACCGTAGTCACGGTGGTGGAGAGCGCCGTTCCCGTCGTGCGAGCCGACCGACCCTTTCTCTTCCTGATCCGGGAGCGCTTCTCTGGCACCATCCTCTTCGTCGGAAAGGTCGCGAGCCCGCCAAACGGCTAACTTAGCTAGATAGTTAGCTAGATCGGACCCGGGTTCAGGGCACAAGCCGCGTTGACGGACGCAGGGCCCGGCGTGACATTCGGTCGGATGCGCAAGCCGCGAGTCGTGCCAGGAGTGCTGCGGGCACTCAAACCGATCGACGTCGCGGGACTCGGGTGCGCGCTGGCGTATGGCGTGCTGGCCTGGTCCGCCCGACAGTCGGGCGAGCCGTCGCTCATCCTCTTCCTCGCTGTCGCCGCGTGGGCTGCCCTGCTCGTCTTCGGCCTGTACGCGTACCATCGCCGCAATCCCGGCGAGGCGATTCCGCTGGGACGGCTCATCGGATGGGCCATTCTCTTCCGCATCTGCGGACTGTTCGGGGGCCCGATCTACGAGGACGACTTCTACCGCTACCTCTGGGACGCGTTTCGGTTCGCCCGGGACGGGACCCCCTACGGCGTCGCGCCGGAAGCCTTCTTCGCCGACCCGGGTGTGCCGGACAGGTTCCAGCGAATCCTCGACCAGGTCAACTACCCGGAGTTGCCGACGATCTACGGGCCGGTGACCCAGCTCATCTTTCTCCTGGGGTACGGACTGAGCCCCGGCAGCATCATCGCTCTGCAGGTGCCGCTCATCCTCTTCGACCTCCTTGCAATCGGCCTGCTGCTTCGCATGGCACCTCCGCGCGCTGTGCTGCTGTACGCGTGGTGTCCGCTCGTGATCAAGGAGATCGCGTTCACCGCACATCCCGACGGCATTGCGGTCTCCCTGCTGCTGGCGGCGGTCGTGCTGCGCCAGCGAGAGCGCCTGCGCGGTGCCGCGGTGTGCCTCGCGCTGGCGGTCGGCGCCAAGGTGCTGGCGGTGCTGCTGGTGCCGTTCGTCCTCGTTCGTGCCCGGCCTGCCCACTGGGCGGTGTTTGCCGGCACACTGGCGCTGCTCTACCTGCCCTTCATCCTGCAGGGCGGCACGGACCTTGGAACCCTGGTCGTGTTCGCGCGGGAATGGGAGTTCAACGCTGCCCTGTTCTCCTTCCTGAAACCGTGGATGCCCAATGCCGCCGCCCGGGCGACGTGCGGGCTCGCGCTGGCGGTCGGCCTGGCCTGGTATCTGACGGCGTACCGGCGGTCAGCCTCCACATCCATTCCGCGCGGCGACTGGATCTACGGCGGATTGCTCGCATTGTGGCCGGTCGTCAATGCCTGGTACCTGCTGTGGCTGCTGCCGTTCGCCGTGATCCGGCCCAGCGCGTGGGCCTGGACGGCGTCGGTGGCGGTGCTGCTTTCGTACGTGACCGGACTGAATCTGGACAACCTGCAGATGGAGCCCTTCGGGCATCCATTGTGGGTGCGCCCGGTAGAGTACGGGCTGATCGTGCTGGCCATGGCGTACGACGTGAGCCGGCGCGTCCGCCGGGGCGCGGAAGTTGGCCCGCCGGATCAGGTGGATGGTGGGTTGGCGTGCACGCGGGAATGACGGTCGGTGTGGTCGTGCCTGTGGACGCCTTGCGGCGGCGGTTCGGCCGGTCTAAGGTGGGAGGCACTTTGCGGGGAGTCGTCGGTGCCGGCGTGGGGATTCTGTCGATGATCGCGCGGCTTCGCTGGCGTGAGGCGCGCCCGAGGCGGCCGCCACGTTCACCGGGACGGTAGGACGGGGGAACAGCGACCTGCGGAAGCAGAAAGGAAATGCTCCGCCATGACACGCTCGACCGGGATTCGGCGCACATGCGCCTTCCACGTGGCACGGTTCCGTCCCTGGGGACTCCTCGGGCTCCTCGCGCTGGGTGGTGTTTCGTGCGGCACGCCGTCCCCTGACGCGTCCTGGGCCGATCACGACCCAACCAATACCGGGCGGCTCGACCACAGTGAGTGGCAGACGCTTCTCGACGCCTACCTGATCACCGACGACCCTTCCGGCATCAACCTGGTCGACTACGCGAAGCTGCAGGCGAACGCCGCCGACCGGGGACGTCTCGCAGGGTACATCGAGTACCTGCAGGAACAGGACCCGCGACAGTACGCGAAGGACGTGCAGATGGCGTACTGGATCAATCTCTACAACGCCGTGACCGTCCGGGTGGTTGTGGACGCATATCCGGTCGCCTCGATCAAGGACATCCACGAAGGTCTGATTCCCGGCACGGGGCCCTGGGGTGACGTTCACGCGATGGTCGCCGGGCAGCCGCTGACGCTGGACAACATCGAACACGACATTCTGCGTCCCATCTGGCAGGACAGCCGGATTCACTACGCCGTGAACTGCGCCAGCATGGGTTGTCCGAACCTCGCCCCCGAGCCCTACACTGCCGACAACCTGGAGCGGCAGCTGGAGCAGGGGGCGCGAGACTACGTGAACCACGTGCGAGGCGCGGAACTCCTGGACGAGGCGTTCGGCGTCGTGTCCAGCATCTACTACTGGTACCAGGAGGACTTCGGGAACTCCGAAGCCGGCGTGCTCGAGCACCTGCGCAAGTACGCGGAAGGTGACCTGGCGGAGCAGCTCCGGGAATTCGACGGATCACTCGATCACGAGTACGACTGGAGCCTGAACGCACCGTCCACTCCGTGATCGCGCGGTGCAGCGTCCCTGACCAGAGCCGTCCGGTCTAGAAGCCCTCGCCGAAGCTGCCGCCGAAACCGACGCTGAGTCCGAAGCCGAAGATGCGTGACTTGGCCGTGTTTCGGCCGCTCACCACCTGCCCGAAGAACGCGTTCAGGCCGACGGTGCCGGTCAGGTCGGCGATCAGCCGCCCGCCCAGGATCTGGGCGTCTTCCTGCAGTCCGGGAAACCGGCTCGGCGAGAATCCCTCGCCGCCGATGTCGATACCGGACAGTGCATTGACCACCCGGTAGTCGGCGCCGAGCGTCGCCCGGCTGCCGACCGGGACGAAAAGAAACATGTTGAAGAACATGTCCGCGGGAATGTCGACCGTCTCACCACCCCCACCGGCCGCGCCTACGGCATCCGGGTTGACTTCGGTGCCGCCACGGTTCCGATAGCCGACTTCCGCCGACACCCCGAGGGCATCCCAGAACTTGCCGACGACGAGCGATGTCTCAAGGCCGTTGCCACCGTCTCCCAGCGAATTGATGTATCCGGTGTCGTAACCCCCCGCGATGATCGCGCCGACCCGAAGCCCGACACTGGGCGCGTCGCTGATCAGTTCGTCGACGACGCGCCAGGTCACGGCGATGTTGGTGTCGAACAGGCCGCTGTACCTCTCCTGGCCTCCGGCCGGGCCAACAGCTCCCGCTACGAAGCTCCGCGCCCAGGCGGTCTGCACGTCCAGCGCCACTGCGTCATGAAGAGCGTAGTTGAAGGCGAGCCACACCGTGTTCTGCGCGAGGTTGGCGCCGGTTGCTTCCAGCGGTCCCTTGACCGTGGTCGTCTCGCGGTAGAACTCGTTTGCATTCTGATTGACGTACGATATGCTGAAGGTGCCGGTCCCGGGCTCTCCGATCCACGCCGTACCCTGCCCCGCGACCGGTTGGGCCGCCATGCACGCCAGGAGGCTTGCTGAGGCCAGGACTGCCAGGGAAAACCGGCCAACGTGAGACATCCGGATGTCTCCTTCCGGGAAGTGTCGGCGTGGCGCGCCTGCCTGGTGCACGTCTATCCCTCAGACTCCAGCTTGAAGCGGCGGGTGAGGAAATAGTGCACGACCTCCATGCGGATTCCGCAGTCTTCGATCTCCGGACCGCAGAGCTCCTGGACCGCCTCGTCGTCCGGCGATCCCGTCTCCTCGCCCTCGTAGACCGCCGCGAGGCTGGCTGTCAGGCTCAGCGCCCGATCCCGGTCCAGTTCGTTTTTCTGCAGCGGGCAGTCGTCACAAACCAACACCTTGAACGTCAGTGCTTTCCCCTGCGCATATGCCTTGCGCGGGCTGATCTGTCCGGGACCCGTTCCGATCGAACCTGATGGCGTGACCGGCGTGGGGGTGAACGCGGCGGTTGCTGCGAGCAGCAAAGCCAAACAAGCCAAGCGTTTCATTGCGAATACCTCATTCGTCATCGATTGGTCGCCAACCGGCGGACGCCCGGTGAATGGATCCATAACGCTACGGGTCGCACCCGGACTGCGTCAAGCGATGCGACGCCGGCCGATCCCGTCAAGCGTCAGCACGACCCCCACGCCCAGCACGAACAGAAGCGCGACCGTGCCCGTGGCCGGATCGTCCATGGCCGGCCACGTCAGCACTTCCCTGCCCTCCGCCGTGTAGTCGGTGAATGGCCACAGCTTGCGCAGCGATCCCAGCATGAGTCCCACGAGCACGGCGAGCGTGCCGTCGCGCCACCTGGCGAA
>CAZRQE010000145.1:0-19924 GCA_964602175.1 uncultured Gemmatimonadaceae bacterium | reverse complement strand
TGTGCGGGGGGGTGGAGTCGGCCGCGGGCGGCGGCGCCAAGGACGAGGCGAAGCTCGCGGCGTTCGTGCGGGAGGTGGAACGGTGCCGTCGTTGAGCAACCGGCCGGCCGGCCTCGCCGGGCGCTACCCGGACGCCGAGGGCCGCTTCGGCGAGTTCGGGGGGCGGTTCGTGGCCGAGACCCTGATGGGGCCGGTGGAGGAGCTCGCCGCCGCCTACGAGCGCTTCGACGCCGACCCCGGCTTCCACGAAGAGCTGCGGGCGGAGCTGCGCGACTTCGTCGGGCGCCCCTCGCCCCTCTACCACGCCCGCCGGCTCAGCCAGGCGGTGGGCGGCGCGCAGCTCTGGCTCAAGCGCGAGGACCTCAACCACACCGGCGCGCACAAGGTGAACAACACGGTGGGGCAGGCGCTGCTCGCGAAGCGAATGGGCAAGCCGCGGATCATTGCCGAGACGGGAGCCGGCCAGCACGGCGTCGCTACAGCGACCGCGTGCGCGCTCTTCGACATGGAATGCGTGGTCTACATGGGCATGGAGGACGTGGAGCGGCAGTCTCTCAACGTCTACCGAATGGAACTGCTCGGGGCGGAGGTGCGGCCCGTCGAGTCCGGGACCCGGACGCTCAAGGACGCTACCAACGAGGCGCTGCGCGACTGGGTCACCAACGTGCGCGACACCCACTACATCATCGGCTCGGTGGTGGGTCCCCACCCCTTCCCGCTGATTGTGCGCGACTTCCAGGCGGTCATCGGCCGCGAGGCCCGGCGCCAGGTTCTCGAGGTGGAGGGCCGGCTGCCCGCGTCGGTGGTGGCGTGCGTCGGGGGCGGATCGAACGCGATGGGCATGTTCCACGCCTTTGTCGAGGACGCGGACGTCGCGCTGATCGGGGTCGAGGCGTCCGGGCACGGCCTGGGGAGCGGCCACTCGTCGGCTCCCCTGAGCGAGGGTCGTCCCGGGGTGCTGCACGGGTCGCTGAGCTATCTGCTTCAGGACGCGGACGGACAGGTCGCGCCCGCCCACTCGATCGCGGCGGGGCTGGACTACCCGGGGGTCGGGCCCGAGCACTCCCATCTCATGGACTCGGGCCGCGCCAGGTACGTCAGCGTCGGTGACGCCGCCGCCGAGAGGGCGTTTCGGGAGCTGCCGGGTCTCGAGGGGATCATCCCGGCGCTGGAAACGGCCCACGCGCTCGCCTGGGTGGCCGAAGCGGGGCGGCGGGGCGAAATCGAGCCGCCGGTGGCGATCTGCCTGAGCGGGCGGGGCGACAAGGACGTGGTGCACGTGTCCCGTCTGCGCGGGGGGGGAGCCGGGAAGGGGGTGGTGCCGTGAGCGGGCGCGCGCCGCGGGGGCGGATCGGCGCCCGGTTCGAGAGGCTGGCCCGGGAGGGCCGCCGTGGCTTCATCCCGTATGTGACGACCGGGTACCCGTCGCTGGGCCATACGCGCGACCTCGTGGCGGGGCTGGCCGAGCTGGGCGCCGATGTGATCGAGCTCGGAATCCCGTTCAGTGATCCGATGGCCGACGGTCCCACGATCCAGCGCTCCAGCCAGGGCGCCCTGGACAACGGGACGACCGTGGACGACGTGTTCGAAGTGCTGCGGGACCTGCGGCGCACCAGCGATGTGCCCGTGGTCATCTTCTCGTACCTCAATCCGGTCTACGCGCGCGGGGTGGACGCGTTCATCCGCGAGGCGGTCGAGGCGGGCGCCGACGGGATCCTGCCTACGGATCTCCCCCTCGGCGCGGATCCGGAACTCGAGTCCCGAATCCTGGATTCCCCGTTGGACCTGGTGCGGCTGGTGGCTCCGACCACGACTCCGGCGCGGACCAGGGAGATCGCGCTGTCCAGCCAGGGTTTCGTGTACTACGTGGCGCGCACGGGAGTCACCGGTGCCCGTGAGGAACTCAGGAGCGCGCTGGCGCGGGAGGCGAGCGCGGTGCGTGCCGTTTCGCCGCTGCCGGTGGCCGTGGGCTTTGGCGTCTCGACTCCCGGCCATGCACGCGCGGTGGGCGCGGCCGCCGATGCCGCGGTCGTGGGGAGCGCGCTGGTCAACCGTCTGGACGAAGCAGGTGTGGCTGGCGCACTGGCGTTGGCGGGCGACCTCAGGCGGGCCCTCGACGAGGTGAACTGCTAGGCCCGCAACCGCTCCGCCAAGGCTGGATCCGGCGACACGAATACGGTGCGGACGCGATCCGGGACCACCGCGCCCGGCGGCGCCCCCCTGGGCTTGCGCACCCACTTGCGGCGGGTCCAGTCCACCGGCACCGTTGCCGCCGCCCTCGCGCTGCTGTGGTTGGCGGCCAGAATCGCGGCCTCTTCGAGATCGGCGGCTGGGGGGCGCTCCGGGCTCGTCCAGCGCAGGATGACGTGCGCCCCGGTTCCGTGTCGCGCGTGCAGCCAGATGTCGGCGGGCCGTGAGTGGCGAAACGTCAGGTCGTCGTTGCGGCGGGCGCCGCGGCCGACCCGGATCTCCAGACCACCCGAGCTCCGGTAGGACTGATAGGGGAGGGGCGCGGGACCCGGGCGGGCAGGGGAGCGTGCAGCCGGCGCGGGCGTTAGAGCCGCAATCTCACGGGGGGTCAGTTCTGCTTGCCGTGCCCGCTGCTGCAGGCTGGTGACCCGGGCGAGTTCGGTCTCCGCTTCGATTATCCTGTCGCGCAGCTTTACCGCGCCTCTCTCAAGTCTGCTGGCTCGCCGGAATAAGGCGTTGGCGTGCTCTTGGGGCTTGCTTGCAGGATCGAGCGATACCATTTGTGGCTTACCATCGAAGCCGACGAGTTCCGCTTCGCTCGAACCGGTGTCGATCCGGTGAAGTGAGGACAGGATCAGGGCGGCTTCCTCGCGCATCCGGTCGGCGCGCGCCGTGCGTTCCAACTCCTGGCGGAGCCGCTTCAGCTTTCGTTGCAGGCGGCGGCGTTCACGGGCCAGGGAGCGGGCAACAGCGCCGGGGGCGTGGCCGGCGTCGGGATGCGCGGCGGCGAGCACCTCGTCCATTGCCTGCAACAGGTTGTCGGTCGGACGGGCGGGCTTGCCGGGCAGGGGCCAGGGATACGGCTGGAGTCCGGACCGCATCTCCAGCAGATGAGGCGAAGGGGCGACCTGCGCGTACATCCCGTGCCACCTGTGGAAACCCTCTTCCGTGGTCGTAGCCTCCAGCAGATATGGGGCGTTCAGGCTCGACGTGTAGGCGACGCCGGTCAGCAGCGCCCTGCGCGCATCCTCGGCGTCCAATCCCTCGAAATGCCGCTCCCAGGCCCCCACGTCCAGTTCGTCCGCTTTCCGGCTGCCGGCCTGCGCGGAGGGGGACGCCCAGGGTTGTCCGACCTGGTGCGTTCGGGAGCCTGCGGCCGTCAGCCGCTTTCGCACCCGCAACTCGGGTCCGTCGGTCCACAGCGCGTTCCAGCGATTCGTTGCGAGTTCCACAATGAGCGACGGATGCGGCTTCCTGCCCCGCACGCGCCGGAATCCAAGCACAATCACCCGCTCGTCCCAAACCGCCTCCACGCGGCTCAGCGTGGCAGGAAGCGGCTCGGCGTCCGGAGCCGGCTCCGTCGCCTCCCGCAGCACGATCACTCCGGCCCCGGGGGACAGGTCCACAATCAGCGACGCGTCGCGGAAATGGACGGTGACCCGTCGGGTCTCCCTGTTGAATCGGATGGCGCGCGCACGCGCATCGGCAAGCCGATTCCCGAGTTCGGCTGCGACGGCGCGGGCCAGGCAGGGGTCCCAGATCACGGGTCTTGGTACCCAGCCCGAGGCTCGGTTACCGTTACGGTGATGTCTGAACCGACCATGCTTCAAGATCGCAAATCCGGGGGGAACATGCCGGCAGGCGTGCGAATCCGGGCCCCGCTACACCCGGTCGTCGCGGCCGCTGCGGAGGGACGTTTGCCCGGTTGGGCGGTCGCCGGGGCCCGTCGGCGGAGGCACACGGAGAGGGTGGCGGATCTGCTCGAAGGCTGGGCCCGCGAGATGGGACTCGGCGAGGAGACTGCGAGGTGGCGGGCCGCGGGCATCCTGCATGATGCGCTGCGAGACGCGCCTCCCGCCGAACTGATCCGTGTCCTGCCGCGAGGTCTGCGGAAACTGCCGCCGAAGGCCTATCACGGCCCCGCCGCAGCGATCCTGCTGCGCGCCGACGGAGTATCGGACCGCGGACTCCTGCGCGCGGTCCGATGGCATACGCTGGGCTCGAAGAAGTTCGGCAGGCTCGGCAAGGCTCTTTTCGCCGCCGATTCGCTTGAACCCGGCCGTACCGGGAGCAGAAAATGGCGAGCGCGACTCAGGGAGCGGGCGTCCCGCGATCTGGACCGCGCAGTAACCGAAATCGTGAGAAACCGGATAGATTACCGTGTACGTGCCGAACTGCCGGTTCACCCGCGCACGATCGGCTTCTGGAACTCCCTGGTAAGGGCTTCCTGACGGCAACCGATGGGACGATTCCTGAGAGCGGCGATCCTCGGTCTTGTGGCCCTGGGGGTGATACTGCTTCTCGGATCGTCCGTCCTGCAGTGGATTCCGGAGGCGACCGCGCCCGAGGGACCCGTTTTTTCTCCCGCGCAGCGAGCGCAAGGGGTGCGCATCACGGTGGACGTGCGCAACGCGGGCGGGATCGACGGCATGGCGCGCGCGGCGACCGACTACTTGCGCGGTGCGGGCTTCGACGTGGTCGGACTGGGCAATGCCGGCACCTTCGACGAGGAAACATCGGTGGTGATCGACCGCGTCGGGAACCGGGAAGCCGCGGCAAGGGTAGCGGAGGTGTTGGGGATCGACAGCGTCGCCAGCGACCCCGACCCGAATCTCTTCGTTGACGTTACCGTAAGACTTGGTGCAGCGTGGACGATTCCGAAGGAACCTGAGCCGGTCACTGTCATGCCGGAACCGGAACCGGTGGGGCTCATGGAACGGTTGCGAGGACTCCTGACCGGCAAGAGAGGCGAAGGCTGAGCATGGCCGCAAAACGGAAGCGGAAGGCACGCCGGCCGTCTGCGGCGCGGGGTCGCGGGAGAACAGCGAGCCGTGGGAAACCGGCGGGCGGTTCCGCGAGGGCCGGCTCGCGTGCGGAGAGGGACGAGAGGAGCGGGAGTGGGGCCGAATGGACCAAGTCCATCTTCTACGCGGCGGTCCTCTTCCTTGTCATGCGGATCTTTCTGGTCCAGACCTTCGTGATCACCTCCGGGTCGATGGAGAACACCCTCCTGGTCGGCGACTTCCTGGTGGTAAACAAGGCGGCGATCGGCTCCCGGGTGCCCTTCACCGACATCCGGATTCCGGGATACTCCGAGCCCAGGCGGGGCGACGTTCTCGTCTTCGACCCGCATCACGAGGATGACATGACGCTGGTCAAGCGCCTCGTGGGTGTGCCGGGGGATACGCTGCAGATGCGGGACAGGGTGCTGTACCGGAACGGACAGCCGCAGGAAGAGCCCTATGTCGTGATGAGCGGCCGTCCCGATGAATTCGCTCCCTCGATGCTATGGCAGCTGAATCACCTCGTCGAAGCTTCGGGCGGAGACTATCATCCTACGCGGGACAACTGGGGTCCTCTGCTCGTGCCGGACGGCTACTACTTCATGCTGGGCGACAATCGCGACTCGAGCCTGGATTCGCGCTACTGGGGCCTGCTGGAAGGATGGCGGTTCGAGGGTCGCGCGTCGCGCATCTACTTCTCCTACAACCGCGATTCGACCCGTCCCTTCCCCTGGATCCGAGAGATACGGGGGAGCCGGATTGGAGACGGCATCCGATAGCCGCTGCTGTCAGGACGCCCCCACGGCGGAACGCTGCGATACCACGGACTGCTGCGGACGCCTTCGACCGCGCCCGTGGCGGCTGGCCCGCAACTGGCCGCAGGCGGCGTCGATGTCCCGGCCCCGCGGTTCCCGGACCGCCACCGGCACTCCGGCATCCTGCAGCCCTTCGCTGAAGGCACGGACCCGTTCCCCGCGGCTCGGCAGCCAGTCGACGTAGGGGATCGGATTGAAGGGAATCAGATTCACGAATGCCTGGACCCGCCTGGCCAGCTGCACCAGTGGGGGCAGGAGGCCCGGATCGTCATTGACGTCGCGGATCATCGTGTACTCGAAGGTGATCCTGCGCCCCCCCTTGCGGTTGAACGCCTCCAGCGCCTGCATGACCTGGTCCAGCGGGTAGCGCTTCTCGAGCGGTATGAGTTCGGCGCGCAGTTCCGACACGGGCGCGTGCAGCGAGAGGGCGAGGCGAAACTGCTCGGGCCGATCTGCCAACTCGGCGATGCCCGGAATCACGCCGACTGTGGATACGGTGATTCGCCTGGCGCCGATCCCGTAGCCCGCGTTGAGGATGGTGAGGGCTGGAAAGACGTTGCGCCGGTTCGCCAGGGGCTCGCCCATTCCCATGAAGACGATGTTCGTGACGGTGCCGCGGGCGTTCTCCGCGGCCCATCGGAGCGATGCCCTGTATTGGCCGACGATTTCCGCCGGGGTGAGCTGACGCCCGAATCCGGACCACCCGGTCGCGCAGAAACGGCATTTGAGCGCGCATCCCGCCTGTGACGACAGGCAAAGGGTGAGACGGCCGCCCGACGGGATGAGGACGCTCTCGACCACCTCGCCGCCGCGCAGGCGCCACAGGTGTTTGACGGTTCCGTCGGCGGACTGCGAAACCGTATCCTCCGACGGCTCGTCCAGACGGAGGTTGTCCGCGAGCGCCCGGCGTTCGTCGGCCGGCAGGTTGGTCATTTCCGCAAACGAGCGCGCGTGCCGCCCGAAAAGCCACTCCTCGACCTGGTTCGCCCGGTACGGAGGCTGCCCGCGCGGGCGAAAATGGCCTTCCAGCGTCTCGCGCAGGCGACGGGGCGTCAGCCCCAGAAGATTCGGTTGGGCGGGGGTCACGGTTCCAGTCTCGTCTTTCTTGAAAGCCCCTTGAAGCGGGGATTAAGTTTACCCTGAGAACACGTCCGGCGCTCCTGCCGTCGGCCGGTAACCTCCCATGGCTCACCGGAGACGGTTGGTGTCGACAAAAGCTAATAGCAGCACATCGATGCGCAGCGCGGGCGCTGGCCTCATCACTTCGAAGATGGTTGGCCGGGAAGTGCGGATCGCCGGCTGGGTGCATCGCAGGCGGGATCTGGGCGGACTCGTCTTTCTCGATCTGCGTGACCGGTCGGGTATCCTTCAGGTGTCGGTCGGTCCCGGTTGGTCGTCCGAGCAGGCGCTGAATGCCGTGCGCGGCCTGGGCGTCGAGGACGTCATTCTGGTACGGGGCGTCGTGGCGGCCAGACCCGAGGCCGCGCGCAATCCCGAAATGGTCACGGGCGACGTGGAGGTACAGGCCTCCGGGGTGGAGATCGTGAACAAGGCCCGCACGCCGGCGATACCCGTCTACCTACCTCCCGAAGAGGAGCTGCCCTCGGAGAAGCTGCGGCTCCGCCACCGGGTGCTGGACCTGAGGAGGCGAGATCTGCAGGCGAAGCTGGAACTGCGTCACCGGTTGGTGCTGGCTGCGCGCAACTACTTCGACAGCCAGGGCTTCCAGGAGATCGAGACGCCCATGCTGACCAAGCCCACCCCGGAGGGTGCAAGGGACTTCCTTGTACCGAGCCGCGTTCACCCCGGGGAGTTCTTCGCCCTCCCGCAGAGTCCTCAGATCTACAAGCAATTGCTGATGATCGCGGGCTTCGACCGCTATGTGCAGATCGCGCGCTGCTTCCGGGACGAGGACTTGCGCGCCGACCGGCAGCCCGAATTCACGCAGATCGACGTCGAGGCGTCGTTCGTGCAGCCCGAAGACATCTACGGGTGGTGCGAGGGGCTGATGGTGAAGCTGGCCGAGGTGGCCGGCATCGACGCCGCGCCGCCCTTCCCGCGGCTGAGCTACCGCGACGCCATGGAGCGCTTCGGCAGCGACCGTCCCGATTTGCGCTACGACCTCGAAATCCGCGACCTCACGGACGTGCTGGGCGCATTGGAGTCGGGGATCCTGCGCGGCGCGGTTGCCGGGGGCGGGCGGATCCGGGGCCTCGCCCTGGAGGGTGGGGCCCGCCTCACGCGAAAGCAGATCGTCGCCATCGAAGATGCGGCCAAGTCGGCTGGTGCGCCCGGCCTGCTGTGGGCCAAGGTCACGGAAAACGGGGCCACGGGTCCGCTTGGCCGCTTCTTCCGGGACGATACCGGCGCGAAGCTGGGCGTGGGCGCGGGCGACCTCCTGGTCGTGGGTGCGGGGCCCGACCGCGTCACATCGCCGGCGCTGGACGCGGCGCGCGCGGCCGCCATCGGGGCGCTGCAACTGCCGAGGGTCACCGAGCACGCGTGGCTCTGGGTGACCGGCTTCCCCGTGTTTGAGGACGCGGGAGACGGGGCGCTCGCGGCGAATCACCACCCGTTCGTCCATCCCGATCCCGCGGACGCGCACCTCCTCGAATCCGAGCCGCTGGCGGTGCGGGGCCTGGCCTACGACCTGGTCTACAACGGCACCGAACTGGGCTCGGGCAGCATTCGCAACCACGATGCCGATGTGCAGACACGCATACTTGCGCTGCTGGGGCTCGACCCGGATGAGATTGCGCGCAAGTTCGGCTTCCTTCTCGAGGCGCTCCGGTCGGGGGCGCCGCCGCACGGCGGGATCGCCCTGGGCGTGGACCGGCTCGCAGCACGATTCTCCGGTGGAACGAGCCTGCGCGACGTGATCGCGTTTCCGAAGACGACCGCGGCCCGGGCGAGCTTCGAAGGCGCACCGTCGCGCGTGTCGGCCGGGGAGTTGGAGGCGCTCGGGATCTCGATCGGAGCGCACAAATGACGGGCGGTACGCTGGTAGAGCACAACCTGAACGCGGAGGGTGCGGACCAGTTCATCCTCGCCGGGGTCGGCGACGCCAACCTTCGCGAGCTGGAGACCCTCTTCCGCGTCCAGGTCGTGATGCGCGGCGATCAGGTGAGAGTCGCAGGGACGGTCGAGTCGGTTGCCGACGCGGCCCGCGTGGTCGAGCACATGATCGAACTTGCGCGCCTGGGGAAGGCCTTCCCGGCTTCGGACATCGCGCGCTTCGCCGCAAGCCTCGACGCGCGGGACGGGCCCGACATCCGCAGCGACGACGAGCGCCTCAGGATATCGGTGCCGGGTTCGCGGCGCACCATCGTGCCGCGCTCGGAGGGTCAGCGCGCGTATCTGCAGGCCATGGAGGACTCGGACATCGTGATCGGGATCGGCCCGGCGGGAACCGGCAAGACATACCTGGCCGTGGCTCGCGCGGTGGCTGAGCTGTTCCGAAAGCGCGTGCGGCGCATCATTCTGGCCCGTCCCGCGGTCGAAGCGGGAGAAAACCTCGGTTTCCTCCCCGGCGACCTGCAGGAAAAGGTCGACCCCTACCTCCGCCCTCTCTACGACGCGCTCGAAGACATGATGCCGGCGGCGCGGGTCCGGCGCGGCATCGTCGAGCGCACGATCGAGATCGCGCCGCTCGCGTACATGCGCGGCAGAACCCTCTCGGACGCGTTCGTCATCCTCGACGAGGCACAGAACGCCACCGCGGCCCAGATGAAGATGTTTCTCACGCGCATCGGCATCAGTTCACGCGTGGTGATCACCGGCGACAAGACCCAGATCGACCTTCCCCGCGCCCAGGTCTCCGGTCTGATTCAGATCGAGAACATCCTGAGCGAGGTCGAGGGCATCGAGATCGTGTACCTGGACGAGAGCGACGTTACCCGCCACCGTCTCGTCAAGCAGATTGTGCGCGCCTACGCGGCGGCGGACGAACGCCTCGCCGAAGAACGCGACCATGAACGCCAGTAGCGGCAGGCGCCGCCTGCTCTCGGGCGTCCCGGCACGCAGATGGCCGGACGCGGCGGTCCACCACGGCGTGCGGTGGCTGCTTCTCGCGGTGCTGGCGGGAGGGCTCGTGATTCTGTATCCGTCGGATCCGGGCGTCGGGATCGGCCGGTATCGTGCGGGCACGGTAGCCGAGCGCGACATCATCGCTCAGGTCGGCTTCCCGGTTCCGAAGGACTCCGCGGTGCTCAGAAGCGAAAGGGCCGCGGCGGCGGCCTCGGTTGTGCCGACGTTCACCTATCGCGCGGCCGCCGTCGATTCGACACTCGCCGGTTTGGCCGCCTTCTTCGCGCGTGTGGATTCGGCGTCGGTGGAGGACGGCGTCGCGGGAATTGCGGGCGTGCTGGCAGCGGCCGGAATCGACGCAGACGCCGCCCAGGTCGAGCTGCTTGCCGAAGCGCAGCGCCGTGGCGATCTGCACGAGCATGCGGCTTCCGCGGTCCGCACGCTGACCCCGGATGGACTGATGGCCCCCGGCGCGGCCTCCCGGATCACGACCGACTCCATCCGCGTGATCCGGAACGGTGGCAGTGCGGTGGTGTCCCGCGCCACGGTTCTCTCGGGCCGCGAGTTCTACGATCGGGCGCTCGCCGGCATGGAATCCGGACCCGAAACCGACCTGCTGCGGGTCGTTCTCGCACGGTACCTCGCGCCCAATCTGCTGCCCGACACGGCCAGGACCGAGAGAGAGCGGGCCTTCGCGCGCGATACGATCCCGATCATGTCGGGGCGCGTGCTGGAGGGCGAGGCGATCGTCCGGGCCAACGACCAGGTCGGCGAGGAGCAGCTGCGCAAGATCGAAGCCTACCGCGACCAGTTGCGCGCCGAGGGGATCAGCGTGGACAGCTCGAACCTGACGGGCAACCTGGGCGGGCTCCTGCTGAACACGATCCTCTTGACCGTGTTGGGCGTCCTCGTCTTCTTTTTCCGGCCGGAGATCTATCGTTCGTTCCGGTTCGTACTGGCAATACTGACCATCTTCGCGCTGTATTTTGTCGCCGGGTTCGTCATCACCGGACTGGGTCTTCCCCCCGCCGCGTTGCCGATCGTCTTTGTCGCCGTGTCGCTGTCGATACTGTGGGACGGACGTCTCGCATTGCTCGCGGTTTTCGTGATGTGTGCGATGACGGCCGTGCAGGAGCCCTTTGGCGAGGTCCCGGTGGTGTTGACGCTCTTGGCCGGCGGCTCTGCGGCCGCGCTTTCGGTCCGCACGTTCCGGCGACTGGCACAGACCTGGGTGTTCATCGCGGTGACCGCAGGCGCGTACGCGCTGGTGCTCGTGGGACTCCAGTTGCGGGGCGCGGATTTCGCGTTGGCGCAGTCCCTGATATGGGCGCTTCTCAGCACCGTTACAGGCGTGATTCTCGCCATCGGCTTCATACCGGTCTACGAGTGGGTCGCCGGAATCACGACCGATCAGACGCTGATCGGATGGGCGGACGCCAATCGTCCTCTCATGCGCCGGATGGCCGTCGAGGCGCCGGGCACCTTCGCGCACACGCTGCAGGCCGCGAGCATGGCCGAAGCCGGGGCGCGTGCGATCGGCGCCAACACCCTCCTCTGCCGGGCCGGCGTCTACTACCACGACATCGGAAAGATGCGCCGCCCCGAGTACTTCATCGAGAACCAGCACGGCGCCAACCCCCACGAGGCCCTCGATCCGCTCGAGTCCGCCAGAATCATCCGCGACCACGTGATCGACGGAGTCCGGATGGCGCGCTCCGAAAAGGTCCCCGAGGTGGTGGTCGACTTCATTCGCGAGCATCATGGGGACCAGACGATCGGGTTCTTCCTGCACACCGCGCGTCAACTGGCCGAACGTGAGGGGAGCGATCCGCCGGATCCTTCGGTCTTTCGGTATCCGGGCCCCCGCCCGCGGACCCGCGAGACCGGTATTGCCATGCTTGCCGACTCGACGGAATCGGCCGCGCGGGCACTGGACAGCCCGACGGAAGAGCGCCTGAGGGAACTCGTCGACACCATCTTCGAGACCAAGGCCGCAACCGGCCAACTCGACGACTGCCCCCTGACCCTCAGGGATCTGGCCTTGCTGAAGAAGCAGTTCACCACGTATCTGAGCGGGAGTCACCACGCCCGGATCCAGTACCCGCAGCTCGGAGACGGACGGTGATCACCATTCACGTCAACGCCCCGGAGGGGACCGGCGTCCCGCGTCGTCTGATCCGTCGCGCGCTGCGTGAGACGCTCCGGCGCGAGGGACACGAGCGTGCCGAGTTCTCGGTGACGTTCGTCGGCGACGCGGAGATCACGCGGCTGCACGAGGAATACCTGGCCGGCGAGGGCGTGACCGACGTTCTCTCGTTCGCCCTCCACGAGGGGGGCGAAGCTCCGCTCGGCGACGTTTACATCGGCCACGCGCAAGCGCATCGTCAGGCGGCGGACGCGGGTGCCGAGCCCGACGAGGAGCTGGTGCGGCTTGCGGTGCACGGAGCGCTGCACGTCCTGGGGTACGATCATCCCGAAGGCCCGGAACGGACCGGTAGCGAGATGTTCCGGGTCCAGGAAGACGTCGTGTGCGGACTGAGAACGAAGCCGTGAGCACGGACATCCCCTCCGTCGTGGCGAGCCGGGCCACCCTGAACGAGTTGATGGAGCTCGTCGCGAGTGGCGAGTTCTCGCGGCTTCCCGACCTGTTCGAGGGGATGCACCCCTCCGATATCGCCGATCTCGTGGCCTCGATCCCGATCGAGGAACATAGGATCGAGGTCTTGAAGGCCCTTCCCACGGAGGTGGCATCCGAGACCCTCGCCGAGATGGAGGAGGACGAGCACCGCGCGGAACTCCTGACCGGACTTGAGGAGCAGAGAGGCGCCGAGCTGCTGCAAGGGTTGGCGGACGACGATGCCGCCGACTTGCTGGGCGAACTGGAGCCGCGGGACCGGGACCGGATGCTGGCCGCGCTGCCGACCGAGGAGGCCGGCGAGATCCGCGACCTGCTCCGTTACGGGGAAGAGACGGCGGGGGGCCTGATGACCACCTCGCTGGTGTCGGTCTCCACCGATGCCAGCGCCGCCGAGGCGATCTCCGAAATACGGAAGCAGGGCCGCGAAGTGGAAGACTTCTACACCGTCTTCGTGGTCGACGACCTGAACCGGCTGCGCGGTACGGTGCCGCTGGACGATCTGATCCTTGCCGACCCGTCCGATGCCGTCGCGTCTCTGGTGGAGCCGCCGGTGGCCACCGTGCTGCCCGACACCGACCAGGAGGAGGTGGGTCAGCTGATCGGCCGCTACAACCTGGTCAGCGTTCCCGTTGTCAACCCGGACGGCTCCCTGCTCGGGCGCATCACCTTCGACGATGTGATCGACGTCATCGAGGCCGAGACCACCGAGGACATTCTCAGGCTGGCCGGCGTCTCGGACGAAGAGGAGCTTAAAGGCGGCTGGTTCGAGGCGGTCCGGGCCCGCCTGCCGTGGCTCGTTCTCAATCTGGCGACCGCGGCTCTTGCGGCGTCGGTTATCCTGGCGTTCGAGAGCACGATCGAGGAGGTGGCCTTCCTGGCCTTTCTCATGCCGGTCATCGCCGCCCTCGGAGGGAATACGGGAACCCAGGCGCTGGCCGTGACCATTCGCCGTATCGCCGTGGGCGGAGGAATCAACGCGGGCCAGTTCCGGGTCGTGGGCAAGGAGGTGCTGGTGGGGCTCCTCAATGGCTTTGTTCTCGGCGTGCTCTTCGCGGTCTTCGCGTATGTGTGGCAGGATGGCGACCCGCGTCTGGGACTGGTGGTGCTTCTTGCCATGTGGACGAACATCATCGTTGCCGGATTCGCGGGTGCGATGGTTCCCACGGTTTTGCACCGGCTCGGGGTCGACCCGGCCGTGGCCTCGTCGGTCTTTGTCCACACATTCACGGATCTGATCGGTTTTGTGATGGTGCTGAACCTTGCCGCGGCCCTTCTCTTCTAGCTCGAGCGGCTGAGATGCCAGCCCCGACCCGAGCCGACAGGAACCGGCGTCTCGCCGCCGATTTCCGGCTGGGGAAGCGGCCCGCGCTGGCGCGCGCCATTTCGATGGTGGAAGGGCGGCGCCCCGGCGTTGCGGACCTTTTGCAGGAGCTGCTGCTGACACGGCCCCAGGCCCGGAGGTTCGGGATCACCGGTCCCCCGGGCGCGGGCAAGTCCAGCCTGGTAGCCGGCCTGGCGACCCTCCTTCGCGGCCGTGGCGAAAAGGTCGCCATTGTCGCGGTCGACCCCACGTCACCCTACTCCGGCGGCGCGCTGCTGGGTGACCGAATCCGGATGAATGACCTGGCCACCGACCCGGGGATCTTCATCCGTTCGATGGCCACGCGGGGATCGCTCGGAGGGCTTGCCGCCACGACGCGCGAGGTGGTCGACCTGCTCGACGCCTTCGGCTTTCCCAATGTTCTCGTGGAGACTGTGGGCGTCGGTCAGACCGAACTGGAGATCGCGTCGGCGGCCGACTCCGTCGCGGTGGTGCTGGTGCCCGAATCGGGCGACGGGATCCAGGCCATGAAGGCGGGACTGATGGAGATCGCGGACCTGTTTGTGGTCAACAAGGCGGACAGGGTCGGCGCGGACCGCATGGTGAGGGAGATCCGGCAGGCGCTGGCGCTTCGGGCGGGGCGCGGAATGCACGCGGTGCCGGCGCACCACGGCGTGGACCTGACCCGGTTGGGCGGGGCGGAAGAGGAGTCCGGCGCGGCGAGCGTCCCGGGCTGGGACATCCCGGTCCTCAAGACGTCGGCAGGCAGGGGCGAGGGGATCGAGGAATTCCTCGACGGGCTCCTCGCTCACAACCGCTATCTCAACGAGTCGCGCGTGCTGGCGGACCGCCGCGAACGCCGCGCGAGGAGCAGGTTGCGCGACGTAATCGTGGGCCGTCTGAGGGGCCGCGCAGAGGCGTTTCTGGCGTCGAATCCGGATCTGCCGGGCCGGATCGCGGACATCGCTGCCGGGCGCGCCACGACGTACGGTGTGGCCGACGAGCTGATTCCCGCCATATTGAAGGGGGCGGAGAAATCGGATCAGGGCTAGGCTAGGAGGGGCCACATGTCCACGACCGAGGGTCGGTTGCGCGACGCCGACGCCATTGTAGCGGCGATCGAAGCGCACCAGCGCGAAGGTGAGCGCCTGAGCGCCGAGGTGGCGGCGTGGCAAGCGACCTGTGAGGGCACGCCCAGGCGGCTGCCGTTCTTCACGTCGATCTCCGGCAACGAGATCGAACCTCTCTACACGCCGGAGCACGTGTCGGGGAGCTATCTGGAGAAGCTCGGGGTGCCCGGAGGGTTCCCGTTCACGCGTGGGCCGTACGCCACGATGTACAGGACCCGGCTCTGGACCATGCGGCAGTTTGCCGGCTTTGCGACCGCCGAAGAGACCAACGAGCGCTACAAGTACCTGCTGGCCAACGGACAGACCGGGCTTTCCGTCGCCTTCGATTTCCCGACGCTGATGGGCTACGACAGCGACCACCCCCGCTCGCTCGGCGAAGTGGGCGTGTGCGGCGTGGCGGTTTCGTCGCTTGCGGACATGGAGACGCTCTTCGGCGGCATCCCCATGGACAAGGTCTCGGTCTCGATGACCATCAACGGGCCCGCGATCATCCTCTTCTGCTTCTATCTGGCGGCGGCGCAGCGGCAGGGCGTCTCACCCGAGCAACTGCGCGGCACGGTCCAGAACGACATCCTGAAGGAATACCAGGCCCAGCACGCGTGGGTATTTCCGCCGGAGCCGGCGCTGCGGCTGATCGTGGACATGTTCGAGTGGTGCGGCGCCAACGCTCCCAAGTACAATCCCATCTCGATCTCGGGCTATCACATCCGCGAAGCCGGCGCGACCGCCGGACAGGAGCTGGGATTCACCCTGGCCAACGGTTTCGACTATGTTCGCCGCGGAATCGCCCGAGGACTGAATGTCGATACCTTCGCGCCGCGCCTGTCGTTTTTCTTCGACGTGCACAACGACTTCTTCGAGGAAGTGGCCAAGTTCCGGGCGGCCCGGCGAATCTGGGCGCGTCACCTCCGTGACCGCTTCGGCGCGCGCAGTCCACAGTCCTGGCGACTCCGCACGCACGCGCAGACGGCGGGGGTCACGCTTACGGCGCAGCAGCCCGAGAACAACATCGTGCGGGTCGCATATCAGGCGCTGGCCGCGGTCCTGGGCGGGGTGCAATCGCTGCACACGAACTCCATGGACGAAACACTGGCGCTGCCGACCGAAAAGGCGGTCAGGATCGCGTTGCGGACCCAGCAGGTGCTCGCCTCCGAGACCGGCGTCGCCCACACGATCGATCCCCTCGCGGGTTCGTACTACCTGGAAACGCTCACGGATCGTCTCGAAGCCGAGGCCGAGGAGATCTTCGCCCGCGTCGATGAGGAGGGCGGGGTTGTCGCGGGGATCGAAAACGGCTGGTTCCAGCGCGAGATCGCGGCTTCGGCCGCAAGGCAGCAGGCCGAGATCGAAGCCGGTATGCGGACGGTGGTGGGCGTGAACGAATTCGTCGACGGTTCAGACAAGGTCGAGATCGACACCCTGCAGATCGATCCCGGTGTCGAGGAACGGCAACGACAGCGCATGGCCCGGCTTCGCAGGGAACGCGATGGCGAGCGCGTCGATCGTGCCCTGGCCAGCCTGCGGGCCGCCGCCGGGAGTGAAGAGAACCTCGTGCCGCATATCCTCGAATGCGCGCACGCCTACTGCACCCTGTACGAGATCAGAGCGGCCATGGAGGACGTCTTCGGGGCCTACAGGGAGCCGGTCTTCTTCTAGCCGTCCGGGGCATTTGGTGGCATCGCGCATTCTGATTGCCGACGACCAGCCCGATGTCGTCGAGGCGTTGCGTCTGCTCCTGGTTTCGGCGGGCTTCGAGCTGGAGGCCGCGGGGGGGCCCGAAGAGGCGTTGGACAGGGTGGCAAATGGTGTGTTCGACGCGGCGCTGATCGACCTGAACTACACGCGGGACACAACCTCGGGGCGTGAGGGCCTGGACCTGCTCCGGAGACTTCACGACATCGACAGCACGCTGCCCGTCGTCGTCATGACCGCGTGGGGCAGCGTCGAAAGCGCGGTCGAGGCGATGCGGCGCGGAGCACGGGACTACATCGAGAAACCGTGGGACAACGATCGTCTGCTGGCGACCCTGAAGACCCAGATTCAGCTCGGCCGTGCGCTGCGCCGGTCCCGCAAGCCACGGAACGGAGATCAGGCCTCCACGCGCCGGCCCGCCCGCCCCCGCCTGATCGCCTCGTCGCAGGCGATGAAACCCGTTCTCAGGGCGATGCGGCGCGTCGCCCCTTCCGACGCCAACATCCTCATCACCGGGGAGCACGGCACCGGGAAGGAGGTCGTGGCGGGGTGGCTGCACGCCTCATCCGCTCGGCGGCTGGCCCCGCTCGTGACCGTGAACATGGGGGGAATCTCGGAGGGCGTGTTCGAGAGCGAGCTGTTCGGCCATGTGAAGGGGGCCTTCACCGACGCCAGGACCGACCGGGCGGGGTTCTTCGAATTGGCGCACCGCGGGACCCTCTTCCTCGACGAAATCGCGAACACCTCGCTGCCGGCGCAGGCCAAGCTCCTCCGCGTTCTCGAAACCGGAGAGCTGCAGCGCGTCGGGTCTTCCGACGTCATCCGGGTCGATGTCCGCCTCCTGTCGGCGACGAACGCCTCGCTCGACCAGGCGGTGGTCGAGGGACGGTTCCGGGAGGACCTCCTCTACCGCATCAATACCGTCGAGATTCCGATCCCGCCCCTCAGGGACCGCCACGAGGACCTCCCGCTCCTTGCCGCGCACTTCCTGGAAAGCGAGTCGCAGCGTTACGGCCGCCCCGGCCTGCGCTTCACGGCCGGCGCGTCTCGTGCGCTGCTCGACCATCCGTGGCCGGGCAACGTGCGCGAACTGAAGCACGCTGTGGAACGCGCTGTGCTGATGTCCGACGATCTGGCAATCGGGGAGGAGGATCTCGCGCTGCGCACGCTGTCGGGCGGTGCGCTCCCGCTGGAGGAACTCAAGCTCGGCGAAGTGGAGCGTCTACTGATTGAAAGGGCCATGGACCGGCACGACGGCAATGTCAGCCGGGCCGCCGAGAGGCTCGGCCTCAGCCGCAGCGCGCTGTATAGACGACTGGCCCGCTACGGGATCGGCGACGTCGGGTGACCGCGGACGGCAGCACGCAGAAGCCGAGCGCCAGCTCTTCCGGCAAGGTATGCAGAGCGCCGCTTGTGGGCCGGTGGGCGCGCCTCGAGTTCGACCTCCAGATCATTCTCTTGTCCAACCTGGCCGGACTGCCGGCTTTCGCGCTCGCGATGTACCTGCTCTGGACAGGAGAGATCGCGACATGGACCCGCTGGCTGGCAACCGGGGGGATCCTGCTCCTGTGGGGAGGGTTGACCGCGGTCTTGCGGGCGAGGCTCGTGCGCCCGATCCGCACGCTGTCCAGCGTCCTGCTGGCGCTGAGGGAAGGCGACTTCTCGATCCGCACGCGTGTTCCGAAGACACTGAAGGGACCGCTCGCGCTGGCCTTCCAGGAAGCCAACAAGCTGGAAGCCATCCTGCGGGAACAGCGGCTGGGTGCCGTCGAGGCCACGGTGCTCCTGCGGAGGATTCTGGAGGAGATCGACGTGGCGGTGTTCGCGTTCGACGAGGACGAGAAGCTCCGCATTCTCAACCGGGCCGGCGAGCGATTGCTGAGCCAGCCCTCGGACGCCGTTCTGGGCAGGTCCGCCGCCGACCTGCGATTGCAGGAAGGGCTGGTCGGCGAGGCGCCGCGGACGATCGAGGTGAATCTGCCGGGTGGGCAGGGGCGATGGGAGTTGAAGCGCACCGTCATCCGCCAGGAGGGCGCGCCAATGAAACTCCTGGTGCTGTCGGATCTCTCCCGGGCCCTTCGCGAGGAGGAGCGCCTGGCCTGGAAGCGCATTATCCGGGTGCTCAGCCACGAGATCAACAACAGCCTGGCGCCGATCAAGTCGATCGCGAGCAGTCTGCGCAAGCTCCTGGGCGGGGATTCAGTCCGGGGACGGCTACGCGACGATCTGTCCCGAGGACTCGGCGTGATCGTGGGCCGCGCCGAGTCTCTCGGCCGCTTCATGGCAGCGTACGCGCGCCTTGCCCGCCTGCCGGCGCCGACGCTGGTGTCGACGCCGGTCGGACCACTGATCAGACGAAGCGCAGATCTGGAGACGCGGTTGAAGGTGGAGGTGGCGGATGGTCCCGAGGTGAGCGTCATGGCGGATCCGGACCAGCTGGACCAGCTGCTCATCAACCTTGTGCGCAACGCCGCCGACGCGGCGCTGGCGTGTGGTGGCGGGGTCAGGGTACGGTGGCGGCTGCGCGGCGAGCAGTCGCTTGAAGTGGTGGTGGAGGATGAGGGGCAGGGTGTGCAGGACACCGGCAACCTCTTCGTTCCCTTCTATTCCACAAAGCCCGGTGGTTCGGGGATCGGCCTGGTGCTCTGCCAGCAGATCGCGGAGGGACACGGAGGCCGCCTGGCGCTGCGGAATCGCCATCCCAGGGGTGCGGTGGCCATCCTGTCCCTGCCGCTGGAAACGCGGCTCCGGGACAAGCCGCCCCGGAGCCGCGTCACAGTCACGGGCTAGCTGCCAACCCCCCGCGCCGGCTGCTAGCGCCCGATCCCGTCACTCCCCGCGGTAATGACGAACTCGACCCTGCGATTCTGCGCCCAGGTCTGCTCGTCCGTGCCCGGCACGCGCGGTCTGGTCTCGCCGAAGTACTCCACGGTGAAGCGCGCCGGATCGAGTCCGAGCCCGCCCAGGAATTCGAGCACCGCTTCGGCGCGCAGCCTGGACAGCTCCATGTTGTATACTGGATCGCCGCGTTCATCCGCGTGGCCCTCGATCCGGATCTCGACGCCCGGATTGTCGCGCAGGATCGCCGCCTTGGCCCGCAGCCTATCCTGGGCTTCTTCGCTGACCGCCGCGTCATCGTACTCGAAGTAGACCAACTCCTGCAGGGTGCGGCGGGCGGCCATCGCACGGCGCTCCCGCTCCCGCTCGGCCGCCTCCCGCTCGGCCGCGAGGCGACGCTCCTCTTCCGCTTGCGCCCTGCGGATCGAGTCCTGACGCATGCGTTCCAGTTCCTCCGCGGAAGGGCCGGGATCGGCCGGCGGGGGTGGCGG
>CAZRQE010000144.1:0-5331 GCA_964602175.1 uncultured Gemmatimonadaceae bacterium | reverse complement strand
CCGCTCAGCGCCCGGCCCGCCCTCTGGGCGACCATGATCCAGGTGAGCTCGCGCGATCGGGGCGAGCCCTCGAGCAGGCCCAGGTGCATGAACCACTCTTCGACCCCGGTCGCCAGCCCTTCGGAACGGGCGTCGTAGATGTTGAACAGCGACGGCGTGGCCCGGATCAGGCTCGCATGCGGCTCCAGATCCATCTGTGCCAGTTCGATCCAGTGGTGCATGTGGGGACGGAAGGCGTCCGGGTCGCGGTAGTTGACTTCGGAGAAGAAGTTGCGGATCTGGCCGGGCTCGGCCGGCGTGAAGCTGCCGTTCACCGCCCGCAGCGCGGAGTCCGCGTAGGGGGCGACGCTCTGCACCTCCTCGTCGACCAGGAACTGCATGTAGCGGTCCACCGACTCGTTCAGCCGCCGGTCGTACTCCTGTGCGGATCCGATTCGTTCCTGTTCGGGCAGGGCGCGATTACGGTTCTCCTCGAAGCGCAGGGTGGCGTGCGAGCGGGCGAGCTCCCGGCTCATGAGCGTCTCCTGCTCCTCCCAGGAGTAGGGCACCAGGTGGACGTTCTGCATGAGCCAGGTGTAGTTGTCGCTCCCCACGCCCGACGGCCCGGTGCGGCTCGGGGCTTCGGCCTCGATCCAGTCCCGGAACGCCAGCGAGGCTTCGCGTGCGTCGGCGATCGCCTGATCGAGCGCGGGATGCGCGCCGCGCACCTGCCCGGCGAGGCCGTCGAGGTCCCTCACCTGGGCGTTGAAGGATCGGACTCCGGCCTGCCAGAGGTCGGCGGCCTCGGCGCCGGCGAGGTTGACGCTCGCCTGGTCCAACAGCGCCGGTATCCTCCCGATGCGTCCGGCGAGTTCTTCGGCGTCGCTGTCGGAGAGTGGGTAGGCGTAGGTCCACAGGTCGATGAAGCCGTGCGCGACCGGCCCCTCGTGAGCCGGCACGTCGCTGCGCGCGGCGAAGACGGATGCGTAGTACGCAGGATCCCGCGCCCAGGGCCGGCGGACGCGATGATCGAAGTCGAGTCCGTTCATCTCGGCCCGCACGATGTGCCAGTCGATCTGCTCCTCCACGCTCCAGCCGGTGGTGTCGAAGGCCGCCAGCGCCTCCATCCACCCCGCCAGCGCGGCGTGCTGCGCCGCCATTGTCGCGGCGGAGTAGTCGGGCACACCGTCCAGCATGGGCGGCTCCTCGAAGTCGCGCCACGCCGAGAAGAACGAGACGAGTTCGGCGTGCGAGGCGCCGGGCGCGGGGGGCGCCTCAAGTTCCTGCGTGGGAGGCGGGTCGCCGCCGGTACAGGAGGCGGCCGCGAGGGTCACGAGAACGAGGGCAAGGGGCTGGGTCCGGTTCATGGCGTCGAAGTCCTGGATGGCGAGAGGACCGTGGAGATGCGCCTTGCAATGTGCGGCGCACGGCACCGAAAGGCGAGTGGCAAGGGACGCTGTTCAGCCGTCCATGACCGAGCGCGGGTCGGCGGTGCCCGCCAGCCTTGCAGCCGGCAGCACCGCCCACACCGCCGCCGCCAGGAACAGCGCTGCCACAATCAGGAACACCGGCGCGCTGAACGGTTCGACCCCAGGCGGACCGAACACCCCGACGACCAGCATCGCTCCCCACAGCCCCACACCGGTCCCGGTGGCGCCGATTCTGAGCGCTTCACCTACAATGCGGCGGCGGAGTTTTGCGGGTCCCGCACCCAGCGCTGCCCGGATCCCCATCTCACGCAGGCGGGCCCCGACGTGAACGCGCAGGGCGCCCACCATCCCGAGGACGGCCACCAGCGCGGCGAGCACCCCCGCCATGCGGCCGCCGCTGCCGAACCACACGGCGGTACCGAATACCCGCCCGAGTTCGTCGCCCGCGCTTCTGACACCGCTCAGCAAGACGGGATCGCCCGGAATCGAGGCAAGCGCCCCGGACACGATCCGCTCCGCGTCGTCTGTGCCGGCGCCCGAGCCGCCCGCGGCGGACACCACCAGTTCCATTTCCTCCGGCGGACGCTCCAGCGCCGAGTAGTACACCGTATACGGGGAGCCCGAGGCGCCCAGACCCGCGGTGGGAACATCCGCCACCACCCCAACGACAACGTGCCAGTCTTCCTCGGGACCGTTGAGCGCGAGCGACCGGCCCACCGCTGGCGGGTCGCGGAAATGAGCGCGCGCGTACGCCTGGTTGATCACCACCTCGCCCGGCCCGGCGGCGAACCCCCTCCCGGCCACGAACCGCAGCCCGCGCGTAGCGAAGAAGCCCGGCATGACCGCATGACGCTTGACCCGGGTCACGCGGATCGGCTCGGGCAAGCCGCCGTTCGAGCATCGGCCACACTCGTTCTGCGCCATCCCCTCGGCACCGAGGTCGAGCCAGGCTCCCGGCGTCGCAAGGCTCTCCGCGACCAGTTCGGGCACGGCCCGCACCGCTTCCAGCGCCGACTCGTACAGCGCGGCCCGCGCCGCCGGTTCGCGGCGATCCGGATCCGCGGGCGACACGAGACCGACCACCGTCTCGCCGTGCTCCGCACCGGCCGGGACACCCGGGCCCGCGCCCCGCGCCTGGCCCCCGCGATCCGAATACACGAGCAGCGCCGACGAGGTGATGACGGTGACCGCGATCGTCAGCTGCAGCGTCATGCGCAGGACGCGGTTGAACTGGCGCGGCCTCGGGTCGGTGAGCTGCAGGTTCTCGGCGCGTGCGAGCAGTGGTCTGCCAGAGCGGTGCAGGTTGACCACCGGCACCGCGGCACAGAGCACCGTGATCGCGGCCACGGCAGCCAGACCGGCGGCGCCAACAAGCACGGACGGCCGCTGGAAGGAGATCCCGGGAGGCGCAAGCTCCCGCATCGCCACCGCAGCCGCGACCGCCAGCCCACCCCCGGCCAGCGCGGCCCACGACATGCGCCAGGACCAGCGCCGAACCGTCCGGCGAACCATCGCGCGTGGGGGCGCCCCCAGCATGACCTTCACCACCCTGCGCCCCTCCAGCGCCAGGCTCTCCGACGCCATGACGCCCAGCAGACTGACCAGCGCGGTGACCGCAGCCATCGCAATCAGGATGAGCGTGGTCGCCGCGAGACTGTCCAGGTCGCGCAGCTCCAGGTCGCCCGCCGACACCTGCGCCGGCGGGAGGCCGGGCAGCGCCAACGTCGGCGTCACCTCGGCCTGAACGCTGTGGAACGAACGGTTGCCGCCGCCGACCAGCACGCCCCCGGCCAGGACCAGGGCAACGACGGCGGCCGCGCATCCGATCACGCTGCGATGGATCGCGCCGGCAGCGGTCCCGCCGCCCCTCCTGCCTGTCCCGCGTCTCAACATCGGCCGCCGTAGCATGTAGTTTTCGGATCCCATGAAGGTACCCCTGCTGGACCTCGCCGCGCAGTACGCATCAATCAAGCCCGAGATCGATGCCGCGCTCGACCGTGTGGTCGCCTCCCAGCGCTTCGTGCTGGGACCGGTGGTGCAGGCGTGCGAGGAGGCGGTCGCGGACTACGTCGGCAGCGCCCACGGGATCGGCGTGTCGTCCGGCACGGACGCGCTGCTGGTGGCACTCATGGCCGAGGACATCGGGCCCGGCGACGAGGTCATCACCACGCCCTTCTCCTTCTTCGCGACGGCGGGCGCCATTGCCCGGGTCGGAGCCACGCCCGTCTTCGTGGACATCGATCCGGTGACGTTCAACATCGACCCCGGCGGACTCGAAGACCGCATCACGGCACGGACGCGCGCGATCCTCCCCGTCCACCTTTTCGGCCAGATGGCCGAGATGGCCCCGATCATGGAGATCGCGCGGCGCCGCGGCCTGGCCGTCATCGAGGACGCCGCCCAGGCGATCGGCGCACGGCACGACGGGCACAGCGCCGGCGCGTCCGGCCACTACGGGTGCTTCTCCTTCTACCCCACCAAGAACCTCAGCGGCTACGGCGACGGCGGGATGGTCGTCACGAACGACCCCGCGCGGGCCGAAAAGCTGCGCGCCCTGCGCGTCCACGGCGAAACCACGCCGTACCACCACCGTTTCGTCGGCGGCAACTTCCGCCTCGACGCCCTCCAGGCCGCCGTGATCCACACCAAGCTCCCGCACCTTGACCGCTGGACCGACGCCCGTATCGCCAACGCGGGGCTGTACCAAAGCCTCCTCGGCGACGCCTCCGCCCTCGCCCTGCCCCACGCCCTCACCGACCGGCACGTCTTCAACCAGTACGTCGTCCGCGTCGCCGACCGCGACCGCGTGCAAGCGCGCCTGACAGCCGCGGGCATCGGCACCGCCATCTACTACCCGGTGCCGCTCCACCTGCAGGAGTGCTTCGCCGAACTCGGCTACCGGCCGGGCGACCTCCCCAACGCCGAGCGTGCCGCCAAAGAAGTCCTCGCGCTGCCGATCTTCCCCGAACTTAGGGCCGAACAAATCCGGCACGTAGCGCAGAATCTGGTTGATATTGTATTATATGGGTGAATACCGATTTTGTGGCAAATCTCAACTAGTCACCCATAAATTGAAGGCGATACCACCATGTCGACGGCCAACCGTCCGGACCCCGGGCACCCCGACACCGAGCGCATCGTGATCGACGAGTCAGGCCGGCTCGTGGTTCCCGCGCGCTTCCGCAAGGCACTCGGGATACGTGGACGCGAGACCGTCGTCGTGGGGATGGCGGGCGACAGCCTGCGGATACGCACCGTTGACGGGGCACTGGAGCGACTGCAGCGCATTGCCCGGCGCAAGAGAACCGACGCCACGAGCGCGGTCGACGCCTTCCTCGCCGAACGGCGTGTCGAAGCGGAGAGGGAGTAGGCGTGGCCACCAGCCTTCTGGACGCGTCGGCGATCCTGGCAGCCCTGTACGACGAGCCGGGTTGCGACCGGGTCCACGAAGCGCTCCGCGCGGGAGCGGCCATGTCGACGGTGAACGTGGCCGAGGTCTCCGCCCACCTTCGCGCGCATGACTGGAGGTCCGATCAGGTGAAAGACGTATTCGAGGACCTGGGCATCGACGTCTTGCCCTTCGACCGCGCAACCGCTCTCCTCAGCGGTGCCTACCGTCCCCGCACCGATCACCTCGGACTCGGGCTGGGCGACAGGGCCTGCCTGGCCACCGCCCGCCGAGTGCGCCTTCCCGTCCTGACCGCGGATCGCGCGTGGGCCCGGCTGAAGCTGAGGGGTGTGAGAATCGTCCTGATCCGCTGACACATCGCATCGGAGGCTGGAGAAGATGAGAAACAAGCACGACGGAACCCTCGCCGCCAACCGCCCGCGCGTGGCCGGCCGTTCCCGCAGGCGCGCCTGCATGAGGCCACGCCGCCGGCACGCCCACGTCGCCGTGCTCCTGGCGGCCGCCCTCCTCCCC
>CAZRQE010000143.1:0-2881 GCA_964602175.1 uncultured Gemmatimonadaceae bacterium | reverse complement strand
CGCGATCGTGGACGGTGAGGTCGAACCCGCAGCGCTGATCGCCGCCTTCGAGCAGGGCGGGCTCGGTCACCGGTACGCGTGTCATGTGATCGAGGTGGCGGGCCGGCGATCGCCCGACCGGACGATCCTCAACCGATGTCTCGAACAGCTGTCCGGTGCCGACGCACAGACGGAATACTGGCTCCTCGGCGAGGACGAGGAGCACACGCGGGCCCATTACGACGCGTTCAACCATCGCGACGCCGCGATTCGGTTCGCGCCGCTCGATCCGGGGGCGGAATCGGCGGATGAGCTGGACGGGGACTCCGGACTGCTGCGTGCGGCCGCTGCCGAAATCGTCTTCGTGCATGCCGAGGCGCGGGACTTCGGGCAGGCGGGATGGGTGCTCCTGGGTGGGCTTGCCGTCCCCGGGGGACTCGCGCTGGTTTTCCACGACGACGGCGAAGCCATCGAGCCGGGAGACGGCTGGTCAACACTGCACGCGGGCCGGCTCACCACGCTGCTCCAGGCGCCGCAGAGCTACCGCGAAACGGAACGGTCGGGGGACGAGTCGCTGCCCCGGTGGGTGGTCGGCGCACCGGACGGTTGGGCTTCGGACTGGATGGCCCTGCTCGACTCGTCCGAGGTTCACCGGGTGCCGTGGGCAAGCTACGAGAACAGCGATTTCACCTCGCTCGAGGAATGGCCCCGGGCGGCCGACCTGGCCGCGATCGACATCTTCTGCGGCGCGGATCCCGCCGATCCCACGGGGGAGCGGGCGGTCTGGCAGCTGGTCGCCTTCCTTCAGGCCATCGCCCCGTACCGCCTCGAGAACGCGACGCGGAACTGCCGCCTCACCATCGTGACGCACGGGGCCGTCTGCGGCGTGGACGACCCGCGCGGGAGCACGCTGTGGGGAGCCGTTCGCAGTCTTGCCCTGGAGTTGCTCGCCGAGGACACGCGGATCGATTTCCAACTCGTGGATCTGGGCGCCGGGAGCGACCTGGAGGCCATGGCGCTCCTCGACCGGTGCGACCTGCGCGAACGCGAAGTGGCGGTGCGGGAAGGGCGGATTTGGGTTCCGCGCATTCTCAGCGTGCGGAACCGGGTCCCGCTTCTGCCTGCGGACGAAGATGCCCCTTACCGGCTCCGTCTGGACAACCCGGGCCAGGTCAGCGGACTGCAGATGACGACCTTCGTGCCTCCCCCGCCGGGTCCGTCCGACGTGGAGATCGAGATGGCCGCGGCGGCGCTGAATTTCCGCGACGTCATGGTCACGCTCGGGCTCCTCCCCGCGATGGCCTACGAACGCTCGGCGCTCGGACGCGAAGTGGGTATCGAGGGCAGCGGAGTCGTCCGGCGCATCGGCGACGGCGTTAAGCGGCTGGCCGTCGGCGACGAGGTGGCGGTGACGACGGGCGGCTGCATCGGCAACCGCGTCGTGGTCAACGAGCACCTCGCCTTCCTCAAGCCCGACCGGATCAGCATGGAGGAGGCCGCCTCCTCGCTGTCGGTCTACGTCACCGCGTACTACGCGCTGATCCACCTGGCACGTCTCCGGAAGGGACAGCGTGTCCTGATCCACTCGGCCATGGGAGGTGTGGGACAGGCCGCCATCGCGCTTGCGAAGCACGTGGGCGCGGAGATCTATACGACCGCGGGCAACGAGAGCAAGCGCGAACAGCTGTTGGCGATGGGGGCGCGGGGAGCCTTCGATTCGCACAGCCACCGGTGGTACGACGACCTGATGGCGGCCACGGGAGGCGATGGCGTGGATGTGGTGCTGAATTCGCTCGCGGGCCATCACATAGCCCTCTGCCTCAAGGCCCTGCGCCCCTCCGGCTGGCACTGCGAGATCGGCAAGGTCGACATCTACACCGACAACTCGCTCAGCATGCGCGTGTTCCGCAGGAACCTCCGCTTCGCCGCCATCGATGTGGACCGGTTGATGCTGGACGATCCGGTGCTGTCCCACGTCCTTTCCCAGGCCTGCCTGGACCTGATGGCGGAGGGCGCGGTGCCCCCGCCCGCGCTCACGGCCTTCCCGTACGGGGACTACGCCCAGGCGCTTCGACTCATGACGACCGGCCGGCACCAGGGAAAGCTGGTCCTCACGGCGCCCCCTCCCGGCACGGATCCCGGCTTTGGCATCGCGGACACGCGACCCTTCCTCGACCCCGAAGCGACCTACCTGGTGACGGGCGGCCTGGGTGGTTTCGGCCTCCGTTTCGTCCCCTACCTGATCGCCGTCGGAGCACGCCACCTGACCCTGATGGACCGGGATCCGGAGCGAGGCCGGGACCTGCACTGGATCCGGCAGAATTCCACCCTGTCGAAGATGGAAGAGGACTACGAAATCGACATCGTCGCGGGCGACGTGCGCAGCGAAGCCGACGTCGAGCGGTGCATCGCCGGCTTGGAGCGCCCGTTGAAGGGAGTGTTCCACCTGGCGGGAACGCTGGAGGACCGCTCGTTCCTCGAGACGTCTCCCGAGTCACTGAGGAGGGTGTTCGCCCCCAAGGCGGAAGGCGCGCTGAACCTGCACCGCGCCACCGCCGAATGCGACCTGGACCATTTCGTGCTCTTCTCCTCCATTGCCTCGACATTCGGCAATCTCGGACAGATCAACTACAGCGGCGCGAGCGCCTTCCTCGACGGACTGGCCGCGTGGCGCCGGCGCCGAGGCCTCCCCGCTCTCTCCTACAACCTGGGTCCGGTCACCGAAGTCGGGATGGCCGCGCGCAGCCTGCACGTCATGCGCATGATGAGAGCGGCCGGGATGACGACCGTGAGCGCCAACTTCGCGATCGCCAATCTCGACTACGCTCTGCGCACCATGCCCGAGCAGGACCATCTCGTCACCGCGCTCTTCTCCAACCCGCCCTGGTCCGTCGATTCCCCC
>CAZRQE010000142.1:0-20667 GCA_964602175.1 uncultured Gemmatimonadaceae bacterium | reverse complement strand
CACGAAGTCGGCCCCGGCCCGCTCGGCCCACCGTGCGAGCTGCGGGATCGCGCCCGCCCGGAACGTATCGGCCGCGGCGATCACCACGCTCCGCCCCTCCGACACGAAACGGTGCGCCAGCTTGCCCACGGTCGTGGTCTTGCCCACACCGTTCACGCCCACGATCAGATAGACCGTCGGGGGTTCGGCCGCCACGGCCAGACGCTCGTTCCCGTCACCGTCGAACACCGCCCTGAGCTGGTCGGCGAGCACCGCGCGCAGCCCCGCCTGGTCCGTCACCCCACCCCTCTGCGCTTCGCGGTCCACGGCGGCGACGAACCGCATGCTGGCTGCCACCCCGAAATCGGCCAAGATGAGCCGCTCCTCGAGGTCTTCAAGAGCGGCGGCGTCCACGCTGCGGAAAGAAGCGGGAATCGCCCGGGCGAGCGTGCGCCGCCAAATGCTCATTGCTACCTGAGGCCCGCTCGGCGGCGCCCGATCCATTCCGCGCACAGAAGGCCGATTACGAGCAGGTAGGGCCATGGCCATGTCCGCAGAGGCCGGCCGCTGCGGGCCGACGGTCCCCGCTCGCCGGCGGGAACGGTGAGTTCGGCCGGATCCAGGGCGCGGCGCAGCATCTCCTCGGTGAAGGGCTCCACCTCGAAGGCTCCCGTGGCGGTATCGGGGGCGGCCACGGCGTATTCGTACCGTCCCGGCGGCAGGGACGGCGTCGTGAACAGCGCCCCGGGCGGGACCACGGTGACCGTGTCGAGCGCCGGCGCGCTGGCCGAGTCCGTGATGCTCAACGAGATCTCCTCCCCTTCATACCCCCGGCCGCGCCAGCGAACCGGACTCCCCAGCCCAAACACCGGCTCGGCCGGCCGCACGCCTGGACCGCCGGCTACCGGTCCTTCGGACAGGATCCAACCCCCTACCGCGGCCCACAGCCTCCGGTAGTGTTCACGCGGCACACCGTCGCGGAATGCCCAGCGCCAGAAGCCGCGGGCGAGCACCGCGGCCACGCGCCGTCCACCTTCGTCGCGCAGCACCAGCGCCGCCTCCGGCTCGCCGGCGCCCCCCAGCCGGACGCTCAGCGCCTCACCGCCGCCGTCGTCCACCAGCGGAAGGACGGCACTCAGCGGCGGCAGATCGAGAAGCCTGCCCGTCTCGCCTGCGATCGGTGACGGAGGCGCCTCGTGCAGATACCACTCCCCGGGCAGCGGCGCGCCGGCGGCCACGCCCGCCAACGCGGCGCCAGCACCGTCCGAGGGAAAGACGATCAGGCCCCGGGTACGGGCCGTCGCCCGTTCAAGGAACTGGAGTGACGCGCCGTCCACGCCCATCGCAACCACCATCTCGGCACGGCGCAGAAGCCGCTCCAGCCCCTCCTCGTCCACCGCACCGGCAACCCCCGTCGCCATCATGGGCTGGAAGTTCCCGGGCCCCGCGCGGAGGTATCCCCGCACCGGCAACCCCGTGACCTGGTCCAGTACGGTCAGCAGGAATCGTGGCTCCCAGTCCGGCCCGAAGGAGACCAGAAGCACCCCGGTCTCTTCCGGGTCGACCTCCACGACCGCGGTGCGCTCGTCGTCCAGCGGGAAGGCGTCCTGCGTCTCCAGTCGCGCGGTCACCCGGTGCGGCCCCGCGGCGAGTGCCCCCAGCGCAAATTCGGCGGTGCTGAGGCCGCCCTGCTCCGGCGCCGCCAGACGGAGCGTGTGGCTTGCGCGACCGTCGACGCGGACAGTGACCGTCACCGAGTCCTCCCCTGACGTCCCCTGCACATCCACCCGGCCCCGTATCTGCGCACCGCTCTCCGCGGTGGGAGGCAGCACAAGGCGCGCCAGACCGAGGTTGGCGCCGGGTGCGTGCAGACTGTCGACCGAGACGCCCACTCCGAGCCGTCTCGCGGTCCGCGTGATCGCGACCGGGTCGCTGACCCGCCGGTCGGTGATGAGCGTGATCTCCCTTGCCCCCGCTTCGGCCGCTACCGCCACCGCCTCGCCGAGCACGGATCGGACGGCCGCTGGCGAAACCGCGGCCAGCGAATCGGGATCGATCGCCATGACGGTTGCACCCGCCGAGAGCAGGCGGGCCCCAGCCTCGGCCCGTTGCCGTGCGCGTGCCACCGCGGAGTCCCAGAGCGGTGCCCCGTCCGGGGCAACGGCGCTCATGGAGGCGCTCGCATCGAGGATTACGAAACGCGCCGGCGACGTGTCGGCGGGCGCGGTCGAGACGACCGGATTCCAGATCAGCGCCGTCACGCCCGCAACCGCCCCGATCCGCGCGGCCAGGAGCAGCGGACGTGCCCGCACGCGGAATTCACGCCGGTAGTAGACCCACCCGCAAACGCCGCCTGCAACGAGAAGGAATAGGAGCGCTGGTAGCATGTCTATAATGTAGTCCGCGGACTGCCCTGGGGCGGCGGGTCAGCCGTCCGGATCCGCCACCCGCGCTTCCGTACGCCGCTCCCGGAATGTCTCGGGACCGGGCAGGCCGAGCAACAGCCGGAGCCGCTGGTCCCGCACGCTCTCCCAGCGCGCCATGTCCGCCGCGGGAACCGGGTCTTCGGCAGGCAGGTCGATCGCGATCGGGTCGATCGGCCGGCCCCCGACGTGCATCTCGTAGTGGAGATGGGGTCCGGTCGCCAGCCCAGTCATGCCCACGTAGCCGATGACCTCGCCCTGGGTTACGCGTGAACCGACGGCCAACCCGCGCGCCCACCCGCTGAGGTGCGCGTAGCGCGTCAGAAAGCCGTTCGGATGCCGCACGTCGATGACCCGGCCGTAGGCCTCGCCCCACCCCCGGCGCACGACGACGCCGCTACCGGTAGCCTGCACAGGCGTGCCGGAGTTGGCGGCATAGTCCACGCCGCGATGGGCCCGCCAGCGCCGCAGAATCGGGTGGAACCGGCTGTTGGTGAAGCCGGAGGAGATCCGGCTCAGCTCGATCGGCTTCATGAGAAACGCCCGGCGGACGGACTGCCCCTCCAGGTCGAACCAGCTCTGGGGTTCATCGCCGGGCTCGAACCGGATCGCGTAGTAGGCGCGGCCGGCGTTCACCAGCTCCGCCGCGAGAAGTCGGCCGGTGCGCATGCTGCCGTCCGGGCGTCTGTCGCGCTCGAGGACAAAGCGATAGGTGTCGCCGTCCCTGATCTGGCGGCTGAAGTCGATCTGCCACTGGAAGACCCGGTCCAGCTGGCCGACCATCTGGCGGCGGTCCGCCACCGGCACGCCCACCAGCCCGCCGTTGCCCAGAATGGCGGTCCAGAGGCTCGACTGGATCTCCCCTGCGACGAAGACGGTGTCGGTCGTCGTCACCAGCTCGATCAGCGAAGACGTCCATCCACTGCGGGCGCGCTCGAGGCGGACCAGGCGGTCACGGTCGAGATCGACTTCGATCCGATACGGGTCCTCGCCCCATCGGCGCCGCACGATCCGGACTTCGGCGCCGGACCTCATGCGCCGTGGGTTCGCCTGCTCCCGGAACGCGAGGAAAAGGCTGTTGCGATCCGTCCCGAGCATGCCCGCTTCCTCCAGAAGCTGTCCCAGGGTGACGCCGGCGGACAGGGAACGCACGTCCACGACCTCGGGGATGGCCGCATACACGTCGTCCAGGGCACCGGCTTCATGCACCCGCACCCTGTCGCGGTTCCATGAGACGAAGACGACGGCCAGGGCACCCGCCAGCGGCACCGCGGCGCTCAGCACACGTTTCGTCCCTTTGTCGAGCTTCGGGATCAGGCGTAGTTCCTCCGGATGAAGGTCGGCAGCTCCAGCTCCCTGCGGATCAGGGTACCACTCGTGCCACCCAGACCGCTGTCGGCAACCGGACGTCGTGCCATTGTACTACGAGATCCCAGCGAATGCAGGTTGGTTGTCTCCGGAGCATCGCGGTACATGCCGCCGATGTGGGCCTGCGGGCTCCCGCCGACCGATTCCCTGCGGAAGACCGCGGGTGGCTCGACCCCGCCGCCGCCGCCCGCCCGCCGGTGTTCGGTCGCGCGGTTGACCTGGGCGGCCCCGAACCGGGGGCGCAACACCTGGTTCTCCTGCCGCCTCTCGCCACCTTCCTTGAAGCCCGTGGCGATCAGGGTCACCCGCACCTCGCCCTCCATGGTTGCGTCCTGGACGGTGCCGAAGATGATCTCGGCGTCCTCCCCGACCTCCTCCTGGATCATCGTCGAGATGCCGGTAACCTCGTCGATGGTCAGGTCCGAACCCCCGGTGATGTTGATGAGCACACCCTGGGCCCCGCGAATCGAGATGTTGTCGAGGAGCGGAGAGGTGACGGCGTCCCTGGCCGCGCTGATGGCACGGTTTTCGCCCCGGCCAACCCCGGTTCCCATCAGCGCCGCACCGCACGACGCCATGATGGTGCGCACGTCGGCGAAGTCGACGTTGACCTCGCCGCTCACGCGGATCAGGTCGCTGATCCCCTGCGTCGCCTGCAGGAGCACCTCGTCCGCCCGCTTCAGCGCGTCCTTGAACGAAGTCCCCTTCCCGACAACGGAAAGGAGATGGTCGTTCGGCACCACGATCATCGTGTCGACCGCGCGCTTCAGCTCCGCCAGCCCCTGCTCGGCCTGACGCAGGCGCTTCTTGCCCTCGAACGCGAACGGCCGCGTCACCACCGCGATGGCCAGCGCGCCCAGCTCTCTCGCCATCTCGCCGATCACCGGAGCCGCGCCCGTCCCCGTGCCACCGCCCATGCCGGCGGTGATGAACACCAAGTCGGCGCCCTCGAGCACCTCCCGGACCTCGTCCGCGTCCTCCGCGATCGCCTGCCGCCCGATGCCCGGCCGCGCACCGGCACCGAGACCCTGGGTCAGGCGCTTGCCCAGCTGGATCACGTGCGGCGCCTTGGAGCGGCTCAGGGCCTGCGCGTCGGTGTTGGCCGAAATGAATTCGACCCCCTCAAGGTCCTCGTCGATCATGCGGTTGACGGCATTGCCGCCCGCCCCGCCTACTCCGATCACCCGCATCAGGGCGCGGTTCTTCGGGGCATCGTCGAGTTCGAAAATCATCGTCTCATCTCCTTTCCTGGGATGCCTGATCCCGTGGTTTGACAGTCCGCACTAGAAGAATTCCTTGAGCCATGCCCCCATTCGCGTGACCATGCCCGAGGCCACGGTGGAGGCGCCCTCACCTGTATCCATGAAGTAGTCGGCGCCGTGCAGCGCGAGTCCCGTTGCGGTCGAAAACCCGGGCGCGGCGACGACATCAAGCAGGCCGGACAGGCCCTCACGCGGAGTGCCGATCCGCACCGGCGTTGCGAGACACTTCCGGGCCAGCTCGGCAATGCCCGGCGTCCGGGCCACCCCTCCCGTAATCACCACGCCCGCGGCCAGCGAATCGGCGCCGAAGTTCCCGTTCAGCCTGCGACTGATCCGAAGGAACATGCTCTGCAGGCGTTCCTCCATGAGGCTCGCCACGAACCTGCGGGCAACCTTGCGGCTGTGGCCGTTCGTTCCCGGAAGTTCCACGAATTCCGTGGGATCCACCATGCGCGCGTGCGCGGCGCCATGGTGTTCCTTCACACGGCTCGCCTCGGCGAAGGGAATCGACAGGCCGCGTATCAGATCGCTCGTGACCATGGAGCCTCCCAGGGGCAGCACCTCGAGATCACAGAGCCTTCCCTCCTGGTAGACCGACAGGCCGGTCGTGGCCGACCCCATGTCGACCATCGCAACCCCCAGCTCCTTCTCGTCCTCGGGCACCACCGCGCGGGCCGCGGCCAGGGGCTCGACGATCGCGTCCTGCACCCGGTAGCCCGCCTTCTCGACGGCCCGCACGATGTTGCCCAGGGCCGTGGCGCACCCGGTGACGAGGAACAGATCGGTCTCCAGGCGGGTGCCGGGCATCCCGACGGGATCCTTGATGCCGCGCTGATGGTCGACCTGGTATTCCTGCGGTATGGCGTGCATGAGCTCGCGGTCACGAGGCAGCGGCACGGCCTGCGCCACCTCGTGAACGCGGTCCACGTCCCTGGGCACGATCTCGTGGGCCGCGACCGCCACCACACCGACGGAACGGTTCACGCTCACGTGGTCCCCCGAAACGCCGACGTAAACGCGGTCCACCCGCATCCCTGCCATCAGTTCGGCTTCCTGGACAGCAATCCGTATGCTGTTCGTCGCACCCTCGAGGTCGGTGATCACGTCCTTGCGCACCCCTACCGTGGGCGTGCGGCCTACGCCGACGATACGCAGCTCGGGACGGTTGAAGTCCTGGACGAGCCGTCCGATCACGGCACGCGTCGTCGTCGAACCGACATCCAGCCCGGTGACCAGCACAGATCTCATCGGCGCTATCCTCCCTCCGCTTCCACAACCGCCGCGGTCCGCACGACCACCTGGTCCTCGAAGCGCAGGTCCACCTCGTGGGGAGAACGCTCCGGAAACCTCTGCGCCGCGTCGTTGAGGGCGACGATCGCCGCGCGCAGCCTCGGTTCGGAGAACGGCGGCCGATAGCGCACCTTCACGCCCGATTCGCCCAGCAGCAGCGTCACTTCGCGGTCGCCTCCCCGCGCCTCCGAAAGGACCGCGAAGACCTCGGGCACCTGCTTGGCCAACCGCGACACTTCGTCCGCCAGCGTGGGCAGCCCCGACGGGGCGGAAGCTCCCGCCGGGACGACGCGCAGCAGCGGCAGGTCCAGCATGGCGGTGCGCGGGCCGAAGGGGATGCGATTCCCGGCGCGGTCGACCGGCACAACGACCGGCTCGGCGACCAGGGCCACGGGCTCGGCCTCGTTGATCGCGACCAGCAGCGTGGACGGCAGGTCGCGCTCGACCGTCGCCGATTCCACAAGCGCGAGCGCCTCGATGCGTTCCTCCAGGCGCGACCGCTTCTCCAGGACGCTGCTTCCGGCTTCGATCCCGGCGGCGCCCAGGATCTCGGCCCGGGTCAGGTAGCTGGTGCCCGTGATCTCCACCCTGGCAACGCGGAACCAGGGCAGCTGCGCGGCAAAGCGGAAGCCGGCGAACGCCAGCAGGGCCCCGGCACCGGCAACCCCGAGCACGAGGACCGCGCGCTTCGCGATCCTGCCCAGGGCGGCACGGAAGCCGCGCCGGGCACGGGCACGGGCCCGGGGCTCGAGCGGCGGGATCAGGGAGCGGCTCATCGCTGTTCCTCCCCGCGATCCGCCAGTCTGGCAACAATCCCGGGCCCCGCGCCCTCGATCGAGCCCGCGCCCATCACGACGCACACGTCGCCGCGCGAGAGGTCCTCCACCACCCGGGCGGGGAGCGTAGCCAGCTCGCCGTGGTAGCGGGTGTCGGTCCCTGGCACCGCGCGCGCCACGAGTTCGCCGGTCACGCCCGGAAGCGGCTGCTCGCGCGCCGGGTAGACATCCGTGACCCAGACGAGGTCGGCCGCGGCCAGGGCCGCGCCGAACTCGGCGTGAAAGTCGCGTGTGCGGGTGAACAGATGGGGCTGGAACACCGCCACGATGCGCCTGCCCGGGTTGGCCCGCCGCGCCGCCGCCAGCGTCGCCGATATCTCCGTCGGGTGGTGGGCGTAGTCGTCGATCACCTGCACGCCGTCGGCGATCCCCAGGATATCGTACCGGCGCCCGACGCCGGGAAAGCTGGCGAGTCCGGACCGGATATCGTCCCAGGCCGCGCCGAACGACCGCCCCACACCGGCCGCCGCCAGCGCGTTGCGGACGTTGTGCAGCCCGGGGGCGGGCACGGTCATGTCACCCGCGCTCACGCCGTCCTCGATGACGTGGAAGACGCTCTCCGCCCGGTTGTCCCGCACCAGGGTCCCACGCAGCGACACGCCCGCGCCGAGCCCGTAGGAGCGCGTGCGGTCCCCGCCCTCCAAACCGATCCGCGCGGCCCCGGGATCGTCGCCGCAGACCCACAGGGTGCCCGCCGGATCGAGACGGCCGATGAAATCCGAGAAGGACGTGCGGACCCCGGCGAGATCGCCGTAGACATCGAGGTGGTCGGCCTCGACGTTGGTCACCACGGCCACCCCGGGATCGAGGTCGAGGAACGAGCGGTCGTATTCGTCCGCCTCGACCACGAAGACATCCGAGCCGCCGGGCCTCAGGTTGCCCCCCCAGCCGCGCACCTCGCCACCGACGACGCCGGTGGGGTCGATGCCTGCGTGTTCCAGGACGTGCGTGGCCATGGCCGTCGTGGTCGTCTTGCCGTGCGTGCCGGCGATGCCCACGACGCGCCCCTCGTTCACCCAGTGCCCGAGCGCGACCGAACGCTTTAAAACGGGAATCCCCCGGGCACGGGCGGCCCGCAGCTCGGGGTGGTCGGCCGGCACCGCGGAGGTCACGACAAGCGCAGTGGCGGACTCGACGTGCGCGGGATCATGTCCGCGCGTGAACTTCATCCCGAGGTTCGACAGCACTTCCCCGGGCCGGCCTCCCACCAGGTCGCAGCCGGTCGCCGCGGACCCGCTCCGGAGCACCATCTCGGCCAGAGGGGCCATGCCCGCGCCGCACACGCCCATGAAGTGGATGGGCCCGCGGGCAGCCAAGGAGCGCAGGCGGGGCGTCATCGCGGCGTCTCCCCCCTGGCGGCCAGCAGATCGGCGATGGCAGCCGCAACCTCGCGGGCCGCCTCCGGCCGCGCGCGGTCGGCAGCGGCGCGCGACATGGCGTCCAGCTTGCCGGGCGTATCGAGCAGTTGCCGAACCTCGCTCCACAGCCGGGCCCCGGTCAGGGTATCGGTTTCGGGCAGGAGCACCGCCGCCCCTGCCGCGGCCAGCCCGCGGGCGTTCGCGGTCTGGTGATCGGCCGCCGCCGTCGGCAACGGAATCAGAATCGCCGGCAGTCCCCAGGCCAGAAACTCCGAGGTTGCCATGGCGCCCGCGCGCGACACCACCAGATCGGCCGCCGCGAGTGCCTGGTACATCGCGCCCGCCTCGAGGTACGGCACGACCTTGAAGCGATCGGAATCCGACCCGCCCAGTGCCGCCTCGGCCTCGTCAAGGTGCGCCCGCCCGGTCACCCATAAGACGAATTCTCCATCGAACGGCAATCCGTCTTGCAAAACCTCGATCGATGCCCGATTCATCTTGCGGGCGCCCTGACTTCCGCCCACGATCAGCACGAGCGTGCTTGTCTCCGGCAGCCCCAGCGCGCGGCGCGCCGCCGTCTTGCCGCGGGCTTCGGCGGGCGGCAGCGGCCGGATCGGATTGCCGCTCCGAATCACCCTTCGCCGGGCGCGTCCGGGAAGCGCGGCGCCCGCCTCCGGGTACGCGAGGTGGATCTGCCGGGCCCACCGCGCAAGCAGCCGGGTCGTCTTGCCCGGGTGCATGTTCTGTTCCTGCAGAATCAGGGGCAGACCGAGCAATCGGCCCGCGATGCCGGCCGGCGCGCATACGTAGCCTCCGGTGAGGACCACGGCTGCCGCTTCCCGCCTCCGGAAGTCGGGCAGCAACCGCAGGACGGCCGCGGCGAGGAGCCACAGCGCCCGCAGGCTGTCCGCGGCCGCGCCCAATGCCCGGCGCAGCCGAACCGGCACCGATCCCGGCCGGCGCGCCTCCCGCAGCGGATTGCGCAGCCCCGCGACCCGAAGCAGCCTGTACGGATACCCGAGGGCGGGAAGCTCAGCGGCCTCGATGCGGCCTTCCGTGCCCACGAAGTACGGTTCCACACCGGGCATGGCCGCGGACAGCGCCTCGGCGATGTTCCTGGCCGGATGGAAATGGCCCGCGGTGCCTCCGCCGGAAAAGACGATCATCATCCGGACCCCTCCGCAGTGCGTTGCACTTCGCATCCCGGAGCTTCCCGGGCCACGGCGAGGAGTATGCCGACAGCCGCCAGCATGGCCACGAGATTGCTGCGGCCGTAGGAGATGAACGGCAGTGACAGGCCGGTCGCAGGCATGACGCCCAGCCCCACTCCGATGTGGATGAATGCCTGGAATCCGATCAGCGAACTGATTCCGACGGCGAGCAGTTCACCGAACGTGTCCCGCGCGCGGCGCGCGATCCTGAAGCCGAGCACGATCATGGCGAGGAACGCGAGAATGACGGCCACGGTACCGACGAGGCCCCATTCTTCGCCGATCATGGCGAAGATGAAGTCGTTGTGGGACTCCGGCAGGAACCCGAACTTCTGTTGTCCTTCTCCGAAGCCGACGCCTGTCACCCCGCCGGAGCCGATGGCGACGAGGCTCTGGTAGCTCTGAAACCCCGAACCGTCCGGTATGGCGCCGGGATTGAGCAACAGGGATTCCCAGCGGGCACCACGGTATCCGGAAAGGAGCAGTGGCCCGGCCAGGGGAATGCAGGCGAGGCCGAGCACCACGAAGTGTCCTACGCGTGCGCCCGCCACGAAGACGATGGACATGGCCACGGCGACGATCAGACATGTCGTGGACAGGTCCGGCTCCAGCGCCACCGGCACCAGGACGAGGACCCAGCCGACGAGGAACGGCGCCAGTCCACGGCGCATGTTGCGCATCAGGGGCTGCTTCCGAACCGCGAGCGCCGCAGTCCACACGACGACCGCCAGCTTGGCCAGGTCAGAGGGCTGAAGGGTGACGCCGACGCGGAGCCAGCGGCGAGCACCGTTCACGGTCGGCGCGATCGCTTCCGTGAAGGGAAGGATGACGATGACGAGGAGCACCACGGCACCCGCGAGAATGTGGTGCGCGAACCGTCGCCACCACGCCGTCGGGATGCGAGCGCAGGTCAGCATGATCACGATACCGATCGCGACGCCGATTCCCTGTCGAGCCACGTAGTGGTAGTGCGGAAGGTCCCCGCGCTGGGCCATCACGGAACTCGCGCTGTGCAGCGTGAGGAGGCCGAAGAGCAGGAGCGCGGCCGTCAACGCCATGATGGCCGTCGCCTCCCAGCCGTGCCCGATTCCCGTTTCGGGCAGCGACCGACGCGCCTTGGCGGCGACGTCGAGTGCCCACGTGGCGCGCCGGCGCGAACCCCGGGTGTGAGGCGTCCGCTGGCGCCGCGCGCGCGAGACCCCGCCCCGCGCCGTCATCGGATGCCCCTCCCCGCTTCCGATGCCAGGGCCCGGAACGCGGCGCCCCGGGCTTCGTAGTTCTCGAACATGTCGAAGCTGGAGCAAGCGGGCGCCAGAAGAAGCGTGTCGCCCGGCCGCGCGAGCCTCCGGCCCGCTTCCACCACCTCTTCGAAGGTGCCGTCGACACGCGCCACGCGGATCCCCCGCCCCACCACCTCGGCCGCCGCGCGCGCTCCCGCGGCTCCGTAGGCGACGACGGCGCGTGTTCTGCCCTTCATCGCAGGCACGAGTTCACCGAAACTCTCCCCCTTGTCCGTCCCGCCCAGGAGAAGGACGATGGGACCTTCGAGGCTTCTGAGCGCCCCCGCAGCGGCGGCGACATTGGTCGCCTTCGAGTCGTTCACCCAGCGCACCCCGTCCACGGTGCCCACCGGCTCGAGCCGGTGCGGCAGCGGCGCAAAGGAGCGCAGCGCCCGGCGCGCGCCGTCGAGCGTGCCGCCGGAGGCAGCCGCCGCCAGGAGGGCGGCCAGCGCATTGGCGAGATTGTGCCTGCCCACCAGCCTGACGTCGGCGGCATGGGCTACCCGGCGGGGACCCTGCCCCGTATCCACCACCAGGCGGTCCGCTTCCAGCCATGCCCCGGGCACGGCCGAAGTCTCGAGCGAGAAGGTCAGGCGCGACCCCGGCACGTCCCGCGCCATCTTCAACACCGCGCGGTCGTCGCCGTTCAGCACCCAGGTCGTGTTGCCGTCCCCCGCGTCGAACAGCCGGCGCTTGTCGCGGTGGTAGTCCTCCACCGTGGCGTACCGGTCCATGTGGTCGACCCCCAGGTTGGTCATCACGCCCACGTCGGGTGTGAGGTCCCGAATGTCGGCCAGCTGAAACGACGACAGCTCCAGCACGAATCGGTCAGCAACCGGCCGGGTGGACGCCAGGGTGGACGCCGGCGGGCCCAGGCCGCCGCCGATATTCCCCCCCAGGGCCACGTCGACGCCCGCCTCGCGCAGCAGGTGCGCGCTCAGCGCCGCCGTGGTCGTCTTCCCGTTCGTGCCGGTCACGATGGTCAGTGGACCCTGGATGAACCGGCTGGCGAATTCAGGCTCCGATATCCAAGCGACGCCCCGTGCGCGTAGGGCGGCGAGTACTGCCGCCGCCGGCGGGATGCCGGGACTGACGACGACGGTGTCCGCCGCGGCGATCGTCTCCAGCTCGTGTCCGCCGAGCCGGATCTCGGCTCCGAGATCCCGCAAAGCGGCTCCACGGGCTGCAACTGCGTCCTCGCTGCTCGCATCCGTGACATGAACTCTCGCTCCCTTGGCAAGGGCCAGCCGCGCCGCGGCGTCTCCGCTCGCGCCCAGCCCGATGACCGCAATTGTCTCTCGTTCATTCTCCGACCTCATCGCAGCTTCAGCGTGGCGAAGCCGACCATCGCGCAGAGGATTCCCAGGATCCAGAACCGGACCACGACCTGCTCGTTCTTCCAGCCGATCATCTGGAAGTGGTGATGGATGGGGGCACACCTGAAGACGCGCCGGCCCTCGCCGTGGCGCCGTCTCGTGTACTTGAAGTACTGGGTCTGGATGATGACGGACGCGGCCTCGGCGACGAACACGCCACCCACCGCCACCAGCAGGAGCTCGGCCTTGAGCAGCACCGCCATGGCCCCGATGGCGCCCCCCAGAGCCAGTGAGCCGGTGTCCCCCATGATCACCTGCGCGGGCTGGGCATTGAACCACAGAAAGCCCAGCGCGGCACCCGTGATCCCCGCCGCGAACACGGCCAGCTCCCCGGCGCCGGGCAGGTAGAAGAGCCCGAGGTACGCCGAAGTGTCGACCCGCCCGATCACGTACGCGAAGATCCCGAAGGTCCCGACGGCGATCGCGACCAGTCCGGGGGCCAGTCCGTCGAGCCCGTCGGTCATGTTCACCGAGTGGGTGGCGCCGTTGAGGACCACGGTCACCCAGAACAGGTACGCGGCCGGAGTGAAGACGAGCTGCCATTCGTCGAAGAGCGGCAGGTTCGTCGTCGTGGCCCCGACCGGCGCGATGGGACCCCACGTGATGAGGAACGCGCCAAGCGCCAGGCCGAGCCCCAGCGATCCCGCCCACTTGTAGCGCTCGACCAGCCCGCGCGGCGTCTTGCGCACGACCTTGAGGTAGTCGTCGAGGAAGCCGATCGATCCCATCCACAGCATCACCACCAGCGCGATGATCGTGTACGGGTTCGTCAGTTCGGCCCAGAGCAGCGTCGAGACGGCAACGACCGCGACGATCAGCACCCCCCCCATGTTCACCTTCGGGCCCTGACCCCGATCGAGTCCGTTGCGCGGCACGTTCACGATGCCGCGCGCGCGCATGAACACGATGAAGGGACGCCCCAGGATCAGCATCAGGATCAGCGCGCTGGCCATCGCGCCGGCGGACCGGACGGTGAGGTAGTTGAAGAGGTTGAAGACGATGTGAACGTCTTCGAGCCGGGGAAGCAGGTGGTACAGCATCAGGCGCGCGCTCCGCCGAAAGCGGACTCGAGGTCCGGGATGACGCGCTCCAGCCGGACGCCGCGGGACGCCTTGAGGAGCACCGTGTCGCCGCGGCCGACCAGAAGCGGCAGGCGCTCGGCGAGGTCGTCGACGCGCGCGACGGCGACGATGCGGTCGTCCGGGACGTGGCCGGCGGCCCGGGCGAAGGCGCCGGTCAGCACGTACCGGTCGATCTCCGCGCCCAGCACCCTGTCCAGCGTCTCACGGTGGATCGCGTCCGAGCGGGGCCCGAGTTCGAGCATGGTCCCGAGCACCGCCACCCTGCGTCCCCGCGTGTCCATGTCCGCCAGCGTGGTGACCGCCGCCTCGACTCCGGCCGCGTTGGCGTTGTAGCAGTCGACCAGAAGCGTGAGGCCGCCCACGCTGCGCACCTCGCCGCGCAGGGCGCGGGGCACGACGGCCGAGACGCCGGCGACCGCGTGGGTCGGCGCCACGTTCAGCGAGCGTGCCACGGCAAGCGCCAGCAGCGCGTTGTAGACGTTGTGCGCGCCGGGGATCCGCATGGAAACGGGCTCCCCCATCCAGGTGAACGAGTACGTGCCGTCAGCCCGCAGGCGGGCGTCGAAGGGACGCAGATCGCCGTCCGCCCGGTCCGACCAGCCGCACACCGCTACGTCGGGGTGGATCCTGCGGGCCTCGCGCGCCAGTTCCGGCGGCTCGTCGCCCACCAGCGCGATCCCCGCCGCGTCGACCGCGCGGAGCAGGTCGAGCTTTTCCGAGAGCACCCCGGAGAAGTCCCCGAGCCGCTCGACGTGTGTCTCCGAGACGGTCGTGACCACCCCGACCGTGGGGCGTGCGACCCGGGCCAGTTCGGCGATCTCCCCGGGCTCGTTGGTGCCCATTTCCAGGACCAGCGAGGTCGCTCGGTCGGGCATCGACAGGATGGTCAGGGGCGTGCCCACGCGGTTGTTGTCGTTCGCGGACGTCCCGTGCGGACGCGGCGTCGACGAGAGCGCGCCCAGCGTGAGGTCCTTGACCGTGGTCTTGCCCGACGATCCCGTGATCCCGACGACGGGAATGCGTGCGTGCCTGCGCCGGTGCAGGGCCAGGTCCCCCAACGCGGTAAGCGTATCCGCAACCCGGTACACGGGCACGGGCAGATCGCCGGGATCACGGCTGGCGACGATGGCCGCGCACCCCGCCGCGACGGCCTCCGCCGCGTACTCATGTCCGTCGAAGCGGGGGCCTGCGAGCGCGACGAACACGTCTCCGCGCCGCAGCGTCCGCGTGTCGGTGGAAATGCCCCGGTACCGGCACTCCGCGTCTCCGCCGGGGAGACCCAGCGCCCGCCGCACCGAGGCGTCGCTCCAGCCGAAGGCCGCGCCCGTCATGCGCCGGCGCCCAGGTGGTCGAGCACGATCTGCCGCTCGTCGAACGGCCGCTCCTCGGTGCCCACGATCTGGTACGCCTCGTGGCCCTTGCCTGCGAGGAGCACGGCGTCGCCCGGCCCGGCCTTGTCCAGCGCCCAGCCTATGGCCTCGCGCCGATCCACGATCTCCGCAGCGTCGGGCGCCGAGACGCCGCGCGACACCTGCGCAGCGATCTCCGCCGGATCCTCGGTGCGCGGGTTGTCCGAGGTCACGACGACCAGGTCCGCGTGGCGCGAAGCCGCCGCCCCCATCTCGGGACGCTTGGTCGGATCCCGGTCGCCGCCCGCGCCGAACACCACGATGAGGCGCCCGGAAACCAGCGGTCGGAGCGCCTTCAGGACCTGGTCCAGCGCGTCCGGTGTGTGCGCGAAGTCGACGAACACGTCGAACGGCTTCCGCACGATGCGCTCCAGGCGGCCGGGCACGGGCGAAGCTTCGGCCAGTCCCTCCGCCACTCGGCCCGGGTCGTGGCCCAGGGCGAGGGCGCACGCGGCGGCGCACAGGGCGTTGGAGACGTTGAAGCCGCCCGGGAGCGGCAGTTCGACCGGATACCGGCGGCCCTGCCAGACGAGTTCGAAGCTGGAGCCGCGCGCCGAGAGACGGAGTCCGGCCGCACGCAGATCCGAGGATGCGCGGATGCCGTAGGTCACGACCGGACCCGCGGGGCTCAGCGCCCGCCACGCCTCGTCGTCGGCGTTGATCACGGCGGTGGCGCCGGGTTTCCCCAGGTGCAGCAGGCGCGCCTTCGCGGCCAGGTAGCGGTCACGGCTCCCGTGGTAGTCCAGGTGATCGCGGGTCAGGTTGGTGAAGGCCGTGACATCGAAGCGGACGCCATCGAGACGGAACTGGTCGAGCGCGTGGGAGGAACTCTCGACCACGACGCCCGCGACGCCGGCGCGGGCGAGCGCGGCAAGCCACTCCGCCAGCCGCACGGGTCCGGGCGTCGTGAGCCCCGCCGTGCCGTCCTCGACGCGCCCGTCGGGTCCAACCACACCCAGCGTGCCGATCGCCGCGCACCGCGCCTCCCTTCCCAGCAGGCCGCGCAGCAACAGGGTCGTCGTCGTTTTGCCGTTCGTGCCGGTGACACCCACGGTGCGCAGCTTTCGCCACGGCGTCCCGGCCACGAAGCCGGAGGCCACCGCCGCCGCCAGGCGCGCATTGTCGACCTGAATCTGCGGGACGGGCACTCCGGGGACCGGCTCCTCCACGATCGCCGCCGCCGCCCCCGCCGCCACGGCACCGCCCAGGAATTCGTGGGCGTCGTGGGACGCGCCCGCCCAGGCCACGAAGAGGTCGCCCGGCTTCACGGCGCGCGAGTCCTGCTGCACGCCCGAGACCTCCACGCGCCTCAACTCGCCACGCGGCGGCGCCGTTTGCCGGATGATCACTCCGGCATCCTCGATCGCCGTCAGCACGTGTTCCATGGCCACGGTCACCCCTCGCGCCCCAACACGCGCACGGTGTCTCCAGGCGCTACGCCGGTTCCGGCGGTGGGGACGGTCATCAGCACCGGTCCTCCGCCATCGAGCCACACCCTCAGGCCCATCCTGTGCAACCGCCGGAGAGCGACGCGCATCGGGGCCCCATTCAGGTCAGGAAGCGCCATGCTGCCCCGGCGCGAATCGGGGGGATCGGCGAACGGCCCCGCAGCCAATGGCTCCAGCGTTGAAGTCGCGGCCGCGAAACGAACCAGCGGCTCGCCCATCGCCGGCTCGACCGGGACGGGACGCCGCGCCAGGGCCAATGCGCCCCGGTCCACCGGAATGCGCCGCGTCGGCAACAGGCTCTCCAGCATCGCCCGGGTCAGGGGAGCGGCAACGGCGCCTCCGTAGTATTCGCCGGACGGGCGGTCCAGCTTCGCGAAGAGCAGAAGCTGTGGATCGTCCGCGGGAAAGAACGCTCCAAAGGAAGCGAAGTAGGCATTGCCTTCGTAGCGCCCGTCCCGACCCATCGCGCGGGCCGTGCCACTCTTGCCGGCGATCAGAAACGAGGCCATCCGAGCCCGGGTGCCCGTCCCCTGCTCCACGACATCGACCAGCACCGGCTTCAGGGCTTCGGTAACCTCCGGCGGGACGGCGCGCCGCACGGTCCGGGGCCCGTCGAAGCGCACCGATCCTCCATCGCGGTCCCGCACTTCCCTGATCAGACGCGGTTCCATCAGCCGGCCATCGTTGGCCAGGGCCCCGAACGCCATCGCCATCTGCAACGAGGTCACCGAGAGCTCATACCCGAATGCGAGGGACTGACCCGACAGCGCCGACCACTGCTCCGGCCTCCTGAGGATGCCCGCCGCCTCTCCCGGAAGCATGACCCCGGTCCGGGTGCCGAACCCGAAGTCGCGCAGGTTCGTGTACTGCTGCCCCTCCGTGAGCCTCTCCGCGAACTTGGCGATACCGATGTTCGACGAGCGCTGGACGACCTGGTACAGGGTCAGCCAGCCGCCGCCGTGGATGTCGTTGATCTGGCGAGTACCGACGTCCCAGCTCCCCGTGCCGGTGTCCACCGAGTCCGCCAGCGAGGCGACTCGGTGGCGCAGGAGGGCGGCAGCCGTGAACGGCTTGATCGTGGAGCCCGGTTCGTATGGGGCATTGATCGCCGACAGCGAGTTGTTCGAGCCCTCGGTCAACGAGGCAATGGCAAGGATCTCGCCCGTCCGGGGGTCGGTGATCACGAGATCCCCGCCCCGGGCCCCGGTGGAATCGACGGACATGGCGAGGAGTTCCTCGGCCAGCGCCTGCAGGTCCTCGTCGATCGTCAGCACGACGTCCCGGCCTGGCACGGGCTCCTGCACGGTGATGACCTGGCCCGGTATCTGCCGTCCCTGATTGTCACGCTCCACGATCTCCCGCCCGGCTCTTCCCGCCAGCACCGAATCCATCGTCTGTTCGATTCCCCCCGCCCCCACGCCGTCCTGAACGACTCCCAGCAAGCCCCGGGCCAGCTTCTCGCGGGGATACAGCCGCCGCAATTCGCCCTCAACGTGCACGCCGCGCAGTCCCCGCAGGCGTTCCACCTGCGTCATGGAGTACCGGCCCCGTACAACCCGCCACGGTCGTGTATCAACGGACACATCGCGCGCGACGTCGGGACGCAGCCCCAGGTTCTCCTCGAGCGCGGCGACAACCTCCTCCAGGTCCTGGATCTCACCCGGCGCGATCCCGACGGCCGCTCGCCAGTGGCTCACCGCCAGTTCGGAGCCGTTGCGGTCGAGAATGCGGCCTCTGGGCGCGGGAACGACCCGGCTCATTCGCTGCTGTCCGGCGGCGTCCTCCCTCCAGGCGAACCTCTCGACGACCTGCACCTCGGCCGCGCGCCCGAGCAGAACCGCCGCGAGGGCCACCCAGAAGAGCAACATGCAGCGGCGCCGAATCTCGACCTTCCGGTAGGGGTCGCGTCGTTTCAGAGTCATGGCGTGCTCCCCGACGCGATGACGGTTTCCCGTTCGGTCGCGGGTCGGAGCCCGAGCCGTTCGGCAGCCTGCGCGACAACCCAGGGGCGCCGCTCGATGCCGAACAGTTCGCGGGCCAGCTCCTCCTGCCGGTCCGCCATGACGGCCAGTTCCGTGTCCAACCGGTCCAGCGACGCGAGGGTCTCCCGCGTCGTCGATTGGCGCCATCCCAGGGTCGCCAGGGAAGCGGTCACCGCGGCAAGCGCGGTGATCGCGCTCCACCGTCCCCGCTTCCGGCGGCGCCTCACGCGGCCCGCCTCCAGGCTCTCAGCCTCGCCGCGCGTGCGCGCGGATTCCTCTCGATCTCCACGCTGTCCGGAGTCACCGGCTTCCGCGTCAGAACGGTGCCGAGGCTCGACAGCTCGGCCGCGCGCACGGGGAGACGCCGGGGAAGACCGTGGGAGGGATCGCTCCATTCGCGGAAAGCGCGCTTGACCACGCCGTCTTCCAGCGAGTGGTACGAGATGACCACGAAGACGGCACCCGGCAGCAGCGCGTCGCGGATCGCGGGAAGCGCCGCCTTCAGGGCCTCGATCTCCTCGTTCACCAGAATGCGCAGCGCCTGGAAGAGGCGCGCCTTCTCGGCGTGTGCCGCGCGCCGCCCGAGCACCGACTCCAGAGCCGCGACGAGATCGTCACTGGTGCAAAACGGCTTGTCGGCGCGGCGCCCGACGATGCGCGCGGCCAGCGCCGCCGGCCGCGGCGCCTGACCCGCCCGCAGCGCTCGTACGAGTTCGTCGCGGGAAGCCGACGCCAGGAAGGCGGCCGCGGTCAGCGGCGAGCCCTGATCCATGCGCATGTCCAGGGCCGCACCGCGCCGGAAGGAAAATCCGCGCTCGTCCGTGTCGAGCTGATGGGAACTCACGCCCAGATCCAGAAGTGCGCCGGCCAGTCCCTCGGCGCGCACGCGGGGATCGTTGCCGGCGTCCCGGAAGGACATCCGGCTGAACGTAACCCGCCCCTCGAAGCGACGAAGGCGTGAGCGAGCGGCGTCCAGAGCCTCGGGGTCGCGATCGACGGCAAGCACACGGCAGTCCCGGCACCGCTCCAGCAGCGCGGCCGAGTGCCCGCCACCCCCGACGGTGCCGTCCAGGTACAGTCCTCCGTCGCCGGCCAGGTAGCTCATGGCCTCCTCCACGAGAACCGCGCGGTGGTACCTCGGGGCGCGCACACGAGAATCACCCGAAGATCTGGGCTGCGAATTCGTCATCGTCTTCGTCCGCCGCGCGCAGGTGCTCTTCAAATCGCTCCGGAGGCCACAGCTCGATCCGGTCAAGGGCGCCCACAAACGCGACCGAATCCTCGAGCCCCACCCCCTGCCGCAGCAGGGGTGGAATGCGAATGCGGCCATGCTTGTCCGGCTCCACCTCCACAGCGCGGCCCGTGTACCGTCGCAGGTAGGCGCCCTTGTCCCCCTTCGCTCTCTTGTGGGTCAGCAGGTTCTTCTGGATGTCCGCCCAGGTCTCCTTCGGAAAGAGGTCGAGATGCGTGTCCTGCCACTGCATCAGCACCATCGGATAGGACGACACGACACGACGAAACGCCGAGGGCAGGCTGACCCGCCCCTTTGCGTCGATCTGGTACTCGTGTCGCCCAAGGAATCCCGGCATGGTCCCATACCCTGGTCTCATATCCCCCGCTATCCCACAACATCCCACGCCATCCCACAGTAATACACCCTACCCCCACTTCGCAACACCAAATCCCACCCCGGGACTCGTCGACCCCGGTTTGGGACAAAAAAAAGGCGCCGCGGGCCGAAATGGCCCGCGGCGCCCCGGTTGTTCGCCTACGGCGACGAGTGAGGGTCAGCGCCCCCTCTGAATAATCGCTTCCTGGATCTCGATGTACTGCTGGGTGGCGTCCCGGAACTGCTGCAACCCGATCGCATTGGCTTCGGCGTAGGCTGCAACCCGCGGAAGCACGAAGAACCGCGCCGCCTGCTGGAATTTGGGCAGCGTCAACTGCGCGGTCTCCAGGGTCTGCGGCCTCTCCTGCTCCAGCGCCTGGTTGAAGAGCGAGAAGCCGTGCCAGAAGTCCAACTGCCCCCTCGTGCCCTCGCTGACCTCGTTCTCGAAGGACTTCGCATGGCTGATGACGCGCAGGGCGTGTCCCCAGTCCTTCGGCACGACGCCCTTGGAGTGCGCGTTCGCCAGGAGCAGGATGGCCATGGCGTCCGCGGTCTGCTCGCCCTTCTCGACCGCCTCCTGCAGGAAGCGCAGCGCCTCGTCCTCCTGGCCGGTCTCCAGCATCCAGGAGCCTTGCCGCGCCTTGACGTTGGCGAAGCCCGGATCCCGCGCCTCCACCTCGTTCAGCGCCGCGATCGCCTCCTCGACGCGCTCGGCCCTCTTGAGGACATCGGCGTACCGGGACCAGAGCGACGC
>CAZRQE010000141.1:0-9030 GCA_964602175.1 uncultured Gemmatimonadaceae bacterium | reverse complement strand
GCCCCACCCCCAGCAGCACAGCCGCCAGCAGTCCATTCCTGGACGCCGGGATAACCACCTTGAAGATCACCTCCCACCGGGTGGCGCCCAGAGCTTCCGCGGCCTCCCGGTAGGTGTCGGGGACCGCCTTGAGCGCGTCCTCCGCTATCGTCGTCATGATCGGCGCGGCCATCAGCCCCAGGATGAGCCCTGCATTCAACACGCTGAGCCCCAGGGGCACATCAAAGATCTGGATGATCAGCGGGTTCATGATCGACATGCCGACGAATCCCCACACCACCGATGGGATCGCGGCGAGCATTTCCACCAGGATCTTGAGCGCCTCGCGAGTCTTTCCCGTCGCGAATTCCCCGATATAGAGCGCCGCGCCCAGCGAAAGGGGAACGGAAAAGAGCATCGCGAAGCCGGTGACGCTGGCCGTGCCCACCATGAGCGCCAGGGCGCCGTAGGTCGGATTGTTGGAGGTGGGGCGCCACGCGATCGATGTAAAGAACTCGCCCAGGTCGAGGGAACCGAGAACGAAGTCGAACCCTTCCTTGGTGACGAAAACGAAGATCCCGAGGATGAAGATGATCGCGGAGATGCCGCCCACGAAAACGAGCGCCTGGGCCACGCGGTCCACGTACCACGCCAGGTCACGGCGGTCCATTGCACCGCGCGGGTCCATTGCGGGCGGCGTCGGCGCCGTCGCGGTCTGGTCTGGAGGCGTCACCCGTCGTCCCGAACCCCCAAAGTCGCCATCAGGCCGCGGATCCGTTGCATGAGTTGCCGGTACAGCTCCTCGGCATTCGGTTCGCCGCCGGTCACGTCCTCATCCAGATCCCACCGGAGAACCGCGGTCCGGTAGGGGACGGCGCAATGGCTGGCTGGATCCATCCCCAGCCCCACGATGACGTGATAGTGCCACGACGGGTCGAGCGCGTCGGCGAAGGCCCGGGGCGCGTCGTCAGCCGGCAGAACGATGCCACGGCGCTGGCAGAATCCGAGCAGGGCCGGGGCAAACCCGGTTGCGGCCTCGAGCCCCGCCGAGCCGATGCTGCCGGCGTGCGGGTAACTCTCGATACACGCCAGTTCCGCCATCTTGCTGGCCATGGCGTTGTCCCCGTCCAGGAAGAGCATGCGGTAGCGCTTTTCCGGCTTCCGTTCCCCGGTGACGGCGAACAGCGTCTGCTGGCAGATGTTCTCCGCCTGCTCCGCGGTACGCTGCAAGAGCCGAAAGACCAGCAAGGCGCCGAAAAGGTCGCGGGCCGGACGGGAGTCCGAGTCGGCCGCTACGTTCAGGATTTCGAAGGCGTAGGGGTAGACCGCCGCAGTCTGCGCCGCGAACCCGCGCGAAACACGCGCCGCGTCGGGATCTCCTTCCAGAAACCCGTCCAGAGCGGTCTTCAGCGCCCGTCGCGCGTGCTCGCTCATCAACCCGATGTTGTGCAGGACGGTATCGGGCAGCGGTGACTCGATCTGCCGTGCCACTCGACAGATCGCGACCGAGTAGTCGCCCACGCGTTCCATGGCGACGCAGAGCCGAAGCACCCCCGAAACGAACCGGAGGTGACTTCCGCTGGGAAGATGCCGGGCCACGAACAGGTGGCAAAGGTGCTCGATTTCGCGGGTGGCCCGATTGACCGCGCGGTCCTTGATCAGGGTCTCGTTGGCAAGGCGACGGTCGAGGTCGAGTACGGCCTGCACGCCGTGCCGCAAGTTCTGCAGGACCTGCTCCCCGATATCCGCCAACCGCGTGCGAATCGCGACGAGGTCGGCTTCCAGGCGCTGGTCGTAGAGGCTCAAGCGCACTCCATGTCAGTGTAGGGTGCGTACCCGCGCTCCAGGATCACGCACTGCCCCTCCTGCGAGAGGATCCAGTCCATGTACTCCTTGACCGCACCCTGCGGTTCGCCGGCCGTGTACATGAAGAGCGGGCGGGCAATGGGATAACTCCCGTCGACGGCCGTGGCAATGGCAGGTGCCACGCAGTTCCCGTCTTCTCCCGTCATGATACAGGGCATGCTGACGTGTTCGGTGGCGTACGCGAGCCCGCTGTACCCGATCGCACAGGGCGTGTTTTCCACCAGGTCGACCACGTCCTTCGAGCCGTGCATGTCCCGCGACCCGAGCTTGTACTCCGTGTCGTCACCGAGGACCGTCTCCTTGAAGTAGACGTACGTGCCCGAGTTGTTCTGGCGGCTCACAAGAACGATTTCGTCCGAGCCGCAGCCCGGCACGGCAACGCCCAGGTCGGACCACCTCGTCGCCGTACCGCCTTCCCCGTACACGTCCTTCAACTGCTCCAGGCTGATGCTCCGGATCGGGTTATCGGCGTGGAGATAGACTGCAAGGGCGTCGTATCCGACGATGTACTCGACGGGTTCGACCCCGTTCCCCCGTGCCGCATCCAATTCCGCTTCGCGCATCTTCCGGGACGAGTTCGCTATGTCCACCGTGCCGTTGATCATCGCCGAGATGCCGGTTCCGGATCCCCCGCCCGTGACCGCCACGGCAACATTCGGATTGACCGCGCTGTACACTTCGGCCCACGCCTGGGCCACGTTCAGCAAGGTGTCCGAGCCCTTGTTCTGGATCATGGCCCGCTGCGCCCTGTCGGCGCCGCCGCACGCGAGGACAACCAGCGCGGCAAGGGGGGTGACTCTCTTCATTCGGTTTCTCGCTCCGTTTCCTGAATGGGTGTGTTTGGAACTATTGCGACGATTTGTCACGACCTGGTCACCGGACAGTGACGACACTGTACCAATGCGGTCAGTAGTACAGATAGGTCTGCAGCTTGAAGGAGATCTCCCGCGTGCCCGCGGCGGAATCGTATATGTCCAGGTTCGCCCCGATCCGGTTCTTGCCGGCTACGTAGACGAACAGTCCCGGGGTCAGGAGCAGACCGCCGTCGTCGTCGACGCCACGGTCCGGATCTCCCCAGCTCACACGCGCCATGGGCTCCACGGCCTCGAAGTTGCCGTTCTCCAGCGGTACATACCGGCTCAGGATCACCTGGCCGGTCAGGAAGCTCGGGATCTGACCGCCGGCCGACTCCGGCAATCGCCAGTTCGCACCGCCGATCAGGCCCACCTGCAGGTGGGTGCCGCTGCGGAAGCCCCCGATCTCGAGGTCGCCTCCGAAGGCCGTGGCCGAGGCACCCTCGCCATGCGGGCCGACATAGTCATGCCGGGACACGTTGGCCGAGGCCGACACGCCGTCCGCAAGGCGCAGCGTCACGCGTCCCGCGAGCGACTTGCCCGAGTTCTCGTCCGATCCCGCGGTCCCCGTGCCGTTCGTCAGCGTGGCCAGGTAGGACAGTCGGTCGCCGATCGAACCGTCGGCCTTGAAGCCGATGTCCCGATCGGAGTAGGCGAGCTTTTCCGTGAAGCGGCTGAGCGTGCACGTGCCGCCTGGTCCCGCGCACCCACTGAAGCCGTTGATTCTCCCGGTCCTTTCCACCACCACGATGTCGGTGGAACTGTTGAGCTCGAAAATGTCGAACGCCCGCTTGAACTGACCCACAGAGAACCGGAACCCCCGGCTCACGTTGAGGCGGAAATACGCGTCCTTGAGGTCCAGTTCGCCGCCTCCGAAATCGGGTTGTACGCGCGCATCCAGCAGGTCCGTGACCCCGACGTCCAGGGTGAAGCGTGCCCGCCGCGTGAAGAAGTCTGTCGACTTCCCGCCCTCGGCCGAACTGGTCGCGAACTGGGAATGGAGCCGCCCGCCGAAGCGAACCTGGGCGCTGCGGGCGGAAATCTCCACCTGGGCCCGCGTGGTCTCGGCCGTACCGGCAACGACGAGAGCCGCGATCGCCAATACACGCAACCTGATCACGTTGTGTACCTCCCGGTTGATGAACGCCCGGAACGTGGCCGGGACCCGCAAGCCCCGCCGTGCCGGCCCGGGCCATCGAAGCGTTACATGCTACCAGTCACATGTAACGAACGAGTCACATAGCCATCGCCGGGCGATCACTACCGGGCCGACGCCGCAACGGACGGGTCCCGGCCGGCTACTCGGGAGGCAGGGCGTGCTCCATCTCCGCGCTGCCACTCGCATCGCCGCCGACCGCGCGCTTCAGGACCTCCTCGATGTCGAGCCCCAGCACCGATGCCAGCCCCTCCATCGTGCCGTAGGCCCCCCTGACGCGCTGGTTCAATGCGTTGGACACGCCTTCGCCCTGGCCGCCGTCCATGACCACCACGCGGTCGATATCCACTCCCTCCACCGCCCCGACCGCGATCTCCAGCAACTCGGGGAGCTTCTCGGCAATGAATACCGCGAACGCGGCCTCGCCACCGGCTCGCACCTCCCCGTACAGGCGCCGCAGCACCTCGACCTGCGCCTTGCCGCGCTCGAGAATCGGAGCCGCTTCGGCCTCGGCCCGCGCGAATGCCGCCATCTTTTCCGCCTTGGCCGGCTCGACGATATCGGCGAGCAACCTCTGCTCCTCGCGCTCCACGCGCTTCATTTCGAGGATTCGCTCCGCCTCCACCTCCGCCTCCATCGCCTTCACCCTCGCGATCTTCTCCGCCGTCTCCCCTTCACGGTCGAGTTCCGCCTGGCGCACGCGCAGCGCGTTCTTCGCCTCGGCCACCTTGATCGCCGCCGCCGCCTCCCGCACCTCCGCGCGCCTGCCGGCCTCGGCCTGGGCCTCGCGCGTATCCGCCCGCTTCCGCGCTTCCGCGATCTCCGCCTGACGGATCGCCTCGGCGGACTTCTCCCGTCCGATCGCGGCCAGGTATCCGCGCTCGTCGCTCACGTTCTGGATCTTGAGCACGTCCAGGTGGAACCCCAGCGAGGCCAGGTCCTCACCGGCGTCCTCGGACAGCGCCTTGGCGAACCCGAGACGGTCCTCGTTGACCTCCTCCGGCGTGAGCGTGGCCAGCACGCCGCGCAGGTTGCCTGTCAGGGTGTCCTGGGCCAGCGCCTTGATTTCGTCCTCGCTCTTTCCGAGGAGCCGCTCGACGGCGTTGTTGAAGACCCACTCCGGCTCGGAGGCGATCTTGACGTTGGCGATGGCCTCGACGTTCAGCGGGATGTTGCCCTTCGAAAAGGCGTTGTTCACCGACACCTCGATGGGGATGGTCTCGAGGTTCATGTGCTGAACCGTCTCGATGATGGGAACACGGAAGACGCGGCCCCCCGAGATGGAGCGGTAGCCCACGCGCTGACCGTCGGTAAGCAGCCGGTTGCGCCCCGTGAGCACCGCCGCCCGGTTCGGCGGCGAGATCACAATCAGAGTCTTGATTGTCGCGACCAGCACGACGATGACCAGCACGAGCACCAGGCCCGCTGCGAGTGCGCCCAACGGAGTAAACACTTTAACCGCCTCCTGTCATTTGTCCCGGGGGGCTGCCGCCCCGTCAATCTTCCAGCAGCTTCGGCCCGACCGGGGCCACAGCCGCGATTCCATCGTTCATGTCGACCACCACAACGGGCTGACCCGGGCCGAGCGCCGGCGTACCCTCGGACGCGTCGGCGGCTCGGGCACGAAGCCGCACCCGCCGGTCGCCCCTGCGGACGGTGACGGCGCCGTGGCTGCCCGGTCCAACTTCCAGCGACACCTCGCCCGTCAGTCCGATAAAGGACTCCTCTCCCTTCAGGGCACCGGATTCGGTGCGCTTGAGGTAGGCAAAGACGGTGCTGATCAGAGCGCCCGATCCGAGGCCCGTGGCGCCGGCAATCGCCGCGGTGAGCATCGGCTGGCCGCCCCCCCAGACGAGATGAAGCAGCGCCCCCGCGGCGCCGAAGCCGAAGATGGCATTGATGAGCGCCCGTACCGAGAAAACCTGTGCGATCCCCGTTCCCGCCGAAATGGCGTCAACGTCGGCCTCGACGTCGATGTCCGCGTCGAGGTCCACGTCGGCCTCGAGAAAGTCGCCGAAGAAGGAGAGCGCGAGAAGGCCGCCGCCGACCGCGAGGCAGAACACATAGGCTGTGAGCATTGCCGCCCTCCTTGTTGCGGTCCGGCTATTTTCCTACGCTGCACGACCGCGTCATGTTCACGTGTTCACAGGCTCGGCAACGTATCCCGTATGCGCAGCCGGCGACATCCATCCGAAACGGAGTCTCCACTTGATCTACAGACTGCCGGCCGCTTACACGCATCTGGCGCTCGCCACGATCATCGCGCTTTCCCCCGCCGCCGCCAGCGCCCAGCGAGGTGCCGCGGAAGGCGAGTGGCGGTACTACGGAGGGGACGCGGGCAGCACCCGCTACGCGCCACTGGACCAGATCGACCGTGACAACGCGGCGTCCCTGGAGATCGCGTGGCGCTGGCAGGCGGCCAACTTCGGCCCCGCTCCCGAGTACAACTACCGGACCACGCCGCTTATGGTCGACGGCGTGTTGTACGCCACGGCAGGGTACCGGCGCACGGTCGCCGCGATCGACGCGGGGACGGGCGAGACCCTGTGGACCTACCGCCTGGACGAAGAGGGCAGGGCCGCGCCGCGCCGCAACTCCGGACGCGGCGTCGCCTGGTGGGAATCGGCGGAAACCGGCCCGCGCATCTTCTTCGTCACCCCCGGCTTCCTGCTGGTGGCGCTCGACCCGGCGACGGGCCGCCCCATACCCGGCTTCGGCGATGGCGGCGTGGTCGAGTTGCGCCTCGGACTGGGTCGCGAACTCGACCTCGTGCGCGCCCCGATCGGCTCCAGCTCGCCGCCGATCGTGGTTGGCGATGTCGTCGTCGTGGGGTCCGCCCTGCCGTCGGGCGGCGCGCCGCCCGCGCCGGAAATGCCACCGGGACACGTCCGCGGCTATGACGCCGTCACGGGCGAACTCCGGTGGACCTTCCACACGATTCCGCAACCGGGCGAGTTCGGCAACGAGACGTGGGAGGACGGCTCCTGGGAGTACACGGGGAACGCCGCCGTCTGGACCGCGCTGAGCGCGGACCCCGAACTCGGCCTCGTCTACCTTCCCGTCGAGCTGGGAACGGGCGACTACTACGGCGGCCACCGCCCCGGCGACAACCTCTTCTCGCAGAGCCTCGTCGCGCTCGACGCAGCCACCGGCGAGCGGGCCTGGCACTTCCAGACCGTCCGCCACGGCATCTGGGACTACGACCCCCCGGCGGCGCCCGTGCTGGCGGACCTGACCGTCGACGGCCGCGAAATCCCTGCCGTCGCACTGATCACCAAGCAGACCTTCACCTTCGTCTTCGACCGTCGCACCGGCGAACCCGTGTGGCCCATCGAGGAACGGCCCGTCCCGCAGACCGACGTGCCCGGCGAACGCACCGCCCCCACCCAGCCCTTCCCCGCGAAACCGCCCCCCTACGACCGTCAGGGCGTCGACCCCGACGACCTCATCGACTTCACCCCCGAACTCCGCGCCGAGGCCGAAGAGATCCTGGCGCAGCTCCACCACGGCCCGCTCTACACGCCCCCCACGAGGCCGATGGAGGGCGGCACGCAAGGCACCCTGATGGTGCCGGGTTCGCTCGGCGGCGCCAACTGGCCCGGCGGCGCGCTCGACCCGGAGTCCGGATACCTCTACGTCCAGTCGGCGACCGCGCCCAGCGTGATCTCGCTCTCACCCGAGCCCGACATCTCGACCATGGACTACATCCGCGGCGGCGGCCTGCGTCTGCGCCAGGGCGGCGGGCCCCAGGGACTGCCGCTCTTCAAGCCGCCGTGGGGCAGGATCACCGCGATCGACCTGAACGCGGGCGAGATCGCGTGGCAGGTGCCGAACGGCGACGCGCCCGACTACGTGAAGGAGCACCCCGCGCTGGAGGGGATCGATGTGGGGAGGACAGGGCGGCCGGACCGCGGCGGGCTGCTGGTCACCCGAACGCTCCTGTTCGCCGGCGAAGGGGGCGGAATGTTCGCCGCGTTCGGTTCGGGAGGCAACATGTTCCGCGCCCACGACAAGGTCACGGGCGAGATCGTCGCCGAGATCGAGCTGCCCGCCAACCAGACCGGGCTGCCGATGACCTACATGCACGAGGGCAGGCAGTACATCGTCGTGGCGGTGGGAGCACGGCGGCATCCGAGCGAGCTGGTCGCCCTGGCACTGCCGGAGGAGTGACCGATGACTCCTCCAGCCCACATCCCCCAACTGCTCCAGTCCGGCGCGGCCGCCGACACCGCCTTCTCCGCCCCGGACCGCCCCGACCTCACCTACGACGGGCTTCGCCGGCACGTCGAACGCACCGTCGCAGCCCTCAACGAGCGCGGCATCGGACGGGGCGACCGGGTGGCCATCGTGCTCCCCAACGGGCCCGAGATGGCGAGCGCCTTCGTGGCGATCGCCGCCGGCGCGACCACCGCCCCGCTCAACCCCGCGTACCGCCAACCCGAGTTCGAGTTCTACCTCGAGGACCTGGGGGCGAAGGCGCTGGTCGTGGCCGAGGGCGACGACACGCCCGCCCGGGCCGCCGCGGCCGCGCTCGGGGTGCCGGCCATGGAAACACGCGCGGAGCCGGGCAGTCCGGCGGGCACCTTCTCCTTCGTGGGCGAGCCCCGGGGGGCACCCGCGGCGCGCGGGGGCATGGCCGGGCCCGACGACGTCGCGCTTGTCCTCCATACCTCCGGAACCACCTCGCGACCCAAGATCGTGCCACTGCTGCACAGGAACGTGTGCGCCACCGCCGAGAACATCCGCCGGACGCTGCGGCTGGAGCGCGGCGACCACTGCCTCAACGTGATGCCGCTCTTCCACATTCACGGGCTGATGGCGTGTGTGCTGTCGACGCTGCACGCGGGCGGGAGCGTGTACTGCGCGCCGGGGTTCAACGCGCTCAGGATCTTCGGGTGGCTGGCCGACGCGGATCCCACGTGGTACTCGGCGGTGCCCACGATGCATCAGGCGATCCTGGCGCGGGCGGGGCGCAACGCGGCGGTCGTCGAGGGGCTGCGGCTGCGCTTCATCCGGTCCTCTTCGGCGGCGCTTCCGTCGGTTGTGATGGCGGAGCTGGAGGAGGCGTTCGGCGCGCCGGTCGTGGAGGCCTACGCCATGACCGAGGCGGCGCACCAGATGGCCAGCAACCCGCTGCCGCCGCGGCCGCGCAAGCCGGGCACGGTGGGCGTCGCC
>CAZRQE010000140.1:0-28999 GCA_964602175.1 uncultured Gemmatimonadaceae bacterium | reverse complement strand
GGGTTGGGGTGCGGCCGAGTGGGCCTGGCCGGTGGCGGTGGTCAGCAGCGCCGCGGCGCGCTCGGCGATGACGGGATCGAAATCGGTGAGGTACGGGGCGAGGTCGTCGCGGCTGAAGCCGCCCACCGCGCCGATGCCGTCGAGGAGGGCGACGCGCACGTCCCGTTCGGTCTCGCGCCGCGCGGTCGAGAAGCGGTTGAGGGCGGCGAGGAGCTGGGGCAAGGGCGCGTCGGCGCCGGCGCGTGCGACGAGCAGGCGGGTGGCGGTCATGACCAGCTGGGGGTCGTTCGCCTCGAGCTGCGCGGCGTAGATGTCGGTAAGGCCTGGTAAGGGGGAGGCTCCGGCTTCCGACACGGCAGCCAGGCCGCGCAGTGCAGCCTCACGCACGTTTGAGGTCGGGTCGGCGGCGAGGCGTGTCAGGGTGGCGTGGTCCCCGAGCACCGCCGCGGCCCGCGCCGCCCACGCTCTCGTGAAGGGGTTCGCGTGGGTGGCGAGACCCGCGACGTCTTCCGCAGCCGCTTCAGGTGCGATCGTTGCGAGGGCGTGAAGCGCGCGGGCGGGGGCCCTCCAGTCGGCGTCCGGGTCGTCGATCTCGGCCGCGCGGGCGCGCAGGGCGCTCTCCTGGGCGGCCCGGTCGGGGCAGGGACGGCCCGCCAGGCCGATCGCCGTCGCCAGGACATGCGGGTTCGGGTCGGTCATCGCGGCGATGATCGCGTCGCACCCGGCCGCCGGGCGCAACCACCGGTCGAAGGCGGCGAGCGCGTCGACCCGAACCCGCCAGTGCGTGTCGGCAAGGCCCGCGGGCGCGACCTCGGCGGCCGCCGTCCCATGCCGGGCGGCGGCGATCATGGCCTGTCTGCGCACGCCCCAGTCGGAATCCTGTAGGAGCGCCCGGGCGTCGTCGTCGTCGATCTGGCCGGTGGTGACGAGCGCCGCAGCGGCGAGGCGCCGGATCCGGGCCGCGCGCGTGGCTACGACGCCGCCGGCAGGCGCCTGCACCGAGGCCAAAGACCGCACGACGGCGACGAGTTCAGAACTTAGCCGGCCATCCGGCTGGATGGCTCTCGCGAAGGCATCGATGCCGCGGGCCAGCCCCACGTGACCGATCAGCCCGGGGTCATCCGCAGGGAGCGGAAGGCGGGTGGCGGCCCGCACCAGGGCCGCGTCGGTTTCCGCCCGGGCGGCAGGACTCCCGGGAGCGATCCGCCCCAGGTTGGTCGCGAGGCTGCTCAGGACCGAGGCGTTCGTCTCGACATCGATACGCGCCGCGAGCGCACGCGCGGCTGCATCCGACGGCTCGCCAAAGACAGCCTGTGCCACCGCGGCGGCAGCGGTCGCACGCACGGACACATACCCGTCGTCGAGGAAATCGCCGATGCGCTCGAGTTGTTCCGGATCCTCCAGGCGGCCGAGCGCGCGGACGGCCAGCCTGCGCACGGCCGGGTCGTCGCTCGCGAGGTGGTGGCCGATGCGGTCGAGGCCGTCCTTGCCCCGGGCGTCCTCCTCCGCCACGATTTCCGCATGGGCGGCGTGGTCGGTGGTGGCGGCATCCCCGCAGGCGAACAGGATGAGGACCGCGCCGGCCAGCGCGGAGGCCGAGGCAGCGAACGCGAAGGTCGAGCTTGTTTTCACTCGTGCGGACTCCACCCGAAACGCTCCCATGAGGCTTCTCCTTCGTCGTTGAATTCGACGCCCTCGTACTCGAGCAGCGCTCGCTGGCGCTGGGCCACGCCCGTCACGCGCGAGGTCGAAATGGCGCCCCGCCGATTCACGACCCTCCACCACGGCACGTCGGTGTCGATCGGGAGGTGGCTGAGCGCATAGCCGACCCCCCGGGCGGCGCGGGGCCTGCCCACGAGTGCGGCGATGGCCCCGTAGTTGATGATCCTGCCGATGGGAATCCGCCGCACGCAGTCGTATACTCGTTCCGAAAACGTGGTCATGGCAGGGTAAGGTATCGTGCGGTGCGCACCGATGGGAACACATGGCCCGAGGGAACCGGGGCGTGGTGGGCACGGGTATATTAGGTGCGTTGGTTGGCCGAAGTTCAACGGAGATGTTCAATGGTCAGAATCTCAGCTGGGATACTCACGGTTTCCTTCCTCCTTGCGGGCTGTGTCGCGGGGGGTGCCTCGCGGGCCACCGTCGACTCGGCGCCTCCCCCTCCGCCCCCCCCACCGGAGACCGAGGCCGACGCACCGCCGACGGAGCCGGAAGGCCAGTCCGAAGCCGAAATGGCCGACAGCGCCGTCGCCGAGCCCGCCGTCGAGCCACTGACCGCGGCGCCGGGCTACCCGCCTGCCGTCCTGATCGGGGCTCGCGTCGCGGATGTGCGGACGGAGCCCCCGGAGATCGTCGTCGAAGTGGGCGACTCGCTGGCGATGGGGGAAGAGGTCGAGATGGTCGCGTACGATGCGGCCGGCAATCCGGTGCGCGGCGTGCGGATACTGGGGAGCATCGAATCCCGCTTCGCGGTCCTCGAGGAGGGTCACATCATGGGCGTGTCCGAGGGAGACGCGGAGCTGAGGATGGCGATCCGCGTCCCGCCGCCGGGTGGCACCGGCCCGCCCGAGGTCCGCACCTTCACGGCTCCGCTTTCGGTCGTGGGTCCCCCGGTGACGTCCGTCGAGATCGTAGACCCGGAGGTCCGCTTCTTCACGGGCTCGATGGTCCAGATCGAGGCGCGCGCGCTGACCGAAGACGGGAGCGTGCGCAAGAGCGTCGCGGTGGCGTGGACCAGCAATCGCCGGCGACTGGCCACGATCGACTCGCGTGGATTCGTGCGCGCCATCCGGCCGGGCGCCGTGACCGTGACCGCGGCGGTCGAGGGGCTGGAGGCCACCTATTCGTTCGAGGTCGAGGAGAACCCCGTGGCGTCGGTCGAACTGGAGGGCCCTTCCCGCGGGCGGACCGGAGATGTTCTGCGGTACGCTGCCGCGGCGCTCGATGCCGACGGCAACGCGGTGGAGGGGACACCGATGGACTTTTCGGTCTCGTCCTTCGAGACCCGGGCCGACATGGGCGCCTCCGTGTATCCCGACGGCGCGTTCGTCGCCGAACGTCCGGGCCTCTACCGGGTGACCGCCAACGCGGGAGCGCGCACGGGCCAGGTCCTTGTCGAGGTCGTGGAGCGCGGGGTCGAGCACGAGGTGATCGTCACCGGCCACGGACTGGTGGCCGATCGGCCCACCTCGGATCTGTGGGCCTTCACAGGCCTGGACGGACGGGACTACGTCTATACCGGCACGCATCTCGGGGGCCAGCGCATGCTCGCGTGGGACGTCACCAATCCGGCCAGTCCCGTGCTCACCGACTTCGTGGAGGTCGATGCGCGGGTCGTCAACGACGTCAAGGTGAACAGGAACGCCACCGTGGCGGTGATTACGCGCGAGGGAGCCTCGGATCGCAGGAACGGGATCGTCGTCCTCGACATTACGGACCCCGCGCACCCGGTCATCGCCGACACGTACACGGACGAACTCACCGGCGGCGTGCACAACGTCTTCTTCTCGGGTGACATCCTGTACGCCATCCACAACGGCACGCTCGACGTGCACATCCTCGACATCAGCGACCCGACCGACGTGGAGGAGGTGGGGCGCTGGGGCATCGACGCGCCAGGCAAGTACCTGCACGACATCTGGGTCGTGGACGGGCTCGCGTATGTCTCCTACTGGAACGACGGCGTGTACATCCTCGACGTGGGCGACGGGCGCTGGGGCGGGACTCCCACGAAGCCCGTGGAGGTGAGCAGCTTCGCCTACGAAGAGGGGAACACGCACTTCGCGTATCCGTATACGAACGCCGACGGGCATCGGTACCTGTTCGTGGGTGACGAGATCTTCGGATGCGAGGATTGCATCTCCCGAAACGGGCATCCGGGCGACGGGTCGCGCGGCTTCGTCCACATCCTGGACCTGGAGGACCCCGAGAACCTGCGCGAAGTGGCGCGGTACGAGGTGCCCGAGGCGGGTGCCCACAACCTCTGGATCGAGGACGACCGGATGTACGTGGCCTACTATCAGGCCGGGTTGCGGGTCGTCGACGTTTCCGGCGAACTCCGGGGCGACCTTTACCGTCAGGGACGCGAGATGGCCTGGTTCCCCACGGGGAGTCCCGAGGGCCACGTGGTCAATTCGCCGATGGCGTGGGGGCCGCAGCCCTTCAAGGGCCACGTCTTCGTTTCCGACCTCAACTCGGGCCTGTGGGTGGTCCGTCTCGAACCGAAGCAGAAGGCGCCGGTGTCGTGAGGGGGGGGCTCGTCGCGGCGCTGGCGCTCCCGGGCGTCCTGGGGGTCCTTCCCGGCGGCGCGGGTCTGGCTGCCCAGGAGTCCCCCACCTACCGCGTGTACGTCGCCAACGAGTCCTCGGACCTGGTGAGCCGCGTTGCGTTCACTCCCGGCGAGGGCGCGGTCGTGGAGAAGGAGATCGCCGTCGGCCTGATGCCCGGAGACAACGACGGTGCCCACGGCCTCAGCATTTCGCCGGACGGCCGCTACTGGTACCTCACGATCGCCCACGGGACGCCATACGGTTACCTCTGGAAGTTCCACGCGGGACCGGACACACTGGTTGCGCGCACGCGGCTCGGACTCTTCCCCGCGACCATGGGGATCACGCCGGACGGCCAGTTCCTGCTGGCGGCCAATTTCAACCTGCACGGCGACATGGTCCCGTCGGACATCTCCGTCGTCTACACGCCCGACATGATCGAGGTCACCAGGATCCGCACGTGCATGATGCCGCACGGAAGCCGCGTACGCCCGGACGGAGCCAGGCAGTATTCGGCGTGCATGCACTCCGAGCAGTTGGTCGAGATCGACATGGAGACCTTCGAGGTGAGTTCGCGCTTCGACGTATCGCCTGGGCCGGAGGCCGTGTGCAGCCCGACGTGGGTGGAGCCGGGCCTGGGTTCGCGCGCCAACCGGGTCGTCTACGTCGCCTGCAACAGGAACCAGGAAGTGCTCGAGGTGGACACGGAGCGCTGGGAGGTCTCGCGCCGGTTCACGACGGGCATGGCGCCGTACAACCTGGAGGTCACGGCGGATGGGGAGCGCCTGGTCGCAACCCTCAAGGGCGAGCAGGCGGTCGCGGTGTTCGACCTGGCGAGCGGCCGGGAACTCGGGCGCGTAAAGACGTCCCGCCCGGTGACGCACGGCGTCGTGGCCAGCCCCGACGGCCGCTATGCGTTCGTGTCGAACGAGTCGGTGGGCTCGGTGCGGGGGACGCTGGACGTGATCGATCTGGAAGCTCTTGAGCTGGTGGAGTCCGTCGAGCTGGCGCACCAGTCCGGCGGCATCGACTTCTGGTCGGTGACACCGGCCGGCGGCGGAGTTCGTTGAGGGACGAACCCACCGGACTCGCAGAGGCAAAGCGCCGCATGCTCCGGCGCCACCTGGTGGAGCGGGGGATTTCGGACCTGCGCGTGCTCGAGGCGATGGCGTCCGTGCCGCGGGAGCGATTCGTCGCGCCGGAGTGCCGGAGCCGAGCCTACGACGACGGACCGCTTCCCATCGGTGAGGGGCAGACGATTTCGCAGCCGTATGTCGTTGCCTGGATGGCGGAGGCCGTGGAGCTGGGCCGCGAGGACCGGGTGCTCGAGATCGGCACGGGGTCCGGATACGCAGCCGCCGTGCTCGGTCGGATTGCGCGCACCGTGCATTCCGTGGAGCGGCATGCCGCGCTCGCCGAGGCGGCCCGGGACCGGCTGCGCGAGCTGGGCTACGCGAACGTGCGGATCCTGCGAGGCGACGGCACGCTGGGATGGAGCGAACACGCCCCCTACGATGCCATCGTGGTCTCGGCGGGTGCGCGCCGTGTCCCGCGGCCACTGCGCGAGCAGTTGACCGTAGGCGGTCGGCTTGTGATGCCGGTGGGGTGGGGCTGGCGGGGGCAGTCGCTGGTCCGGGAGCGGCAGGAGCGGCCCGGCACGTTCACCCGCGAGAAGCTGGGACGCGTGCGTTTCGTGCCGCTGATCGGGGAAGCGGGGTAGCGTTCGGCGTCTTGAGGCGCCTCGGGCCCTGGGCCCTAGAAGAGCCCCGGAATGCCCCTGAGCAGGAGCAGCACCAGCTGAAAGCCGACGAGAATCGTGGGGAGCAGGAACGTGAGTCCCACGGAAAAGATCAGCCCCGCCCTGAAGAGGTGCGGACCGATTGGACGAACCTCTCTGCCCCACAGCTTGTGCGCGAGTGATTCCGTGACCGGGCCCAGCAGGTAGAGGATGTTGGCTGCCACCAGAATGACGAACACGCCCTGCAGCACCGTGGCCACGTCGGCCATCGCGAGGCCGTTGCCGTGCAGAAGGCTGACCCCGGCGATCCCCGCCAGCGAGACGGATCCCCCCGCGCAGATGATCGCGTTGTAGGCGAGCCGCCGCCTTTCCCACCACGCGAAGATCCTGCCGATCGAGCGCCTGGCCGGAAGCGGATAGAGGAAATCGACGAGCCTCGATCCCTTGTGGCTTGCTTCGATGCCCGTCTCGAATGGCGCCGGATTCCGCATCGTCGTCTGCTCCTCCCGGGACGGATCCCTGGCGCCATGACTGTCGACTCCCGGTCAGGCCCGGCGACTCGACAGCGCGGCGGCCTCGATCCTACGTTGCCGCATGTCTGAACGTAACCTGCTTCTCGAAGAGTTGACGTGGCCGGAGGTGGAAGGGTTGCTTGCCGCCGGCTTCACATCGGTCGTGGTCGCGGCGGGCGCGATAGAGCAGCACGGCCCGCACCTCCCGCTGCTGGTTGACGCGGCCCGCGGTGACCGACTCGCCGTCGAGGTGGCTCGGCGGCTGGAACGGACCCTGGTCGCGCCCACCATCCGGGTGGGGTGTTCCGAGCACCATATGGGGTTTGCGGGCACCCTGTCGCTCAGGGACTCCACCTTCAGGGCCGTCTGCGCTGACTACGCCACCAGCCTCGCGCGGCACGGTTTCCGCAAGGTCTGCTTTGTGCCTTCGCACGGTGGGAACTTCGCCCCACTCGCCGAAATCCTGCCGCACCTGCGCAACGCGGCGGGACCCGGTTGCGAGGTGCTGGCCTACACGGACCTGCCGGGGTTCGTGGCGCTGTGGGAGGGCGCGGTCGCGGAACTGGCGCCGGACCTGGCGCACCGGGTGGGCGGCCACGCCGACATCGCCGAGAGCTCGGAAATGCTGTGCATCCGCCCCGATCTCGTGCGCGAGGAGCTGGCCGTGCCCGGCCACGTCGCCGGGTTCGACGAAGAACTCGCCGAGCGCCTCTTCCGGGACGGGTTGCGCGCGATTACGCGGAACGGCGTGCTGGGAGACGCGCGCGGCATGAGCCGTGAGATCGGCGACCTGTGCATCGCCCGGGCAGCCGACGGGATCGCGGCAGCGCTCCGGGAGGCGGGCGCGTGAAGGCGGTCGGCCCGGTCGGCCTGGAGGCCATCCGGGCCGCGCGCTCACGGATCGCCGGGGCCGCGATACGGTCGCCGCTGATCCCCCTGGATGTGCCGGACGCGCCCACCGAGGTGTGGGTCAAGCTCGAATGCCTCCAGCCCATCGGCTCGTTCAAGATCCGGGGCGCGGCCAACGCGATGGCGCTGGCCGATGCCGCCGTCATCGCGCGCGGCGTCTACACGGGCAGCGCGGGCAACATGGCGCAGGGCGTGGCCTTCGCAGCGCGCCGCCTGGGCGTCCCCTGCCGGGTCGTCGTGCCGGACACGGCCCCCCGCACCAAGCTGGACGCGATTGCGCGCCTGGGCGCCACCGCGATGCCGCTGCCCTTCGACGAGTGGTGGAGCGTCCTGCGCGACCACGGTCACCCTGCCGAGGACGGGTATTTCGTTCACCCGGTGAGCGATCCCGCGGTGATTGCGGGGAACGGCACGATCGGCCTCGAGATCGTCGAGGAGCTTCCGGATGTGCGCGCGGTGGTCGTGCCGTATGGGGGCGGCGGGCTGTCGTGCGGGATCGCGTCGGCGGTGCGCGCAGTGAGCCCGGGGGTACCCGTGTACGCGGCCGAGGTCGAGACCGCCGCCCCCTTCGCGGCCTCGCTCAGCGCCGGCGAACCCGTCGAGGTCACACACACGCCGACTTTCGTGGACGGCATCGGCTCGACGAGCCTGCTGAGCGAGATGTGGCCGCTGGCCCGGTCGCTGCTCGCGGGATCCCTGGTGGTTTCCATCGAGGAGGCGTGCGATGCGATCAGGGTGTTGGCGGGGCGCGCACGCATTGTGGCGGAGGGGGCGGGGAGCACCGCGGTCGCGGCCGCCTTGCGCGGGATTCCACGGGTGGACGACGGTCCGGTGGTAGCGGTCGTATCGGGCGGCAACATCGACCTGCATGTGTTGCGAACAATCCTGGAGGGGCGGACCCCCTGATTCGCCGCCGGGCGCCCGCCGGGGTATCTTGCCCGCCGCCACCAGGTTCGATAGTAAACAAAATGGTTTAGTATTCTCGCGACTCAGGGGACAGGATGACGACAGCAACGCAAGCCCGGCACCCCCGGGGGCTGATGACGCTCTTCTTCACGGAGATGTGGGAACGCTTCTCGTACTACGGGATGCGGGCGCTGCTGATCCTGTACCTTGCCGAGGCCACGACGGCACAGAATCCGGGGATGGGATTGTCGGAAGCTCCGGCCGGTGCCATCTACGGACTCTACACCGGGCTCGTGTATCTGCTTGGGCTGCCGGGAGGCTGGGTCGCTGACCAGCTATGGGGACAGCGCAAGGCGGTTTTCGTCGGCGGCTGCGTCATCGCGGCCGGGCATTTCAGCATGGCCGTGCCCAATGACTTCAACTTCTTTCTCGGCCTCATCCTGATCGTCATCGGGACAGGTCTGCTCAAGCCGAACGTGAGTTCGGTGGTCGCGGATCTCTACCCGGAAGGGGGGGCCAGGCGGGATGCGGGGTTCTCCATCTTCTACATGGGGATCAACGTCGGGGCTTTCGCCGGGCCGCTGGTGTGCGGCTGGCTCGGCCAGAACTGGAACTGGCACTGGGGCTTTTCGGCGGCCGGCTTCGGAATGGTGCTCGGCCTGATCCAGTTCCGGCTCGGGTATGGCCGTCTCGGCGACGCGGGAGTGTTGCGTACCGACCGTACGCCGGAACAGCGTGCCGCCCTGAGCCGCCGTTTCTTCGGCGGGTGTGCGGCGCTCGCCGTGGCGCTGGTCGGGTTCGGGTACCTGGTAGCGAGCGATGTGATTTCGCTGTCCCTGACGCAGATCGCGACGGGGCTGGCCTGGATAATCGGTACGGTCGTCGTTGTCTACTTCGCGTACCTGATGTTCTTCGGCGGGCACAATGTTGTCGAGAAGAAGAAGATCGCCGCGATTTTCTGGTTTGCGCTGCTGGCCGTGATCTTCTGGTCGGGCTTCGAGCAGGCGGGTTCGTCGCTCAACCTCTTCGCCGAGAACTACACGGACCGTACCATCGGGTCGCGGAGCTACCCGGCCTCGTGGCTGCAGTCGGTCAACGCCTTCTTCATTGTCTGCCTGGCGCCGGTGTTCGGCTGGCTGTGGGTTTGGCTCGCCAACCGCAACGCCAACCCCTCGACGGCGGTCAAGTTCGCGCTGGGTCTGCTGGGTCTCGCCGCAGGCTTCTTCGTGATCGCCTGGGGCGCCGCCAACGCCACGCCCGACTCCCCGATCTCGGCATCGTGGCTCATCGTCATGTACTTCCTGCACACGGTCGGCGAACTCGCCTTGTCACCGGTCGGGCTCTCGGCGGTGACCAAGCTGGCTCCCCCCAGCCGGATCAGTCAGATGATGGGGCTGTGGTTCGTCGCGACATCGCTCGGCAATGTGGTGGCCGGTCTGGTTGCCGGACGGCTGGAGGCGCTGGAGCCCTCGCCGCTCTTCTTCGCGGTGACGACCATCATCGGGTCGGCCGGGTTCGTGGCGCTCCTCGCGAGTCCGTTCATCAAGCGCCTGATGGGCGACGTGAAGTAGGAGGCGGGGCTACGCTGAGCGGGATTCCGGTCGGGTGGGGGCAAGCCGGCTGTGCAATTCGGCCGAGTTTCCCCGGTCGCGCTACCAGTCCAGCCGCAGCTCCCGGAAGTCGGACCAGCTGACGGTGTACGTCTGCCCCTCCGCGGTGACAACCACCCCGCGGTTGCCGCGACCGACATCGTTGGACCCGTCGAGAGCGAAGGAGCGCCCGTCGCGCAGCACGACGGTCGAGCCGCGACCATTCTTCTCGATTCTCGCGATCATGGAGAATTCGACGTCGAATTCGACCCTGCCGGCGTGACCGCTGAGCATTTCCCAGGATCGGGTCTCGTCGCGGTCCCAGGTGATCGTGCCGGCCAACTCGTCTCCCGATACGGTCCAGACGGTCCCCCGCAGGGGCTCCCCGCCATTGAAGTCTCCGCGTGACTCCTCCGATGGCGTGCCGTGGAACCGGACGTCGGCAAAGGCGTCCCACGGCACCTTGACCTGACCCAGCGCGGGATCCGACACGGTGATCCCGCGATTGCGGCGATCGACGTCGTTGGTTCCCGACAGCGTGAGGCGTTCGCCGGAGTGGAGGACGACATCGGCCGAGCGCCTGCTGTTGCGGCCGATCGACTCGATCGCGCCGAACGGAATCTCGTACTCGTATGCGGAGGTCTCACCGTCGAGCATGTCGGTCGTGAGGACTTCATCGACATCCCAGGTGATAAAGCCGGTGAAGGCCATCCCCGACGCCGTGGTCAGGGTGCCGTGCAACCGGCCTCCCCGCGGGCGGGCGCCGGCTGGCGCGTCCTGGAACGCGATCTGCCTGACGTCGGACCACTCCAGCTTCGTCTCGGCCTCGGCGTCGCCGCCGCCCCCGGAGAGCTCCTGACCGCGAGGCGGCGTCACAATGAGAGAGCGCATCCCGGGCCCCAGATCGCTGGAGCGTCCGCGCATGGTGGCCTGCTCGCCGGACCGGAAGACGAACTCCGCCTGGTTGCGCCCGGTGGCCAGGATATGGTCGACGTGCCCGAAACGGACGCCGGCAAGGCCGTTTCCGCGGGCGTCGATTCTGGTCAGGTCGAGAAGGTCGCCCCAACTGCCTTCGTTGCGATCCCAGCGCAGGTAGCCCGTATGCGACTGCCCATTGCGCGTCCGGACCGTTCCGTACAGACGGTTCGCGCCGGAAAGCGGTTCGACGAGCTCGTAGCTCCGGGCGGGCGCGGCAGGTACGGCTTCCGAGGCGGGACGCGGGCCGCCCGGGTAGCCCGGATCGGCAAGGGCCACTGTGGCGACAATGCCTGCGAGTGCCGAGCCGCCGATGATGGCGAGGTTCTTTACGTCTTCTGCCAAGGTTGGGCGATGTTGCATCCCGGCTCCGGTCCCGTCGTTGCGGCTGTCTCTGGTTTGTTTCCTACGGGAAAAGTCGGCAAAATGTTCCGGCGAGGCGTGCGCCGGCGGTTGCAATGCCGCCCCTGACTTGTCCCGACCGGAGAATCCGGTAGCTTGAACGGGACACGGCGCGCCTTCACGGTGCGTTCGGCCTTCCCGGAAACAGGACTGCGATCCTCTTCCATGTCGTTCTTGCGCAAGATCTTCGGTGGGCCCGGCGGGGCCGACCGGGTGGACTACTACGAGGAAGGCGTCGCCCTCGCGCAGGAAGGGAAGTTCCACGAGGCCCTCACCTCGTTTCGGCTCGCGCTGAAGGAAGAGCCGGGCGACCCCATCGTTCTCCAGCAGATCGCGATCGCGTACACGCGTATCGGCATGGAGGAAGAGGCGATCAAGACGTACCGGCACGTCCTCAACAAGCATCCCGATTCGCCGGGAGCCCACTACGGACTGGCATTCCTGCTGTTGCGTCACGGCGCGCGCGGTGAGGCGATCGGCCACCTGGAAGCGTTCCTGGCCCAGTCCCCGACGGACGACGAGGCCCGGGACCATGTCGAGCACGCCCGTAGCACCCTCCAGGAACTCCAGGGTGAGGGGCTGACTGCGCCCGCCGGCGACGAAGCGTAGCACCCCGTGGACAAAATCCCCCCGGCATTCGAGCGGCGATGCATCCGGGCCGGACGCTCGGCCACACCTCGTCACGATGTAAAGCAAAGTTTACATAATGTCATGTTTGCTATACATTTTTCGTTGTCGGGGCCGCGCTCTGCGTTGCTCCTTGGGCCCGTAGCGCTGCTACAGGCCCTTCGTCGCGCCTTGCCGGCCCGGCGCCTCGCCGCTCTCGGTGCGCGGGCGGCTTCATCCACGGACTGCTAGGGTGGACAAGGAGGCTCGGCTCAGCTGGACCGGTTCGGGTCTGGTCTTCGACGGCGGCGCCCCCGGAGGCCCGCAGATCGTGATCGACGGCGACTGCGCCGTTGGCCCGTCCCCCATGGATCTCGTGCTGATGGGCGTTGCGGCGTGCATGGCCATCGACGTCAAGGTGATTCTCGAGAAGGGCCGTGTTCCGTTCGACGGTCTCGATGTGCGGGCAGAGGGCGAGCGCCGTGAAAAGCCGCCCCGAAGCTATCGTTCGGTGCGACTGGTGTTTACGGTGACGGGAGTGCCACCCGCGAGCCGGGCAAGGGTCGATCGCGCGATCGAGTTGTCGCGTGAGAAGTACTGTTCGGTACTGTTTTCGCTGCGAGAGGATCTTGTGGTCGATACCGTTATCGAGGGAGGGTAGACCCATGTCCGACACTATCAACTACTTTGGCAACCCGGCGGATATCCCGGAGGGAACGCTCGTCGAACTCTTCTTCGACGCTTGCGGGCGGCTTTCCGGCCACGGCGCCTACGATCCGGGCGGAGAAACCGGAACGCTCACCTATGCCGGGGTACAGGACGAGGTACGGCGCGCCGCCGCCGCCCTCGCCCACTTCGGAATCAAGCGCGGCGACCGCGTGGCCATCCTGTCGGAGAACAGGCTGGAATGGGCGCTGTCGGATTGGGCGTGCCTGTGCATCGGAGCGGTCGACGTGCCCATCTACAGCACACTTCCCGCTGCCCAGGTAGCCTACATCCTCAAGAACTCGGGCGCCTCGCTGATCTTCGTTTCCGACGCCGAGCAGCACGAGAAGGCGCGCGACGCGATCGCGCGCGCGGGGCTGGACATGACGGTCGTCGTGTTCGACGGCGGGACGGACCTGGATGGCGCGACCCGTTGGGACGACTTCGTCGCCCACGGTGACGGCGCGTCGATGGACGACTTCGCGAGGGAGGCTCGCCGGGCACGGCCGCAGGACCTGGCCACCATGATCTACACCTCGGGTACCACGGGCACGCCCAAGGGCGTCATGCTGACCCACAACAACCTCAGCTCGAACATCTGGGCGACGGGCCAGGTGTTGTCGCTCGGGGAAGACGACTGCAGCCTGTCCTTCCTCCCCCTTTCCCATGTTCTCCAGCGCATGGTGGACTACGTCTTCTTCACCGCGGGATGCACGATTACACACGGCTCCATCGAGACCGTCGCGGCCGACATGAAGCGCCTTCGCCCGACCGTGCTGGTTTCGGTGCCGCGCCTGTACGAAAAGGTGTACCAGAGCGTTCTGGATGCCGGTGGGGTAAAGGGCAAGCTGATCTCCTGGGCGGCGGGCGTGGGGCGCCGCATGGCGCTGTGCCGGGAGCGAGGTGCCAGGCCGTCGTTCATCCTCAACCTGCAGTACGGGATCGCGGACCGGCTGGTGTTCGCGAAGATTCGCCAGGCGGTGGGTGGACGGCTCAGGTACTTCGTGAGTGGCGGGGCGGCGCTCGCACCGGAGATCAACCGCTTCTTCCTGGGGGCAGGCATCACGATTCTGGAGGGCTACGGCCTCAGCGAGACGTCTCCGGTCACGAACGTCAACTCGCTGGAACACTTCAGGATCGGGACGGTAGGCCGTCCGGTGCCCGGAACCGAGATACGCATCGCCGACGACGGGGAAATCCTGATTAGGGGGCCGCAGGTGATGCGGGGGTACTACGGGTTGGAGGAGATGACCCGCGAAGTGATTTCGGAGGACGGATGGTTCAGTACCGGGGACATCGGTGAACTGAGCGGCGACGGGTACCTGAAGATCACGGACAGGAAGAAGGACCTCATCAAGACGTCGGGCGGCAAGTACGTCGCGCCGCAGGCGATTGAGAACCTGCTGAAGAAGAACCCGTACGTCGATCAGGCGGTGGTCGTCGGGGAGGGCCGGAAGTTCTGCTCGGTGTTGGTGGTGCCGGCGTTCGAGCGGCTGCATGGATGGGCGGCCGAGGAGGGTCTGGAGGCCGATGACTCGGGGGCGCTCCTGGCGGAACCCCGGTCCCGCGCGCTGCTGAAGGATGAGATTCTGGGGGAGATGCGGGACCTCGCCCGGTTCGAGACCCCCAAGAAGATCGGGCTGCTGGCCGAGCCGTTCACGGTCGAAAACGGTGCCCTCACGCCGACCCAGAAGGTCAAGCGTTCCGTGGTGATGGAACAGTATGGCGAGCTGATCGAGTCCTTCTATCGCCCCGAGTCCGTCGAGCAGACGATCTTTTTGGCGTCCTGACGGGTATTGCAGCCCATGGACAAGATCCCCCCGGTGGAGAGCGAGACCGGTGTAGTGACGGTGCTGATGACCGCGCCCGCGGTCGCCGTAGCCGAGGCGGTCGTGCGCCGGCTGCTGGACGACAGGCTCATTGCGTGCGGGAACGTTCTGCCCGGGGCGGTCAGCCTGTATCGCTGGGAGGGAGAGGTCCACCGCGATGAGGAGGTGCTCGTCGTCCTCAAGACCCTGCGGCGCATGGTGCCCGGAGTGCTGGAGCGGGCAGGTGAACTGCACCCGTACGACGTACCCGAGCTCCTTGTGCAGCCTGTGGTGGGCGGCAGCGCGGACTATCTGGAGTGGGTGGAGAATGAGTGCTGCTGAAGTCGAGATGATCGATAGAATCAAGTCCTTCTTTTTCCGCGAGATGGCTCCTCCGAGTGAAGAGGACGCCGGTGGACCCAGCGCCGAGGATCTCCGTATCGCGGCTTGCGCCCTGTTGCTGGAAGTGGCACACGCCGACGACCACTTCAGTGCGGGCGAGCGTCGGCATCTGCGCGATCTCGTGCGTCGCCACTTCGGACTCAGGGCCGAAGCGGCGGCGGAGCTGATCGTCGTTGCGGAAGACGAGCGCCGGCGCCGCACGGATCTGTGGGGTTTCGCCAAGCTCGTCAAGGCGCACTACTCGACAGGGCAGAAGCTCGTGCTCGCGGAGGCCATGTGGGGCCTGGTGCTGGCCGACGGCAGGCTCGCCGCCCGGGAGGACTACATCATGAGGAAGATCTCCCGCCTTGTCGGGCTCAAGACCGGTTACCTGGCCGAGGCCAGAAAGCGTCACGAGGCCGACGCGAAGGCCGGGCCGGATTCCGGGGCGGGGCGGACGCGGGAGGAGGACACGTGATCCTGAAGATCATCGTCGGGATTGCCGCGTTCGCACTCGGCATCTACCTGGGGCTTCCCGGCAAGAGCGGCCCGGTCGCCGCACGCGGCAGGAGGTGGTTGACGCACGACCGCGGACGCACGGGCACCCACGACGAAGCCGAGTTGGAGCAGCTCGAGCGGGACCTGGGCCTGCCCACGACGCTCAGCAGGCGTGCCAAGCGGTATTTCACGCCCCTGGACCTGATGAAAAGAAGGCGACGAGCTTCGGAGAGACGCCGTACGCGGCGCCGTTTCCACACTGCGGCGCCCACTCCGAGGGGCGGAGACAAGGGTCCGGGTAGCCGGCAATAGCGGCCTGGGGCTTCCCGCTACGCCCACACCGTATTCAGCAGGACCAGAAGTCCGCCGATCAGCGCCCCGAGCACGTATCCGAGGTAGATGATCGTCCGCAGTTCGCGACCTGTGACCCGCCGAACCATTTGCTCCATCTGCTCGACCGGAAACTCGCGCACCTTGTCTTCAACGCGGCGCGTCACGTCCAGACGCCGCACGACCGCAGGTGTCTGGGACTGGAGCCACTGCCAGAGCGGCTCGCTCACGGCGCCCTGGATCCGGAGTGGCGCGTCGGCGGGCAGCAGGCGTGCGGGGCGGCCGATCGGGCGTTCCATCACCGCTGTGGCCAAACGGTGGGAGCTTGCGCGGTAGAGGGCCGCGGCGATGTCGCTGCGAGCGGCCCGCACCACCCATTGTGCGAGCCTGTCCGGAGGCACGCCCTCGAGCAGCTCGCCCCAGGTCCGTCGGGACGCGCGGGCCAGCCCGGCTTCGAGCTTCTCTATCACGAAAGCCCTCGTTGACGGGTCCCTCGCAAGATCGACGACCCAGTCGACCACGGCATCGATCGACTTGATCACCGCGGGATCGTCGGGGTCGCCGAGGACCTCGTTGATCGGCCGATTCAGAAAGTCCGCGATCGCATCGCTGATCCCCGTCGCCATCGCTTCCCGCACCGGACGCTCCCGGAACATTTCGGCGATCCGGTCGGCACCCTCGACGCGAAGCGCATCCAGCACCTTCGTGACCGTGTCCTCATTCATGACGAGGCGCGCCACGACCCTCTGGTGGAATTTCAGATCCTGCAGGAAGCGGCGCAGAACATCCTGTGTGGCCCGCTCGAAGCGCTTCCGCGCGGCGGGCTTTTCCAGTACCGCTCCCAAACGGCGGATCGCCAGCGGAACGTACCCGGCTATGGCCCGCTCCACCGTGTCGACCAGGCCGGGTGGCAGGATGTCCTGGATCGTCAGATCCGGGGTCAGCAGTCGCTCGGCGCCTCGCTTCACGTAGACCGACACCGTCTCGCGGAAGCCGTCGCTCGCGACGGAACTCTGCATCCAGCGCTCTACCGCCGCGGCCACCGAGGCTTCGCGCGCCGGCGTGAGGATATCTCCGACAGGCTCACTGGCCAGGAATGTCGCCAGCTCGGCCGCCCTGTCCTGCACGGAAGACTCGAAGCGAGGTGACTTGAGGTGCTCCTCCAGCAGGGTCAGGCCGTGACCGAGAACCTCCTCGACGATGCTGTCGACCTCAGCTCTCAGCCCAGGGCCAAGCAGGTTGCCGACCGAGCCGCGCTCGACTTCGAGGACCTCGTGGAGGAAGGCGCCGAGGCGTTCGTCGAAAGCCTCCCGAAACTCGGGCTGCCGGAACACTCGGGTCAGGTCCTCTTCGGTGAGGAGCCGGTCGCCCACCGCGCGGCCGATGGCGGTGGCGAGTCTGGGCTGGTTCTTGGGGATTGCACCCTGAAGAAGCCGCAACCGGCGACCGGCCAGCGTCGGCGGTCTGTACGGATGGAAGAGCATCCAGATCGCGATCGTGTTCGTCAGCCCTCCCGCCAGGGATCCGACCACGATGGTCACGATGGCCCGCAGCAGTACTTCGTTCACCGCTGCTGGTGCCGCAGGAAGCCCTTGACAGCGACCCGGTTGTCGTCGGTGCTCACCGTGCCCTCGACCTCGTAGACCCCCAGCACGGGAAGGATGGGGCTGGTTGCGTCCAGGGTCAGGTGGTGGGCGCTCACCGACTGGAACTCGCCGCGGAGTGAGCCGTCCGAGGAACGGAAGCGCCAGAGGACCGGGATGTCGCGGCGCGCGCGCTCGAAGCTGCGGGTCTCGCCCCAGGTCACCGACACCGACGGCCAGAATCGCTCCTCCATTCCCATGCGGGCCCAGGCCCTGTATTCGCCGGACCCGTCCGCGTTGGAGAGAACGAGCTTCAGCTGGTCGTCGCCAACCAGCAGCGCCCATTCACCGGACCCGTCGGATGAACCGGTGCGGGCGCCTGATACGTCCATCACCCAGCCCGACCGCTCTTCACCGCCGAGGCGGACGACGCCGTTCAGCAACCGATACCGGCCGCCACGCGAGTCGATCCACTCGATGACCGCATCGCCGATTCTCACGGATACGTCGCGGACGCCCGCCTGATAGTAGATTTCGCGCAGCACATCGTCCTGCTCCACGATCATGCGCGTGTCGCCCCGGGGCACAATGCGCCAGGGCGCGCGCCGGCTGGGTACGGTGGCCCAGGCTTCGTCCGCCAGAAGAATCCACTGGGCACCCCTTCCGACCCATCCCCTCAGGGTCCGGCGGGTGCTGTCGGCGAGCGTCAGATTCTCGAAGTCCCAGGACACGAACACGGTGGTGTCCCGCTCGGTGTCCACGAACACCACGGTTCTCTGGTAGGTCCTGGGCGCGGTGGTCTCGGGGGCCGTCTCCGCCGCGACGGGTCCCGATGACGGATCCGCCGCATCCGTCGCCGCCACATCGGGCGGGCCGGCGTCACAGGCCAGGGCAAGCGCGCATGCCGAGACCAGGGAGATGATCGGCACCGCAGCGGATCTCGCGACCAGGACCTGGTCGGGACGTACCGCCAATGAACGGTCCAACTCACGGAAGAAGCGATCGATTCTGCGTTGGTTGATCGGCAGTCTTCCTTCCTCCGCCACGTTGCGGATGGACATGTCAACGCGGGTCTGCCCGTTGGCGTCCAGCTTGACGGAGATCAGCACAGTGGCCGCCAGCGGGATCGGCCAACTCGTCACGTCGGCGGCGACGAGACCGATCTGATCGTCCCAGCGGGCGAGCTCCCACCCCTTCAAGCCGCCGCTGGCCAGTGCGACGATTGCGTCCCACACGGTGCCGAATGGAATCGCATAGGTGCGTCCCACGAGAGCTGGATCGTGGGAATCGGCGCTGGTCCGGGCGTACTGCCCCGCAAGTCCCTTCCAGAATCTCACGGTTGTCCGATAATCAAGGTTTGCCCCGCTATTGTAGACAGGTGCCAACGTTCCGTAGGAAAAGCTGTCCAAGGGCGGCGCACGAGGTCAACACCGGGCGCGCATGTGGGCGGTAACTATTCGCCATGGTTCGCGGGTGCTTTCCCCCGGGGAGCGTAGGCCACAATCTTGATTGTAGTGTGAGGTGCAAGGCTGGCCGGGAATCGCCCGGCGCGGAACGGAGGCGGAATGGACGAGAATCGTCTGATTCATGACTGGAACGTCGAGGAGTTCGACACCCTGGCTTGGGGGCGCCATGTCGAACTGGACGACGAGACACTGAGGGACGGGCTCCAGTCGCCGTCCGTCATCGATCCCCCGATCGGCGCCAAGATCCAGCTCATCCACATGATGCACGAACTGGGCATCCACGCCGCGGACATCGGACTCCCCGCGGCCGGCCCCCGTGCGGCGGGCGACGTGACCAGGCTTTGCGAGGAGATCCGCGACTCCCACCTCTCGATCAAGCCCAACTGCGCGGCCCGAACCATGGTCGCGGATGTGGAGCCGGTAGTGAGAATATCGCACCGCACGGGCGTTCCCCTGGAAGTTTCGGCCTTTATCGGCAGCTCGCCCATCCGGCGGTACGCCGAGGGGTGGACGGTGGATCACATGTTGCGGACCGCGGAGGAATCGGTCTCGTTCTGCGTGCGCGAGGGATTGTCCGTCATGTTCGTGACCGAGGACACGACCCGGGCGGATGCGGCCACGCTGCGGACGCTGTACGGGAACGCGATCGATTGGGGCGTGCGGCGGATCTGCCTTTCCGACACGGTCGGACATGCCACGCCCTCGGGTGTCAGGGCGCTGATTCGCTTTGTGAAGCGCGAGATCATCGACGCGTCCGGCGAAAGCGTCAAGCTGGACTGGCACGGACATCGCGACAGAGGGCTGGGGCTGGCCAACGCCCTGGCGGCGATCGAGGCCGGGGCCGACCGGATCCACGCGACCGCGATGGGGATCGGCGAGCGAGTAGGCAACGTCGAGATGGATCTGTTGCTGGTCAACCTCGCGCTGGCCGGGGTCCACGATGCGGATCTTGCGAGGCTCGCGGACTACTGCGAGCTGGTCTCCCGCGAATGTGGTGTCCCCTTGCCTCCGAACTACCCGGTGCTGGGAGAGGACGCTTTCCGCACGGCCACGGGGGTGCACGCGGCCGCGATCGTCAAGGCCAAGACCAAGGGCGCCAATTGGCTGGCGGACCGCGTCTATTCCGGTGTGCCCGCGTCGATGGTCGGCCGGTCTCAGGAAATCGAGGTGGGCCCCATGTCCGGGATCTCGAACGTCAGGTACTGGCTCGCCCGCCGGGGCTTCGATCCGGGCGACGGCGAACTGTGCGCGCGGGTGCTGGAACGCGCCAAGAGCGTGAACCATACGCTCACGGAAGCTGAAGTGCTGGAAATCGTTGGTGGGCGGTCCGTGCGGGTCTCCGACGCGGGATCGGGCGTCTGAGCCCGGAGGCCTCGTGAGCGAAGAGTCGGGAGTCCGGCCACGGGTGCTCGTGATCGAAGACGACGCCGATATCGCGGGGTTGGTTGCCTATCAGCTGACGCGTGCGGGCTATCGTGTGGAGACCGCCGCGAATGGGGCGGAGGGGCTGGACGCGCTTCACCGGGATATCCCCGATCTCGTTGTGCTGGATCGAATGCTGCCGGGACTGTCGGGTGACGAGGTGCTGCGCGCGGTTCGGCGGGAGGCGGCCACCCGTGCCGTGCCGGTCCTCGTGGTGAGCGCGAAGAGGGAACAATTCGAACGGATCGAGGGGTTCGAACTGGGAGCGGACGACTATCTGACCAAACCGTTCAGTCCCCGCGAACTGGTACTGCGTGTCGATGCCATACTGAGACGTGCCCGCGCCGATGCTTCGCCGACGGGCAAGGGCGGACGCGTGCTGAAGGCGGGCCCCCTCAGCGTGGATCTGGGGGCCATGCAGGTCACGCTGGATGGCGTGGAGGTACCGGTTACCCCCACCGAGCTGCGGCTGCTGAAGACCCTCATGGAGCGTCGCGGACGGACACAGGATCGTTATCAGCTTCTCGAGGGAGCATGGAGTTCCGATCCCGATGCGATCAGGCGCATTCGCACACGTACGGTGGACATGCACATTCGCCGCCTGCGCACCAAGCTCGGCGTCGCTGGTGAGTGGATCGAGACCGTGCGCGGCTTCGGCTACCGGTTTCGGGGATCGCAGTGAGGGTTCCGCTTCGCCCGGCCGTCCTGGGCGCCGGAACCGTGGCCGTGATGTTGATCGCGGCCGTTGCCTGGAGTGTTGCGCGCGTGGTCGGCACGGGCGCGATGTATCGCGAGCACCAGCAGCATCTCGAACCGGCGGTCCGGCTCGGCGCAGAGCGGGTGCGGGCGTCCCGTGACGTCCCCCTGGACAGCATCGCGAGCGCCCTCGCGCTTGCCACCGGCTATCGGGTAAGCGTCTTCGACGCGCAACTGTCCCTGATGGCCGATTCGGACCTCGGTCCCGGACAGGCGGACGCGATCGTGGATCGGACCCGGCGTGCGGAGGTGGGAGCCGCGCTGCTCCGGGTCGACGGATTTGCTCGGCGGGTCAGCTCGCTGGACGGCCAGGCATATCTTTTCAGCGCGACCCGGGTGTACTGGCGCGGCGGAACCATCGTGATCCGCTTCGGCGCGCCGGCCGCCCCGATCCGCGAGGCCGCGGCCCGGACTGCCGTATGGGTGGCGCTGGCGGTCGCGGCCGCAGGACTGGTCGTGCTCCTGTTCCTGCACCGGCTCGTGCGCGTCGGAGCGGCATCGGTCGACAACACCCGGCTTCTCCTCCAGCGATTGGGTGCCGGACAGTTCTCCGGGCCGCGCGTCAAGCTCTCGAAGATCACGGAATTTGCACGGCTCGCTTCGGCTGCCAACCGGGTTCGGGGTGAGATGGAAGAGCAGGTCAGCCGCGTGACGCGTGAACGGGACGAACTCGCGCAGCTCATGGACAAGGTCGCCGAAGGGCTCATTGCCCTGACCGACGACGCGCGGATCCTGAGGATCAATCCGGCCGCGATGCAGCTGCTCGGACTGGTCGAGGTGCTGCCGTTTTCGCCGATCGGCTCCGTGGTCAGGGACCCGGAACTCCGGGACCTGCTGGAGAGTTCGGTGGTCCGCCCGGAGGCACGGCTGGAACTCACGGTGGGAGACCGGGAGCTGGAGGTCCGTACCAAGCGGGGCACGGAGGGCGGCTCGGTGGTACTCCTGGTGGACATGACCGAGATCCGCCGTCTCGAGGCGGTGCGTTCCGATTTCGTGGCCAACGCCTCGCACGAGCTGAAGACCCCCCTGACCGTCATTCGGGCCGCTGCCGAAACCGTGCTGGACGAGGGACTTCCTCGGGACCTTCGCCAAAAGTTCCTGCACTCCATCGAAAGCAACACGGTCAGGCTGCAGCGGCTCGTGGACGACCTGCTCGATCTGTCGCGGTACGAATCCGGTGCGTGGCGCCCCGAGCGACAGCCGTTCAGCGCCGAGCGCGTTGCCTGGTCGGCATGGGAGGAGCTCGAGGCGAAACGCGCGGGGGACGGTGTCGGCTTTCGGGTGGAAGGAAGCGGCGAGGGACTGGGGGACGAGGCTGCCGTCTATCAGATCTTCCGCAATCTGTTCGAGAATGCCCTGCGATACGTCCCGGAAAAGGAGGGGCAGGTCGTTGTGGACATCCGTGCGGATGACGAAAGCCTGCGAATCTCGGTGAGGGACAACGGAACCGGCATTCCGGCCGCGTCGCTCCCCCGGATCTTCGAGCGATTCTACCGCGTGGATGCGGCCCGTTCCAGGGAGGAGGGAGGCACGGGGCTCGGGCTGGCGATCGTGCGGCACCTGGTTTCGAGCATGGGAGGGACCGTCGTGGCCGAGAGCACGTGGGGCTCGGGTACGACCGTCACCTTCACCGTTCCCCTGCACGGGGCGTTACCTGCCCGGATGGCGTCGGCATGACGGCGCCCGGTTTCCGCGGATGGCGTGCGATCGCCGGGTCGCTGGCACTGGTTCTTCTGTGCGGGTGCGCGCCGGACGGAGACCGGGTCGTCGTGGTTGACGGTTCGAGCAGCCTCTACCCGCTGACCGAAGCGGTCTCCGAGGCTTTCGCCCGCGAACACCCGGGGGCGCGGATCGTCATCCGTGTTTCGGGTTCGGGCGGGGGACTGCGGCGATTCTGCGAGGACGAAGCGGACATCGCGGCGGCTTCCAGGCTCATGACTGCCGCGGAGATGGCGAGGTGCCGTGCAGCGGACCGCCGGTTCCTGGCCCTTCCCGTTGCCCGCGACGGCGTGGCCATGGTGGCCCATCCCGCGAACGAAGCCGTGGCGTGCCTGACCCTGGCCGAACTGGGACGGATCTGGGGACCCGACGCCGCCGTGACGACATGGCGCGACCTCAGGCCCGCGCTTCCCGCGGAAAGGATCCGCCTCTTCGGGCCCGGCACCGATTCGGGAACATTCCGCTTCTTCACCCGTGTGGTCGTGGGCCGGCCTGGAGCCAGCCGCGCCGATTACCACCGGACCGAGGACGACCATCTTATCGTCCGGGGCGTTGCAGGCGACCGCTGGTCCCTGGGGTATTTCGGGTCCGCCCACCACGCGGCTCATTCCGACCGATTGCGGATGCTCGCCGTGGACACGGGCTTCGGCTGCGTCCTGCCGACCCCCGCCGCGATCCGGGACGGCCGCTACAGCCCGCTGTCGAGAGAACTGTACCTCTACGTCAAGAGCGTGCTGCTGGCCGACCCGGACGTGTTCGACTTCATCGAGCACTATGTGTCGGCGAGCGAGCTGCTGGCACGGGACACGGGCTACGCGCCCCTTCCCGCCGCGGAGTACTCGCGAAGCCGGGCGCTATTGAACGAGGCGCGCAGCGAAGCGCTCAGACAGTCGGCGGGGGATCCCATGAGTCCCGGCCCTGTCGCGGCGGGTACCGGCCGGGTACCGCGACGGGCTCCGTCATGATGCCGCGGAGCGTGTCCGGTGCCGGAACGGCGTCCCGCGCGGCGGGCGAGCGCCTCGTGACGCACATGCTCCTGGCCTGCACGGTGGTCGCGGTCGTTGCCCTGGCCGCCGTGTTGGCCGTACTCGTGCGCGAGGCCGCGCTGTTCTTCGCCGATGTCTCGCCATGGCGTTTCCTCACCGAGATCACGTGGGCGCCCGCAGCGGCGGAGCCCCGGTTCGGCGTGGCGCCACTCCTCGTAGGAACCGTCCAGATCGCCGCCGGCGCGGCGGTGTTTGCGCTGCCGGCCGGACTGATGACGGCGGTGTACCTGCATCAGTACGCGGGCGGTCGCACGGCTCGGCTGCTGAACGGTGTCACGGCGCTGATGGCGGGCGTTCCGACGGTGGTGTACGGTCTGTTCGCGCTTCACTTCGTCACGCCGGCCCTGCGGGTCCTGTGGCCGGGGATCGAGGCGTTCAACGCGTTGTCCGCGTGCATGGTGGTGGGGCTGATGATTCTGCCGACGGTCACGGTGCTGTCTCGCGAAGCGCTGGAAAGCGTGCCGGCGCCACTTCTCGACGCGGGATTGGCGCTGGGTGCTCCAAAGGGACGAGTTGTGACCCGGGTTCTCCTGCCCGCCGCCTCGGGGGGTGTCCTCGCCGCCGTGCTGATCGCGATGGCCCGGGCCGTCGGCGAGACGATGATCGTCGCGCTCGCCGCGGGCAACGAGTCCCGATTGACGTGGAGTCCGTTCGAAGGCCTCCAGACGCTGACAGCGTTCCTGACCGAGCTGGGCATGGGAGACGCGGCGACCGGTACACGTGAGTTCCAGGCGTTCTTCGCTGTCGGAGCTGTCCTGTTCGTGGGCACCTACGGGATACACACGGCCGGCAGGATCCTGGTGTCCCGCAGCGTGGGGAGGGCCGGCTCATGACCCGTCCCGCATCGCGGCGCGACCCGGTCGGCGCCGCGTGCCGCGTCGCCGCTGTCGCAGTGCTGGTCGGATTCCTCGTATTCACTGCGTACCTGGGGTTCACGGCTTTACAGATCGTCGACGTCGATTTCCTTCGCCAAACCCCCTCCGGCGTGGCGGCCATTGCGGGCATCGGGCCGGCGCTGGCGGGCACGCTCTGGCTTCTGCTTCTGACCGCCGTCCTCGCGCTGCCGATCGGGATCGGAACCGCGATCTACCTGGAAGAGTACGCGCCTCGCACGCGCCTGACCGCGGTCATCGAGTCCGTGACGGCCAACCTGGCCGGGATCCCCTCGGTGATCTACGGGATCGTGGGGTTGGCGCTGTTCGTGCGTGCGCTCGGGTTGGGACCGACCATACTCGCTGGCGGCTGCACGCTCGCCGTGCTGGCCCTTCCAGTGGTCATCGTGTCCTCCAGGACCGCCATTCGCCGGGTACCGGAGGGTCTGCGGATGGCTGCCTACGGGCTTGGCGCGACGCGCTGGCAGGTCGTTCGCAACCAGATCCTGCCCGCGGCCGGTCCCGGGATCCTGGCGGGCTGCTGTGCCGCCTTGACCCGGACAGCCGGGGCCGCCGCTCCACTCCTCGTCCTCGGGACCGCAACGTTCATGAGCTTCGCCCCGCAGAGGCCGGCGCATCCGCTGACGTCGCTGCCGACGCAGATCTTCGCGTGGGCAACCCGGTCGCAGGAGGACTTCGCCGCGCTGGCGGCCGGGGCGGCGCTCGTACTGCTTCTGCTTCTGCTCGCAATGAATCTCGTCGGAGCGCTTGTCGTGCGGCGCCTGGACGGGGCCTCCCGATGAACCGTCCGCCTGCCCCTGCGGATGCGCCTGTGCTTACGGCCGAACGGCTCAGCGTGCGCTTCGGCAGGCACCTCGCGCTGAGAAAGGTGTCCCTTTCCATCCCACGCGGGCGGATTGTCTCGGTCATCGGCCCGTCGGGATGTGGCAAGACCACGCTGCTGCGTTGCTTCAGCCGCATGAACGAGCTCGTATCCGGCGCCAGGACCAGCGGGACGGTTCATTTCGCCGGGATGGATCTGTACGGCCCCGATGTCGACCCGGTGGAAGTGCGCCGACGCATCGGAATGGTCTTCCAGAAGACCACCCCGTTCCCCAAATCCGTCTTCGACAACATCGCGTTCGGTCCGCGTGCGAGCGGGTTCACCGGCGATCTCCCGGGTCTGGTGGAGGAAGCGCTCACCGATGCCGGTCTCTGGTCGGAGGTGGCCGACGAACTGGACACGCCCGCGCTGGAGCTGTCGGCGGGACAGAAACAGCGGCTCTGCATTGCCCGGACGCTGGCACTGAAGCCGGACGTCCTCCTGCTGGACGAGCCCACGTCGGCTCTCGACCCCGAGGCGACGGCGCGGATCGAGTCGATTATCCGCGCGCTGAGCCCCCGCTACACGATCGTGATCGCCACGTACAACCGCTGGCAGGCCGCTCGCCTGTCGGATATGACCGCGTTTCTGGACCGGGGCGAACTGCTGGAGTATGGTCTCACCGAGACCCTGTTCACCAACCCGCGCGAGGCACGCACGGAGTCCTACCTGACCGGGCGGACCCAATGAACGAACCGCATCGCCCCCGAGGCTCCTTCGACACCGAGCTCAACCGCCTGCAGCGGATGCTGCTGGACATGGCGGGCCGGGCTGAGGAACTCGTGCGGATGGCCATGGACGGATTGACCGAGCGCGACCCGCTGGTCCCCCTGAGGGTCCGTCGCGCGGACGATCGCCTGAACGCCCTCGAGGTCGAACTCGACGAGCGCGTTCTGGAACTGCTCGCGCTGCAGCAGCCGATCGCCAGCGATCTGCGCCTGGTCTTCGTGGCGCTGAAAGCGTCGAACGACATCGAGCGAATCGGCGATCACGCCGTGAACATCGCGAACGCCTCCGAGCGCATGACGCGGTATCCTCCGATGCCGGACATCCTCGAGATCGCCGAGATCAGCGGCCAGGTCCGGCAAATGATGGGCAAAGCCCTGGACGCGATGGTCAACCGCGACGCCGAAACCGCCAGGGAAGTCATCGCGGAGGATGACCGTGTGGACGACCTCCGCTGGTCCGCCTTCCGGATCATCGTCTCGTACATGCTGGAGCAGCCCCGCTACATCGGCCCCGGGCTTGAGTTGATCCTGGTAGTTCAGAACCTGGAGAGGATCGGCGACCTGACGACCAACATTGCCGAAGACGTGGTCTTCCTGGTCGAGGGGACGTCGATCAAGCATGCGGCCAGCAAGGCGGCGGGTCCCGCATGAGCGATGCCGTGAAGGAGTTGCTGAGCCAGGTGGCAGCCGAGCCGCGACCCGAGCCGGCCGTCGAGTTTCCCTTCCAGCGAGGCAGGGTCGCGCTCATCACCGGGGGCTCGAGCGGAATCGGCAGGGCGACGGCGATCGGATTCGCCCGCGGGGGCGTCCACATCGCGTTCAACTACCTGGACACCGGTGCCGCCAGCCGGCGGGCCGCGGTCGAAACGGAGGAAATGCTGAAGGAGAGCGGTGTCAGGGTCTTCGCGCGCTCCGGAGACGTACGCGATTCCGCCTGGGTCCGTGACTTCGTGTCGTCGGCCCATGAGCGGCTCGGGGGACTGCATTTTCTCGTCAACAACGCCGGCGTGGGCCGCGACCGCGCGCTGTGGCGCATGAGCGACGAGGAGTGGGCGTCGGTCATCGACACCAACCTCACCGGAGCCTTCTACGTCACCCGTGAAGTGGCGCCCTACCTCCGTGAACAGGAGTTCGGCAAGATCGTCAACGTGTCTTCCGTGCACGGACTCTCCAGCGAATTCGGTCTTGCGAACTACTGCTCGTCGAAGGCGGGGATGATCGGGCTCACGCGCAGCACGGCCGTGGAACTGGGGCCCTCGAACGTCAACGTGAACGCCGTGGCGCCGGGCTACATCCGTACGACCCGGCTTACGGAACGGGTTCCCGCCGAGATCCTGGACCGGGCGCGGGAGGCGAGCGTGCTCGGCCGGCTGGGCGATCCGCAGGATGTGGTGTCGGTGATCCTGTTTCTCTGCTCGGAGATGGCGCGCCATATTACCGGGGCCGTGATTCCCGTGGACGGAGGGTATCTGATATGAGGGACTGGAAGAGCGAACTGACGCCGGAACAGTACCGCGTCACGCGCAAGGGGGGGACGGAACGCGCGTTCACCGGCGAATACTGGGACCACAAGGAGGACGGCACGTACCGGTGCGTATGCTGCGGTCAGCCGCTCTTCGAGTCATCCGACAAGTTCGACTCCGGCACGGGCTGGCCGAGCTTCACCCGGCCCGCGGACGCGGAACACGTCGGCGAGAAGGAGGACCGCAAGTTCTTCATGCGCCGCACCGAGGTCGTGTGCAGCCGCTGCGATGCGCATCTCGGACACGTCTTCCCGGACGGACCGGGGCCTGGGGGCCAGCGCTACTGCATCAACTCGGTGTCGCTGGACTTCGACGCGGCGGACGACGAGTGAGCATGAGTATATGAGTATATGAGTAGGACGATCACGGTGATTCCCGGTGACGGGATCGGTCCGGAGGTAACCGGCGCGGTGCTGCGGGTATTCGAGGCCGCCGGCGCGGACCTCGAATACGACGAGCGGGATGCGGGAATCGGGGCGTTGGCGTCGCACGGCAACCCCCTTCCCCAGGAGACCGTCGATTCGATCGAGGCCAACGGGGTGGCACTGAAGGGCCCGCTCACCACGCCGTCGGGGTCGGGATTCCGCTCCATCAACGTCGCCATTCGCAAACACTTCGACCTCTTCGCCAACGTGCGCCCGGTTCGCACCATGTTGCCCGGCGGCCGCTACGAGGACATCGACCTCGTGCTGATCCGGGAGAACACGGAGGGACTGTACGTCGGCGTCGAGCACTTCATCGGGATGGACCGGGACCCCAAGGCGGCGGCGGAATCGGTGATGATCACCACGCGCTACGGCTCCGAGAGGATCGTGCGCTTCGCGTTCGACTACGCGGTTGCCAACGGCCGCCGCAAGGTGACGCTCGCGCACAAGGCCAACATCCTGAAGCATACGCAGGGGCTGTTTCTGGAAGTGGGCCAACGCATGGCCGAACGCTACGCGGACCGGGTCGCGTTCGAGGACCGGATCATCGACGCGACGGCCATGTACCTCGTGCTGGATCCCTACCGGTTCGACGTCCTGGTCATGGAGAACATGTTCGGCGACATCCTGAGCGACCTCATGGCGGGCCTCGTGGGCGGGCTGGGCTTTGCGCCGGCGGGCAATATCGGCGAGAGCCACGCGGTCTTCGAGGCCGTGCACGGCTCCGCGCCCGACATCGCGGGGCAGGGTGTGGCCAACCCGACGGGGCTGCTGCTCTCGGGGTGCATGCTGCTGGACCACGTGGGCCAGGGCGAGGTGGCGGCGCGGGTGCGTGCGGCGGTGTCCTCGGTGATCGGCGACGGGACGGCTCGCACGCCCGACATGGGCGGTGCAAACGGCACGGCGGCGTTCACCGATGCGGTGATCGGGGCGCTGGCGTGAGCGC
>CAZRQE010000139.1:0-9294 GCA_964602175.1 uncultured Gemmatimonadaceae bacterium | reverse complement strand
AAAGGGCGTGTCGATCCAGCGCTACAAGGGGCTGGGCGAAATGAACCCCGATCAGCTGTGGAAGACGACCATGGACCCCGATGCGCGGACGATCCTCAAGGTCACGGTCGAGAGCGCGGTCGAGGCCGACAGGATCTTCTCACAGCTCATGGGCGACGAGGTGGAACACCGCCGGGAATTCATCGAGAAGAACGCCAAGTATGTGCGGAATCTCGATGTATAGGTAAGTTGTCTCCCCGGCATTGACGCCGCCAATAGAGAGATGGAGAAAGGAGATGCCTGACGAACCCAAGCACTGACCGTACCTGGAGCGGGAGCTCCACCACCTTTCGGAGGCGCCGGGAAGCGAGGCGCATCCAGCAAACTCGAGTCACCAAGACAAGGAAGGGAACCATGCAATTCAGTCGACTTGCAAGCAGTGTGGGAGGGGGTCTGTTGGCGCTGCTGGCGCTTACGGCCGCCACCGCGTCTCCTGCTCTGGCCCAGACGGGGGTCGTGCAGGGGCTGGTCGTGGACGCGGCCTCGATGCGTCCGCTCTCCAACGTCCAGATTCTGGTCGCCGGTACCGGGATCGGGCAGCTCACGAACTCCTCCGGGCGCTACGTGCTTCTGAACGTGCCCGCCGGCGAGCACACGGTCCAGGCGACCCTGATCGGATACGACGAGGCGACGCAAACGGTCACGGTCACGGCCGGGGGGACGGCCACCGCCGACATCCAGATGTCCTCGACCGCGATCTCGCTCAACGAAATCGTCGTCACGGGGGTGGGTGCCGAGACTACGCGGCGTGCGCTCGGCACCTCGGTCGAGGTGCTCGCCGCGGAGGACTTCGAACTGGCGCCGGTGCAGTCCGTCGACCAGCTCCTTCAGGGACGGGTCGCGGGCGCCTCGGTGAACGCCACTTCGGCGCAGCCGGGAACCGGGTCCCTGATCAACTTCCGCGGCGTCTCATCGGTGTTCGGCGCCCAGACTCCGGTTATCTACGTCGATGGCGTGCGCGTGGACAACAGTCAGTCCACCGCGGCTGGAACCGGCGGCGAGCAGTCGTCCGCGCTCGCGGACATTCTCGTCAGCGACATCGAGCGCATTGAGGTCACGAAGGGCGGAGCGGCATCGACGCTCTTCGGATCGGATGCGGCCACGGGTGTGATCCAGATCTTCACCAAGAAGGGAACCCCGGGGGCGCCGAGGATCACCGCGCGCGTCGAGCGGGGAATCGAGATGCCCGAGCTCAAGTACATCTTCGACATGGGCGTCATCTTCCCCGAGCGCGTGGAGTCCGGCGAGATCACCGAGCGGTTCATGCGGGATCTCTACTTCAAGAACGGCCAGGCCCAGAACTACTACGTGGGTGTTGCCGGGGGGACTGCGGACGTTACCTACAGCGTCAGCGGCCGCCTGGAGGACCTCACCGGCACCCAGCCCAGGGACGCCAGCACCAACTACAACATCCGCGGCGGCCTGCAGGCGTCGCTCAGCGAAGACTTCACCCTGGAGTTCTCGGGGAACTACGTCCGCCACAACTTCGAGCGGCTCTACAACGGGTCCGCCATCGCCGACCCGCTCACCACCTTCGAGGTCGGGGACGCGCTCTTCTTCTCGGGCGCGTCGACGCTGCACGAGGCCCTGGACATCTTCCTGCTGCCCCAGATCGACGAGGCGGTCAACCGCTTCATATTCTCGGCGGGCGCCCGCTGGAACATCATGGACGACCTGTCGTTCAGGATGACGCTGGGCACCGACAACCGGAACAACCAGCAGCGTACCTACCAGCCCATCGGCTTCACCCCGGGCGAACCCACGGGCAACCTCCGCCGCTGGGACCGCTCCTTCACCTCGGTGTCTCTGGACGGCGGCCTGACCTACGGCTGGGAGAGCGCCGGCGGGACGGTCGGATCGTCGACGACCGTGGGCGTGCAGGGGTTCCGGGAGGAACTGAGCATCATCTGGGGCAACGGACGCACCTTCGCGCTCCCCGGCACCTTCGACTTCGACGCCGCGGCGGTCATCACCGCGGGCGAGGGGAACAGCGAGGTCTTCAACGGCGGCTTCTACGTCGACGAACAGGTCAGCCTCTGGGACAAGCTGTACCTGGGCGGCGGCTTCCGGATCGACGCGGGTTCGAGCTTCGGCGACAACATCGACACCGAGCTGTACCCCAAGGCTACAGGGTCGTACATCCTTTCCGAGGACGTCGGGCTGCCCCTCGTGGACGAGCTCAAGGTTCGCGCCGCCTACGGGCAAACCGGCAAGTTCCCCGGCGCCTTCCTGAAGGACCGCACCTTCTCGGCCAGCTCCTTCCGGGGTGAGTCAGCGCCCAGGTTCTCCAACCCCGGCAACCTGGATCTGCGCCCGGAGAAGACTTCCACGATCGAGGCCGGAATCGACGCAGCACTGTGGAGCAACCGCATCGGCCTGGACTTCACCGTGTACGAGGCGCGCACCACCGACGCGCTCTTCGATGTGCCGCGCCAGCCCGTGACCGGGCAGGGCATCCAGCAGGAGAATGTGGGCGAGATCCTGAACCGAGGCGTCGAGGTTGCGCTGAACCTGCAGCTGGTCAATACCCAGTCGCTGGCCTGGAGTATCGGCGGGACCTTCAACTACAATCACAACGAAGTGACGGACATGGGCGGGGTTCCGGACTTCTCCGCCGAGGGTTCGCAGAAGCGCGTGACAGGCTGCTGGACTCAGAGCGATCCGAACGACGAGAGCACGTGCCGTGGAGGGCCCGTGGGGGCCTGGTGGCTGACCATGCCGGTCGACACCAACGGAGACGGGCTGCCCGACGGTTCGGAGAGGGACTTCACGGGTTCGTTCCCGGTAGCCGACAAGAGCGGCAGCGCCAACACCACGATTTCGATCGGCAACGACCTCACCATCAGCGCCCTGGCCGACTGGGCCGGGGGTCACGACGTCTTCGACTACGGGTCCGTTTGGGCGACCTTCAACGGCATCTATCGGCGCGAGCTGATTCGGTGCGGGATGGAGGAGGGAGCCGCGCAGGGCTGCGCGTACGCATTCCCGGTCCAGTACAACGCGGACGGGACCGAGCGTGGGAGGTACAGCCAGAATCGCGCCCGAACCGGGTTCCTCTACGACGGTGACTACTTCAAGCTCAGAGAGGTTTCGTTGCGATACCGTCTGCCCGAAGACTGGGCCGGTACCCTGGGGGCCGGACGCGCGACGGTATACGCCAACGGTCGCAATCTCTGGATCTGGTCCAGGAACCAGATGATCGACGGAGAGCTGAACGGCCTGAGCGGCGGAGGATTGCGGCTGGGAAGCGAGAGCAGCATCACCCTGTCCCCGAACCGGACCTTCAGGTTCGGTGTCGAGGTCGTGTTCTAGACCGCTGTGAAAAGGAGACCAGACAAATGAAAAAGCAGAACATGTCGATCTTCGGAACGGGCGGTCGCACTGTTGCCGCGGCGCTCTTCGCCGTCCTGGCGGTTGCCGCGTGTGACGCCATCGATCCGACCCAGGTGAACAACCCGACGACCACCGACGAGGACCTGGCGCAGGCCACAGACCCGACCGCGGCACTCCTGCCCGGACTCAGGGCGCAGTTCGCACGGATGATCAACGCGTACGTCGTCGCGACCGAGGTCGTCAGCGACAACTACTCCGTACATGGGACGGGGCTCAACCAGACCATGGACGAAGCCCATACGGTCAGCCCGGACATCTTCAACGGAACGGGGACAAGTGCCAGCGGTGTCTACTGGAACGTCCAGGAGCTGCGCGCGCTTGCGGACTTCGTCATCGACGAGATCGCGCCCAATGACCCAGGGGCGCCGCCCGCCCTCGTCGCCGAGGCGCACTACTACCGGGGCATGGCCTTCCTGACCATGGGGGAGGTCTTTTCCCACGTGCCCCATGAGGAAGACGGCCAGACGCAACCCGCGGACGTCGCACTCAACAAGGCCATCAGCGACTTGCAGGCCGGAGCCGGGTTCGGTGCGCAGGCCAACGCGGCGCTGGCGCGGGCCCACCGCCTGCTCGGTGACGCGGGCGGGGCCGCATCCGCGGCCAATGCGGTGCTGGGAACGTCTCCCGATTTCCTCTACGCGCCACCGTACGACGAGCAGTTCCTCGCCAACACGTCGGTTTTCTTCCTCGTTCTCCGTGCGCTCCAGGAGATGCAGCCGCTTCCGAGGCTCGACTTTCTGGATCCGAAGTACACGGAGCGTGATTCGGCGATCCCGATCGCCAAGGCCGAGGAGATGCACCTGATTCTCGCCGAGGCCGCGCTGGCGTCCGGCAACGTCGGCGAGGCGCGGAGCCATCTGGCGAGCGCGGTCACGCTTGCCAAGACCCGGGGCATGGTGTCGTTCGACGACATTGACGAGCGGCGGAACGCGGACCTGAGTCTGCGGCCGCGGAGTGAGGAGATTCTGATTCGGGCCGACGCCGATAGCCCCTACCGGGCCGGGTTGGTGCTGAATCGCCCGAGCGACGGGCTCCAGATCCCGTACACTTCGGGCACCTCGCTCAGTGCGGACAGCATTGCCGGTCTTGGCAGCGACACCGAAGTGTGGCATGCACTGTGGCTCGCCCGGCAGGAGATCCTGCTCCTTGAGGGCCGCCGCATGGCCGACCTCGGGATCAAGCTCCCGATGATGCTCCGCGAAATCGACCAGAACGACAACATCAACGAGGGCGATCCGGGCACCGTACCGATCGTCCCCGGGTACATTCCGGGGTCCCCGCAGTACGCGATGGACATCTACACGCCCCTCGACCTGTACGACGGTGTGGATCCGGGCGCTCCTCTGGTCAAGATGGAAGTGACGATTCACGTGGACATGAACAAGGTGCTGGTGGCGAACAACGCGTCGCCGTTCAACTAGGCTGCCTTGATCAAACGCATTGCCGCGCTTGCGGCCCTGCTGGCACTGACGGTCGGTGCCGTGCCGGCCGCAGCCCAGACGGGCGTCGTCCAGGGCCAGGTCCTGGACGGCGCCTCCGGGCGGTCCCTCGCAAACGCCCAGGTCCTGATCGAAGGGACCGGAGTCGGACAGATCACCAACTCGTCCGGACGCTACGTCCTGTTGAACGTGCCTGCCGGCGAACACGTCGTGCGGGTGACGCTGATCGGCTACGAGGGTGCTGAGCAAACCTTGAATGTGGCCGCCGGCCAGACGGTGACAGCCGACATCAGACTGGTGTCCACGGCGATCGCGCTCAACGAGATCGTGGTCACCGGGGTGGGTGCCGAAACCACCCGGCGCGCGCTGGGAACCTCGGTCGAGGTGCTCAGTGCCGAGGACTTCGAGCTGGCCCCGGTCCAGTCCATCGACCAGGTCCTTCAGGGCCGTGTGGCCGGAGCGACCATCAGCGCGACCTCCGCGCAGCCGGGCACGGGTTCGCTGATCAACTTCCGGGGCGTGTCCTCGGTCTTCAACCCGCAGACCCCGGTCATCTACGTGGACGGCGTGCGCGTCGACAACGACCACGCCACCGCGTTCGGGACCGGCGGCGAGCAGTCGTCCGCGCTGGCGGACCTGCTGGTCAGCGACATCGAACGGATCGAAGTCACCAAGGGCGGTGCGGCCTCGACGCTCTACGGCTCGGACGCGGCCACCGGGGTCATCCAGATCTTCACCAAAAAGGGGACGCCCGGCGCACCGCGGTTCACGGCAAGGGTCGAGCAGGGCATCGAACAGCCCGAGCTCTGGAACATCCTGGACACGCGCTTGATCTTCCCGGAACGCGTGGAGTCCGGCGAGGTCGCCGAGACCTTCATGCGGGACAACTACTTCCAGCAGGGCAGCGTCCAGAGCTACTACGCCGGGGTGTCCGGGGGGACCGCCGACGTCACCTACAGTGTCAGCGGCCGTCTCGAGGACCGCACGGGGACGCAGCCCAAGGACGGCAGCACCAACTACAGTCTTCGCGGCGGCATGCAGGCTTCGCTGAGCGACGACTTCACCCTCGAATTCTCGGGGAGTTTCGTCCGGCACAACTTCCAGCGCCTCTACAACGGTGCGGCGATCAACGATCCGCTGACGACTTTCGAGGTCGGCGACGCCCTCTTCTTCTCCGGTGCGTCCGACCTGCACGAGGCGTTGCGCATCTTCCTCATGCCGGATATCGACGAGGCGGTCAACCGAGCCATCTTCGCGGGCGGGCTGAGCTGGAACATCCGTGACGGCCTCTCCACCAGGCTCAAGGTGGGTGTGGACCACCGGACCAACGCGCAACGCGTGATCCAGCCCATCGGCTTCACCGTCGACGATCCCACCGGCGAGATCACCCGGCGCGACCGCTCCTTCGTCTCCGTCTCCATGGACGGGGGCGCGACTCACGCCTGGGAGAACGCGGACGGCTGGCTCGCCTCTACGCTCACCGTGGGCGTACAGGGATTCCGCGAGGACATGAGCCTCATCAACGGCTACGGTCGGACGTTCGCACTCCCGGGAACCAATGATTTCGACGCCGCCGCGCTCATCACGGCATATGAGGGCAACGTCGAGGTGTTCAACGGGGGCGTGTACCTCGACGAGCAGGTGAGTCTGTGGGACAAGGTGTACCTGGGGGGTGGCTTCCGGATGGACGCGGGATCGAGCTTCGGGGACAACATCGACTTCGAGCTGTATCCCAAGGCGACCGGATCGTACATGCTGTCGGACGACATCGGAATTCCGCTCGTCGACGAACTCAAGGTCCGGGCGGCCTACGGACAGACGGGCAAGTTCCCGGCCGCCTTCAGCAAGGACCGGACGTTTTCCGCACGTCCCTTCCGGGGCGAGTCGGCCCCCCGCTTCGCGAACCCGGGCAACCTCGAGCTCAGACCCGAGAAGACCTCCACCATCGAAGCGGGAATCGATGCCGCGCTCTGGTCCGACCGCATCGGTCTCAACGCCACGTTCTACGAGGCGCGGACGACCGACGCGCTCTTCAGCGTGCCCCGCCAGCCGGTCAGCGGCCTGGGTACCCAGCAACAGAATGTGGGGGAGATCCTGAACCGGGGCGTCGAAGTGGCGCTCAACGTCCAACTGATCAACCACCGGATCCTGGCCTGGTCGCTCGGCGGCACCTTCGCGTACAACGACAACAAGATCGCCGATATGGGCGGAGTGCCCGACTTCTCCGTCGATGGGTCCCAGAAGCGGGTCACGGGCTGCTGGATGATGTCGGAGGAAGGCAACGAGGACACCTGCCGCGGTGGGCCGGTGGGGTCCTGGTGGGTGACGATGCCCGTGGACAACAACGGCGACGGGCTCTTCGATGCCTCCGAACGCCAGTTCACCGGCGGATTCCCGACACCCGACAAGAGCGGCGGCGTCAACACGACCATCTCGGTGGCCAACGACCTCACCATCTCGGCCCTGGCCGACTGGGCCGGCGGCCACGAGGTGTTCGACTGGGGCTCGGTGTGGGCGACCTTCAACGGCGTCTACCGCCGCGAGCTGGTTCGCTGCGGCACCGAGGACGGGGCGGCGGCCGGATGCGCGTATGCGTTCCCCGTGCAGTACAACGCGGACGGTACGGAGCGCGGCCGCTACAGCCAGAGCAACGCCCGCAACGCGTTCGTCTACGACGGCGACTACTTCAAGCTGCGCGAGGTTTCGGTGCGCTACGCGCTGCCCGAGGGGATCGCCGCGCGCATCAATGCCAACCGCGCGACCGTGTACGCCTCCGGCCGCAACCTCTGGATCTGGTCGCGCAACGTCCTGGTCGACGGCGAGCTCAACGGACTGACCTTCGGCACTGGCCTGGCCCTCGGCAGCGAGAGCAGCATCACGCTGTCCCCGAACCGAACGTTCCGGTTCGGCGTCGAGGTGGTGTTCTAGTCCGTGGCGAAGAGCCGGCTGCTCGCCAGGCCGGTTGAGCACATCGACGTCACAGCGTTCGACGGCCGCGCGGTTGTCGACACCTACCGCAGCGCCGCCTTCCAGGCCCGCAACCTCGCCGAGGGCGCCGACATCTTTGCGGAGATGCTGGAGGAACCCCGCGGCGTGGTGTTCCTCACCCTGGCAGGCTCCCTGGTGTCCGCCGGGCTCAAGGAGGCGCTGCTGACCCTGGTGGAGTGCGACATGGTCGACGTGATCGTGGCGACGGGCGCGATCGTGGTGGACCAGGACTTCTTCGAGGCGCTCGGCTTCCGCCACTACATGGCGCCGGGCTCGATCGAGGCGCCGGTGGCGAGCGACGAGGAGCTCGGGCGACTGGGCATCGACCGCATCTACGACACCTATATCGACGAGGCCGCACTGCAGGTCTGCGACGAGACCGTGGCCGGGATCCTGGACGGGCTGGCGCCGCGAGCGTATTCCAGCCGTGAAGTCGTGCGGGAGCTGGGCGCATTTCTCGACCGCAGCCATGGCGACGCCCGCTCGATCGTGCTATCCGCGTACCACAGGGACGTGCCGGTCTTCGTGCCGGCGCTGAGCGACTCGTCAGCGGGGTTCGCGGCGATCGGGCACCGGGTGAGGGCGTCCGCGGCCGGGTCGTCGCACATCGCCTTCGACTCCGCGAAGGACTTCCACGAACTGGCGAGGATCAAGCTGGCGGCTGCGGAGACGGGCCTGTTGATGGTGGGCGGTGGCGTGCCGAAGAACTTCGCGCAGGACGCGGTGGTGGCCGCACGGATGCTGGCGGAGGCGGGTGGGGAGGAGAGCGGCGATCCCGGCCCGGCCGAGATCCCCATGCACAAATACGCCGTCCAACTCACGGTGGCGGATGTACGCGACGGAGGCCTCTCGGGCTCCACCCTGCGCGAGGCCACGACATGGGGCAAGGTGGAGACCGCCCGGGAACGCATGGTGTACGGGGAAGCCACGATCACCCTGTCGCTCCTGGCCAGCGACGCGTATCACCGCGGCCTCTGGCGGCAACGCGAGGCGAGGCGGCTCGGGCGGCTGTTCGGTGAGCACACCGGCCCCGGCGCTCGCGGGGCAACCGGGCCGGACACGCCGGTCGAAGGCACCCGCGCACCGGTCGCGCCCGGCCCCACGTGAGCCAGCTCTACCTCGACTTCGAGGAGGGCCGCGGCCGCGCGGTGCCGCGACCCGCCGGCGATCATGCCACGGCCTGCGTCCTCGTGCAGGAGCTGGAGCGCATAGCGCGGGACGGCGGGCGTGCCCGCAAGATCCTGATCGCGCGCACTCGCGGCGAGGGCAAGGAGTTGCTGCGGCAGGTCGCGTTGCGTGGACGGTCGTGGGTCGGCTTTGAAGTCAACACCTTGCGACCAGTCGCATCAAAAATCGTTGCGCGCGAGTTGTCGGCCGCGGGCCGCACGGTGATCGACTCCTTCGACGAGCACGCGCTGGTGGAGCGCGCCATCGA
>CAZRQE010000138.1:0-16574 GCA_964602175.1 uncultured Gemmatimonadaceae bacterium | reverse complement strand
ATTCGATGAACGACATCAGGGATCTCCTTTGGATTCGTGAATACTCGGGGCCGAAGTGTTCAGCGTCAGTCTGGCCCGGTCCTGCGCGAAGAACTCGGTGATCCGGCGCTCGATTTCCTGGTCGGCGATCAGTCGGGGCGAGATGGAGAGCCACCCGAACAAGCCAAAGATCGCTGCGGCGAGACCGGTAGCCGCGAAATAGGCCATGGTTCCGGCGGTTTCCCACGCCAGCAACGCCGCGCCGTCCGCAAGCTCGCCGCCGACCAGCGCCAGGTAGCCTTCCCACGCGGCACCCAGGGCACCCAGCGCCACGGCCGTGACGATCAGGCCGGCGTGTCGCGCCCACAACAGCCGCCGCTGCCGGATCCGCAAATCCCCGTGCAGCCACAGCTGCACCGCCACTCGCGCCAGGTTGGCGACCAACAGCGCGAAGACAATCACAAGCGCCCAGGACAAAGCCATGGCGGTGCCGGACAATCCGGGCCGGACGGTTGCGACAATCCCCACCGCACCCCCAAGCAGAGCCGCCGCGCCGATCCCGAGCCCGGTCACCCGATCTCCCCTGCCGTCCGCGTGGAGCCAGCGGCCGTCCGTGCGCAGCCAGCGACCCAGCCCCGGCGCGTGCCGGTCTTCGAGTTGCTCGACAACTTCGCCAGTGGGCACGAGCCGCCGAATCGCCTCACGCCGGGCCTCGGCCGGACTGTAACCGCGCCGCTCCATTTCCGCCTGCATGGCCCGCACGTCGGCGTCCACCTCTTCGACCAGGTCGAGACGCTGTCGCGGTGCCAGCTTCACTTCACGCTCGACCCGAGCCAGGGGGTGCTCACGCGGCATGTGTGCCCCTGAGCAGCCCCAGCAGGGCGCGGAACTGTCTCTCCAGCTCGGCGGCACCGGCAGCCAGTTCGGTGCGCCCGGCGTCGGTCATCTCGTACGTCTTGCGACGCCGGCCCCGACCGTGCCATTCGCCGCGGACCCGGCACTCCGCCTCCAGCCGATGCAGGATCGGATAGAGCGTGCCGTGCTGGAAGGAGAAGGCGCCGGCGGTCCGCTCCTCCACCGACAACGCAATCTGGTAGCCGTGCGCAGGACCGGAATCCAGTACCGCCAGCACCAGCAACTCGTTGATCCGCTTGGACAGTGTGATCTGCGTCATGTCCCCTCGGCCTGTGACATGGTAGTCGTGCCCTCCCGGACTGCTCGCGTGGAGGGCTCTTTCGGGCTACCGATGAAATATATAGATTTTATTCATATATGCCATCTATATATCGTCAGGCGGCAACCACAGCCGTGCGTGAGCCTCGCCCGGCCACTCGCATACCCCATAGCAACCTGCCCCCATCCATGGTTCCTCTCAACGCTGGAGTTCCCCGTGTACAGACCGGCTTCCTCCAGATGGACCCTTCGCCTTCCTCTGCCGGCGGTCACCGAGGCCGGGTCCGCGCTCGGGATGCGGCGATCGGACGGCGCCTTCAGACGGGCCTTGAGGGCCTCCATCCTGATCTCCACCCTGCTCGCAAGCCCGTCGTGCGAGCGGGGCGCCGACCACGATCACGCCGTCGTCCAGCGCGACTCCGCCGGTGTCGCAATCGTCGAGCACGTGGCCGGGGATCGCCCATTCGACGGGCAGATCGTGCACATCGCCGACCTGGCCGCCCCGGACGACGCGCTCTCGCCGCTTCCCTGGGGGGTCGTCGCGCATCGGGCCGCGCAACGCGTGTTCGTGGCCGACCGGGTGGGGGGAAGGGTCGCCGTCTTCGATGCGGCGGGTGGATTCGCGGGGGAGCTGGGGCGGCGTGGGGAGGGTCCGGGCGAGTTTCTGCTTCCCAGCGCCCTCGCACTTGAAGAATGTGGCACGGAGTCCTGTCATGGCCTGCCTGGTCCGGATGAAATCCTGGTGGCACTGGACTCGCGGCGTGCGGTCCTGAGCCGCTGGTCGTCAAACGGCGACTTCCTGGGTGAGCAGCGCGCGCCGACGGACTACTGGGGACCCGGGTTCGCCGTCGGCCCCGATTACCTCGCTTTCGCTACCTCGAACACGACGGGGATGCGGGTCGAACAGCAATTGGAGATTCAGGGGGGTGACGAAAACCACGCCATCCACGAAGTCGCCTACGAGATGACCTTGATGGAGTTGCCCTGTGCGACCATGCCGGCGCCCCGGATCTTCGCTCCGCAGGTGGTATGGGCCCATGACGGAGGCACCTACTACTACCTGAACGGTCCGGGTTACCGCATCGACGTGCACACGGGCGGGAGGCTGGCCGCAAGTATTCGTCGCCCGGTCGCTCCGGTCGAGGTCTCTCGCGCGATGGCTGTCATGGCGGTGCAACTCGGCCTAAGCCCGTTGGGCGGCCTCCTGAGGCAATGCGGTATATCGGCGGAACAGCTGGTCGACGGCGTGGGGTACGAGGAGAAGCTGGCGCCTGTGCTGGGGCTGGCCGTGGATCCCGCCGGGCGGCTATGGGTGGCCCGCACGGTTGCCGGCCTCGCCCCCGAGGCGATCGACGTCTTCGGTGCCGAGGGCGAATACCGGGGGACGCTTGCCACAGACGTGCTCCCCGTGGCCTTCCTCTCCGGGTCCCGTTTCGTCGGTGTCCGCCTGGAACCGTCCACCGGGCAGATCCTGGCGTCAATCCAGGACGTGCGGGGTGACGCGGTGGCGGACAGCAATGGGAGAACGGATGGTCAGCGACCGAGAGCTTCGAGAGCGCAGCCGGCGGAAAACGCCGCGGAAAACCTGGGCGAAGACCCGGCACCGCGGCGGATGCCCGTCCCCGACCCCGCGGGCCTGCGCGAGTTCCGGGATTGCGCAGCCTGCCCGCTCATGATCGAGCTTCCCCCGGGACGTTACCTCATGGGAAGGACGGAGGGGGAAGAAAAGCGAACGGGACTGGATCTGGACCCGAACCGGCCCCAGCGAGCGCGGGACATCGAAAGGCCACAAATCGCGATCGAAATCGGCCACACGTTCGCGCTGGGGAAGTACGAGGTCACCTTCAACGAATGGGATCAGTGCGTCGAGGCGGGTGGCTGCAACTATCGGCCGACCGACCGGGGCTGGGGACGCGGCAACCGGCCGGTCATCCATGTTTCCCGCCTGGACGCGGAGGAATACCTGGCATGGCTCGGCGAGGTCACGGGACAGGTCTATCGGCTGCCCAGCAACGCCGAATGGGAGTACGCCGCTCGCGCGGGTACGACCACCGCCCGCTGGTGGGGCGACGAACTCGGCAACTCCAGGGCCGTCTGCGATGAATGCGGCAGCCGCTGGGACGATCGTTCGACCGCGCCGGTGGGCTCCTTTCCACCCAACCCATGGGGCCTCCACGACATGCTCTCCAACGTTTCCGAAGTTGTCGCCGACTGCTGGCACGAAAGCTACGATGGCCATCCGACCGACGGGTCTCCGCGGCTGGAGGCGCCGCCGGGCTGGCCAGGTGGCGAATGCAAGCGAGCCACCTGGAGGGGTGGTGGCTGGCCGTATTTCAGTTGGACCGTGCGCGCGGCACACCGCAGCGGCGGGAATATGCCCTTCGAGTACCGAGGCGACGATCCCCGGGCGGGGGGCAGCCATGGATTCCGGGTAGCGAGGACGGTGGAATCGCCCGCCGGTCCCCGGTAAACCCGGATCAACTTCAGCGGCGCGCCGACCCTCCCCGTTGTATCTTGGGGCGTCGAAAAACCCCCGAACCCGGCCCACGCCCACGCCCAGAGGACTCCGATGGCCCGCCAGTACTGGCTCATGAAGAGCGAACCCTACGTCTACTCGATCGACGACCTCGAGCGCGACGACACCACCTACTGGGACGGCGTCCGCAACTACGCGGCCCGCAACCTCATGCGCGACCGCATGCGGATCGGCGACCGCGTGCTCTACTACCACTCGAACGCCAAACCCCCCGGCGTCGCCGGGATCGCCGAGGTCTGCCGCGAGTCGTACCCCGACCACACGCAGTTCGACCCGTCCAGCAAATACTTCGACCCCAAGGCGACCGACGAGAACCCCCGCTGGTTCATGGTCGACATCCGCTTCATCGAGAAGTTCGCGGGCGAGGTGAGCCTTCCGCAGATCCGCGCCACGCCGGAGCTGGCCGACATGGTCCTCGTGAACCGCAGCCGCCTGTCCGTGCAGCCGGTGACCGAGGCGGAATACGAGCACATCGTGGGCATGGCTGCCGCGGGTGCCGAGGAGGAGTAGGAAGATGACGACCACCTCACCCGGCCTCGCTGCCAATTACGTAGCCGGCGAGTGGCAGCCCGGCGACACCTGCGAGAAGCTCCCGGTCACGGACCCGGCGACCGGCGAGACGCTTGGCGCCGTTCCCGACTCGGGGCGGGCCGACGTGGACCGCGCCGTCGCGGCGGCCGTCGCGGCCTTCCCCGCCTGGCGGCGCACCCCCGTCGCCGAGCGCGCGCGCGTGCTGTTCCGCCTCAAGGCGCTCCTGGACGAGCACCACGACGACCTGGCCGTGCGCCTCTCGCGCGAACACGGCAAGAACGTCGCCGAGACGTGGGGCGAGGTGCAGCGCGGCATCGAGAACGTGGAACACGCCGCCGGCATGCCCACCCTGATGATGGGCGATGCCCTGGAGGACGTGGCCCGGGACGTGGACTGCGCCACCTGGCGGCAGCCGATCGGCGTGTTCGCAGTGATCACCCCGTACAACTTCCCCGTGATGATCCCGCTCTGGTTCTGGCCGTACGCGGTCGCCGCGGGGAACACGGTGGTGCTCAAGCCGAGCGAACAGGATCCGCTCACGCACCAGCGCGTGGTCGAACTCGCCGAGCAGGCGGGGCTGCCGCCCGGCGTGCTCAACGTGGTGCACGGCCGCCAGGGGACGGTGGAGGCGCTGATCGACCACCCGGACGTGGCGGGCGTGTCGTTCGTGGGGTCGAGCCAGGTGGCGAAGATCATCTACGAGCGGGCCGCGCTCGCCGGCAAGCGGGTGCAGGCGCTGGGCGGCGCCAAGAACCACATGATCGTGCTGCCCGACGCCGATCCGGAGATGGTGGCCGACGCGGTCGTGGGTTCGGTGTTCGGGTCCGCGGGGCAGCGCTGCCTGGCGGGTTCGGTCGTGGTCGGCGTCGGCGACGCGTACGGGCCGATGCGCGAGGGCATCCTCGACGGGGCCGCGTCCCTCAGGGTCGGGCGGGGTCTCGACGACGGCGTGGACATGGGCCCCGTGATCTCGAGGGCTCACCGCGACAGGGTGAACGGGTTCATCGACGAGGGCGAGCGCGATGGCGCGCGGCTGCTCATGGACGGCCGCCGGCTGCAGGTGCCGGGTTACCCGGAGGGCCATTGGGTCGGCCCCACCGTGTTCGAGGACGTCACGCCCGCGATGCCGATCGGCCGCGAAGAGGTGTTCGGCCCGGTTGCCGGGCTGGCGAGGGCGCCCAGCCTGGAGGCCGCGCTGGAGATGCTGGCCGGCAGCCGCTACGGCAACGCCGCGTCGATCTTCACGAACTCCGGCCGTGCCGCGCGGGAGTTCCGCTACCGTGCGGGGATCTCGATGATCGGTATCAACATCGGGGTCGCCGCGCCGATGGCGTTCTTCCCCTTCGGCGGCACGCGCAACTCCTTCTACGGCGACCTCAAGGCGCAGGGCCGCGACGCGGTATCGTTCTTCACCGACCAGCGCGTGGTGATCTCACGCTGGTAGACCAACACGGGATGGAGCACATGGAAGCAGTAGCAAGCCGAAGAGCCGGAATCTTCGCCGAGCAGCGCAAGTACATCTTCGACTGCGTGACGCCGCTGTACCAGGAGCCGGTGACCATCGCCGAGGGCAAGGGGTGCTGGGTGAAGGACGCGGACGGGCGCGAATACCTGGATGCCTTCGCGGGGATCCTCACGACGTCGCTGGGCCACTGCCATCCCGCCGTGGTCGCGGCCGTGCAGGAACAGGCGGCCCGCCTGGGGCACACTTCGACGCTGTACGTCACCGAACGTCAGGTCGAGGCGGCGCGGTCCCTGGCCGGGATCGCGCCGGGCGGCCTCACCCGCACCTTCTTCCTGAACAGTGGCGCGGAGGCGATCGAGACCGCGCTGCAGGCTGCGCGCCTGCACACGGGCCGCACCGAGATCATCGCGCTGCGCCAGGCGTACCACGGCCGCACCAGTTCGGCCATCTCGGTCACCGCGCACGCGCCCTGGCGCGTCCTTCCCAGCACGGTGACCGGGATCACGCACGCGCTCTCGCCGTACCCGTACCGCGCTCCGTTCGGCACGTCCAGCGACGAGGAGCTGGTCGAGATCTACGCACGCGACCTGATCGAAGTGATCGAGACGACGACGAACGGGCGCCCCGCCGCCTTCATCGCCGAGACGATCCAGGGCGTCGGCGGCTACATCGTGCCGCCCACGGGCTACTTCCAGCGGATGGCCGAGATCATCCGCTCGTACGGCGGCCTCTTCATCTCGGACGAGGTGCAGGCCGGGTTCGGACGCACGGGCGGTCGCTGGTTCGGGATCGAGCACTGGGAGGTCGTGCCCGACATCATGGTCATGGCGAAGGGGATCGCGGGGGGCATGCCGGTGGGCGCCACGATCACGACCGACGAGATCGCGGGCAACTGGAGCGGTAAGACGCTCTCCACCTTCGGGGGCAACCCCGTGTGCATGGCGGCCATGGTGGCCGCGCTGGACGTCATGCGCGCGGAAGACGTGCGAACCCGGGCCCGCGAACGCGGCCGGCAGCTCCGCGCCGCGCTGGACGGCCTCGCGGCCACGCACCACTGGATCGGCGACGTGCGCGGGATGGGCCTCATGCAGGCGCTGGAGCTCGTCGAGGATCCGGTCACGAAGGAGCCCGCGCCGCGCCTGGCCGGCATGCTGCTGAACGCGGCCAAGGACGAGGGCCTCCTGATCGGGATCGGGGGACTGCATGGCCATGTCATCCGTTTGGGGCCGTCGCTGCTGATCTCGGAGGCCGAGATCGACGACGTGGTCGCGCGCCTGGGCCGGGCCTGCGCGGCGGTGGAAGCCGCCCGGTGAGCGCCGTGTCGTGGGGGCCGGTGGAACTCCGGGCCAGGTCGGTCGACCGGAGGGCCGGGACGGCGGCCCGATGATCGCCGGGCTTCCCCTCGGCACCTGGATCCTGATGGGGCTGAGCACGCTGCCGGGTCTGGTGCTGGTCGTGGCGGCGTACAGGGTGCACGCCGGCGCGGATCGCGGGCAGGGTGGACCCAGGTCGGGCGGCGGGAGCGCGGCCGGGGACAGCGGTGCGCGGGCCCGGGGGGCGGGAAGCGGCGGTCCACGTGGGCCGCAGGCCCCGCAGGCGCCCCACGACCGGAGTGGCAGCCGTGGGTGAGACCGGCGCCAGCGGCGCGATCGTCGGCGTCCTCGTCTCCTACTTTCTGGTCCTGATCGGCATCGGATGGTGGGCGAGTCGCGAGAGCCGCTCCGTGTCGGGGTTCTACCTGGCGGGCAAGAAGCTGCCGTCGTGGGTGATCGCGTTTTCGTCGAACACGACCGGCGAGAGCGGGTGGCTGCTCCTGGGGCTGACGGGGATGGGGTACCTCGTGGGGTTCCACGCCCTTTGGGTCGTCCTCGGCGAGGTGATTGGGGTGGCGCTCGCGTGGACGCTGGTCGCGCGGCCGTTCAAGGAGTACACCGACCGCTACGACGCGATCACGGTGCCCGACTACCTGTCGGACCGCTTCCGGGACCCCGCCCACGCGATCCGGATCGTGAGCGCGCTGATCATCTTCAGCATGGTGTGGGCGTACACCGCCGCGCAGCTGACCGCCTCGGGCAAGGCGTTCTCGTCGTTTCTGGGCACGAGCTACGAGGGGGGCGTGCTGATCGGCGCGGCCGTGATCTTCGTCTACACCAGCATCGGCGGCTTCAAGGCGGTGGCGTACAGCGACGTTCTGCAGGGCGTGCTCATGTTCCTGTGCCTGCTGATGCTGCCGATCGTGGGGATCTGGCAGGCGGGCGGATGGGGTGAGACGATGGCGGCGATCGCGGCGGCGGATCCGGCGCTGCTGCGACCCCTGGGCGAGCACGGGATGTCGGTGATGGGCGTGATGAGCGCGATCAGCTTTGTGGGGATCGGGCTCGCGTTCCTGGGCGCGCCCCAGTTGCTGACGCGGTTCATGTCGGCGCGGGACCGGGGGCAGATCTCGGAGGGCGGGGTGATCGCCGTGGCCTGCATCATCGTCTTCGACATCGGGGCGGTGCTGACCGGCGTCGCCGGGCGCGTCCTGTTCCCGGGGCTGGGCGACCCGGAGACGGTGCTGCCGGTGATGTCGACGGAGCTGTTCCCGGCGATCGTCGCGGGCCTGATCCTGGTGGTCGTGCTGGCAGCGATCATGTCGACGGTGGATTCGCTGCTCATCCTGGCCTCGTCGGCGGTGGTCCGGGACACCGTGCAGAAGGTCTTCCGGCCGGATTTCTCGGACAGGCGGCTGGCGCTGATCGGCCGCGGGCTGACGGTGGTGATCGGGCTGGGGGGGCTTGCGGTGGCGCTGCCCGAGAGCCGCATGATCTTCTGGTTCGTGCTGTTTGCGTGGTCGGGGCTGGCGTCGGCGTTCACCCCGGTCGTGCTGTGCTCGCTCTTCTGGCGGGGGACGACGCGCGCCGGTGCGCTCGCGGGCATGATCGCGGGGTTCGTGACGGCGGTTGTCTGGGTGCTGTGGGTGAAGGAGCACGTGTACGACCTCTACGAGATGATCCCGGGCTTCGCGATGGGCTTCGCGGTGACGATCCTGGTGAGTCTGAAGACGAAGCCGCCGCCGGGGGCGGCCGAAGAGATGAACGATGTGAAGCGGGTCGTGGGCGGCCCGTTCACGCGGGCACGCTCCGGAGGCTGACGAGCGCGGGATGGGACTCAGGGGACGCAAGGCGAAGCGGGGAAGCGCCGGTAGGGGGGCGCGCGCGAAGCGGGGAGGCGCTGCAAGGGAAAGCGCGACGGCGGGCGCCGGCGCGAAGAAGGGCGCAGGCGCGGAGCAGGGGGCCGGTCGACGCGCCGGACTGTTCGGATCGATCCGCTATCTGGCCACGCTGGCCGCCATCGTGCTCTGCATCCGGGTCTTCCTGATGGGAAACTACGTGATCGACTCGGGGTCCATGGAGAACACCCTGCTCGTGGGCGACTTTCTGGCGGTCAACAAGCTCGCGATCGGTTCCCGGATTCCCTTCACGAACATCCGCATCCCCGGCTACTCGGAGCCCCGTCGCGGCGAAGTCCTCGTCTTCGATCCGCATCACGAAGAGAACATGACGATCGTGAAGCGCGTGGTCGGCATGCCCGGAGACACGCTGGAGATGCGCGACAAGGTGCTCTACCTGAACGGTGAAGTGCACGACGAGCCCTACGTGGAGACGCGCGGCCCGCGCGACCAACACGAGCCCGGGATGCGCTGGCAGAACGGGTTCCTGGTGGGCGGAGCCAGGGACGACTACCGGGGGACCTGGGACAACTGGGGGCCGCTGGTGGTTCCGGCGGATCACTATTTCATGCTCGGCGACAACCGCGACGACAGCCTGGACTCGCGGCTCTGGGGCTTTCTCGAAGGCTGGCGATTCAAGGGCCGGGTGGCCTTTATTTACTTCTCCTACGACCGGGATTCGTATCGGCCCTTTCCGTGGATCACCGAGGTGCGCGGAAGCCGCATCGGGGATCGCGTGCGGTAGACGGGACCGGGAGCTGCGTCAGGCAGGGCCGAGAGCGCCCGTCGACGGGCGGGCCCCAACACTGGAGGATCAGATGAAGTGTGTGACCAGAGGCCAGTTCCTGGGGGCGGCCGCGGGTACCGTCGGCGCCGGATTTCTCGCCGGCTGCGGGGATGGCCAGGGCGTCGTTCTGCGCACCGGCGCTTCCGGGCTGACCACGGCCGACCTGGTCGTGCACGGCCGCATCATCCACACGATGGACGGCGCGGGCCCCACGGCCGAGTCGCTCGCCGTGAAGGACGGCCGCTTCATGGCGGTCGGGTCCCGCGGTGAGATCGACGCGCTCCGCGGCGCGGGCACCCAGGTCTTCGACCACGGGGACGCGGTGATCACGCCGGGCTTCATCGACGCGCACACCCACCCGGCCGGCGCGGGCGTGCGGGAGCTGAAGGACGTGAACGTCGATGTGCGCAGCATCGCCGAGATCAAGGACTTGATGGCCGCGCGGGCCCGCGACACGCCGCCCGGCGAGTGGATCCAGGGCTTCAAGTACGACGACACCAAGCTGGCCGAGGGGCGGCCGCTCAACCGGCTGGACCTGGACGAGGCCGTGCCGGACCACCCGGCGGTGGTCGGGCACCGGGGCGGGCACACCAGCGTCTACAACTCGCGCGCCTTCGCACTGGCGGGCATTACAGCCGAGACGCCCGACCCGTTCGGCGGCAGGTTCGACCGCGAGGGCGGGGAATTGACCGGCCTGGTGGCGGAGCGCGCCAACTACGTCTTCTCGTCCCTGATCCCCAGCACGCACACGGACGACGATCGCCGCGCCGGCGTCAAGCTCATCACCGAGCTGATGGCCCGGGCGGGGCTGACCTCGTTCCACGACGCGGGCACGTCGTCCAACAGCGTGCGGGCGTACAGCGCCGCCTACCGCAACGGCGAGCTGAGCTGCCGCGTGTACATGATGATGCGCGGCGCCTACGAGGACCTGCGCCAGGCGGGCGTGTCGACCGGATTGGGCGACGAGTGGCTGCGCGTCGGCGGAGTCAAGTACGGGGCGGACGGCTCGGCGTCGGAACGCACCATGCGCATGAGCACGCCGTACGTGGGGCGTCCGGACGACTTCGGCATTCTTACCATGACGCCGGATGCGATCCACGATGTCGTGGAGGTGGCGCACCGCTCGGGGTGGCAGGTCGGCATCCACGCCAACGGCGACGTCACGATCGGCATGGTGCTGGACGCGTACGAACGCGTGCAGGAGCTGTGGCCGAGGCCGGACCCGAGGCATCGCATCGAACACTGCTCGCTCGTGAATCCCGACCTTCTCGCGCGGATCAAGGCCGCCGGGGCGGTGCCGACGCCCTTCTATACCTACGCCCACTACCATGGGAACAAGTGGGTCGAGTACGGGCCGGAGAAGATGGAGTGGATGTTCGCCCATCGGTCGTTCCTGGACTACGAGATTCCGGTCGCGCCGGCGTCGGACTACACGCCCGGGCCCTACGAGCCGCTGATGGCGATCCAGAGCATGGTCACGCGGAAGGACTTCGACGGGCGCGTGTGGGGCCCGAGCCAGCGGATCACCGTGCCCGAAGCGATGCGGATCTGCACGATGGGCGGGGCGTACGCGTCGTTCGAGGAGGACATCAAGGGATCGGTGACGGCCGGCAAGCTGGCGGACTTCGTGGTGCTGGCGTCCGACCCGCACGACGCGGACCCGGACGCGATCAAGGAGATCCCGGTGCTGCGCACGGTGGCGGGGGGACGGGTGACCTGGGAGGGGTGAGGTTGGGGTCGACTGGACTGCAAGGCCATCCCGGCCCGTGGGCGGAGTTTGAGGGACGACAGACTTGGCTTGCGCGAGAGTGGATGATAGCCTAAGTTCATTGGACTAGACTAATATCGCCGCGGGGGCCCTCCATGCGCACCTACAACATGCACGAAGCCAAGACCCACCTCTCCCGACTGGTCCGTGAGGCCGTGGCCGGTGATCCCTTCGTCATCGCACGCTCGGGGAAGCCGCTGGTGAAGGTGGTATCGGTCGAAGCGCCGGAACCGGAGTCGGTACGGCGCACGGGGTTCATGCGCGGCCGGATGTTGGTGCCGGACGATTTTGACACCATGGGAGCCGAGGAAATCCAGGCGGTTTTCGAGGGTCGAGAGTGACTGCTCTCCTCGACACGCACCTTCTGCTGTGGGCTGCGCGGCTTCCCGAGCGGTTGCCCCCCGAGGTGGCCGAGTTCCTGAACGATCCTGTGTCAGAACCGGTCTACAGCGCCGCGTCCCTCTGGGAGGTCGCCATCAAGAGCGGCCTGGGACGCACCGATTTCCTGGTGGATCCCCGGCTGCTGCGGCGCGGACTGCTCGAAAACGGCTACTCGGAGTTGCCGGTGACCGGGGCCCACGCGGTTGCCGTCGACCTGCTTCCTGGGATCCACAGGGATCCGTTCGACCGAATGCTCGTCGCGCAGGCGCAGGTGGAGGGGATCCCGCTGTGGACCGTGGATGAGGTTGTGGGACAGTATCCGGGACCGATCCGGGTGGTTTGAGGGAGGCACCGACGTGACCACGAACTCCGCTACGCTGCGCGTCTCAACACCGCGAGGATCGTTCGCACCGAGATGTTCGCTCAAGGGTTGACAAGGCGCTTGGTTGAGACGGCGCTGGAGCTGGCCAAGTAGCCTGCTCGACTTCGGGAATCTCCTCCATCACCCCCCGCCGCCACTCGGCCACGGCGTACCCTGGTGTTCGGCGGACACCGGACCCATCCCCATGTACACGAACTTCTGGATGCGTTTGCCCTCGTACGTCTCGGTCGTGTAGACGTTGCCGCGTGAGTCGGTGGCGATGCTGTGCACGCCGATGAACTGGCCGGCCTGCCGGCCTCCGTCGCCGAACGTCGTCAGAACCTCGAGGGACGCGCGGTGCATGACGTGGACGCGGTGATTGCTGCCGTCGGCGACATACATGTAGCGCTGCTGGGGATCGCGTGAGAAGGCGAGATCCCAGGTCGAGCCGCCGCCGAGCGTGCGCGGTGCGATCATCACCTCGTCCACGAAGGTTCCGTCGGTCCGAAAGACCTGGATCCGGTTGTTCGGACGGTCGCAGACGTACACCAGACCGTCCCGGGAGGGCTCGGCGCAGTGCACCGGCGTGCGGAACTGCTGGAGCGGCGGCGCGTCGGGATCGTACGGCGGCGTGGGCGTGTCGTCCGGGGCGTTGCCGTAGGCGCCCCAGTAGCGCTTGAACGCGCCGGTCGACGCATCGAGCACCGCCACGCGGCGCCCGCCGTACCCGTCCGCGACATAGGCTTCGTTGGCTTCGGCGTCGAACGCCACCTCGGCGACCCGGTTGAAGCGGGTCTCGCTGTGGCTGTCGGGTTCCGCGCCCATCTCCGGTTGGCCGTAGGAGGCCAGAAACCGGCCGTCGCGCGAGAACTTGAGGATGTGCGAATCGGTCGCCCCGTTGCCGCCGATCCACACGTTGTCCATGTGGTCGACCGTGATTCCGTGGTTCGACTCGGGCCACACGTACTCGTCGGACGGCCCGCCCCAGGAATTGACCAGGTTCCCCTCCGGATCGAATTCGAGGACTTCGGGCGCGGCTCGGCAGCACGCCGCGGTCGGCGGGTCGGCCTCCGCGCCCAGTTCCGTGCGCGCGTCGATCGAAGCCCGGCGGTGGATGATGAAGACGTGGTCGCGGGAGTCCACGCCCACCCCGATCGTGGAGCCGAGCAGCCAATGCTCCGGCAGCGGCTTCGGCCAGAAGGGATCGACCTCGAACCTGGGCGCCTCGGCGCCGCCCCCGGAGCCGGTGGAGGCCGCTTCATCGATCGTTTCCTGTGCGCACGCGAGCGCGATCGCGAGGCCGGTGATCGCACCGCCGACGAGGTGTCGTCGCTTCGTGTTCATGGCTGTCTCTCCTTCGTTGTGGCTACCAGACCAGGTGGAAGCGGTCCTGGCGCCGGAAGACCCAGTGCCGCTCGCCCTCGGTGTCGAGGTAGGCCTCTTCTTCCTGCCGGCAGCTGGCCGGCTTGTCACCCCACTCCGGGATCGGCGTCGTGGCCTGCAGCTCGATCGAATGCCAGGTCGACGGGAGCAGAAGCGCGTCGCCCCGCACCGGCACGCCCTCCTGCCCGTCCCACCGGCCGATCAGTGGCCCCGCTCCGTGCCCGTGGTCCCCGATCGGGTGTGTGTAGACGGTTCCGTTAATCCCCTCCGCCCGCATCTGCGCCAGCGTGTTGGCGAGGATCGTGTTGCCGCTGAGCCCGGGCTCCATGTGCTCGAGTAGTATGTCCTGCAGCCGGTTCGAGTTGGCAAGGCACTGCTGCAGCCCGGCCGGCGCCGCGGTCTCCCCCTCCCTGAGCACATAGCCCAGGTGCTGGGTGTCGGTGTGGAGATTCAGCGCCACCACCCCGAAGTCCGTCCAGAGCAGGTCGCCGCGCTCGATCACCGTGGGGCCGGACGAAGGCACCTCGCCCGCGCGCTGGACGTCCACGTTGGCCTGGAACCAGGTCGTGTAGCCCAGGTCGCGCACGCGCTGGCGCATCCACCACTCCACGTCCTCGATGGTCGTCTCGCCCGGCGTGATCACCGCGTTCGAGAACGCCTGCGAGATGACCGCGTGGACGGTCTCCTGGATCTTCCGGTAGCGCGGCATCATCTCGGGGAGGCGCAGCGCGATGTAGTTCATGGCCAGGCGCGGCTCGCGCTTCACCCGGCGGAGCAGTTCCGGACCCAGCGCCTCCTCCAGCGCCTCGCGCTCGCCCGCGTGCAGGCCGTCCGAGAACGCCCACACGGGATCGATGTTGAGGACGATGTTCTCGGGATCGCGGTCCTCCACCAGTTCGCGCAGGAGCCGCCACTGCTCGTTGCCGACGAGCTCCGCGGTCGGCTGGGTGGGCGCGGGCCGGGTGGAGCGGTACGCCTCGAAGACGCCGCCCTGGCTCGTGCCGCCGAGCGCGAGCCTCTCGACCGTCCCGTCGTCCTGGCGCGTGAAGACGTAGATGGAGCGGCGGCGCGCGGCGAAGGTCGTCGGCGAGATGATGGACCAGAAGACGGGGTCTTCCGCGTACTCACGCATCGACAGGATCCACATGCGGACGTCGTATTCCGCCATCAGCTTCGGCAGAACCCTCCCGATCCGCAGCTCCAGCCACGCCTGCTGCTCCTCCGCCTGGGCCCGCAACGTCGGCAGCGGCTGGATCCGCGCCGGTACGCCCTCGGGGACGTGTGCCGGTCTCTGGGCCGCCAGGTCGCCGACGGTCGCGGACAACAGGACGAGAACGAAGGGGACCGTGCCGCCGAGGCTGCGGCCGGATTGGAAGAGGCGTCTCATTGGGTCACCCCCTTCAGCTGCACCACGATTACCTCGACGGGCTCGGGCCCCTCGTTGACGTCGCCGTGCAATTCGCCCGGAGGGTCGGCTTCCAGCCAGTAGGCGTTGCCGGTCTCCCAGGTCATGTCGTGGCGCTCGTCGGAGTCGTTCACGACCGTCAGCGTGCCCCCCTTGAGCGCGATGATGGCGCGCGGGTTGTCGTGGCGGTGCATCTCGAGGGGCTGGTTCGGCACGATCACGCTCTTCCAGACGGTGACGTGCTCGTTCTCGAACTGCGGCGTGCGGCCGGTGGTGAGTGCGGGTTCGTCCGCCGCGCCGGCCTGGGCGTCCATGGCCTCGGTGGACTGCTCGGCGGCCTGATCGGCGGGTGGGCCGCACGCCGAGAGCATGAGCACCACGAGCGGTGCGATCGGTCGGGTAGTCATCATCGAGGCGGCTCCTTGGTGGGGTGCGGAGGTGGCGACAGGGTCCTGTGGTTGCCGGTCGCGTCACGGGCAACATCGTGCACATGACCGGTCGCGCGCTACCTTGTGGGCGTTCCCCGCACGCCCCTTCGTCCCGGTTTGCCATGCCAGCCATTCGCAATTCGCCTTCCGCGCTCGCCGCCTTCATCCTCCTCGCAGGCACCCCGTCGGCCGCAACCACGCAGGTCGCGCCGAACGCGCTGCCCGCGACGGCCACCGACGCCCTCTCATCCACCGACGCTCTTTCATCGGCCACCATCTCGCTGCCGGGCCTCAGAGCCCCCGTCGAGATCATCCGCGACCGCTGGGGGATCAACCACATCTACGCCGAGACCGAGTACGACCTGTTCTTCGCGCAGGGGTATGCGGCCGCGCGCGACCGGCTCTTCCAGTTCGAGGTGTGGCGGGCGCAGGCGACGGGCACGGTGGCGGAGATGCTCGGCGAGAGCGAGCTGGAGCGCGACATCGGCTTCCGGCTGTTCAGGTACCGGGGCGACATGACGGTCGAGATGAACCACTACCACGACCGCGGCGACCTGATCATTCCGGCGTACGTGGACGGCGTGAACGCCTACATCGCCGAGACGGAGGCGGACCCGTCGCTGCTGCCGGTCGAGTTCGAGCTGCTGGGGATTCGCCCGAAGCGATGGACGCCGGAGGTGGTGATCTCGCGGCATCAGGGGCTGCTGGGGAACATCGGGGCCGAGCTGAACTACGGGCGGGCGGTCGCGGCCGTGGGCGATGCAATGGTCAAGCGGGTCGCGAACTTCCACCCGGGGGACCCCGACATCGCGCTCGATCCGGCGATCGACGGGGCGCTGCTGAGCCAGGACATCCTGGGGCGGTACAACGCGTTTCGGGGTCCGGTGCGGTTCCGGCCCGAGCACCTGGTGCCGGAGTATCGCGGCGACGAAGAGGCGTTCGCGCGGCTGGAGGCGGCTTCGGCGCGCGTGCGCGGCGCGGGGGCCGGCGGGCAGGACGCCCCCAGCTGGGAGGACCCCCTCGCGTGGCCCGACTACGAGAGCCTCGGCTCCAACAACTGGGTCGTGAGCGGCCGCCTGAGCGAGAGCGGCTTCCCCCTGATGGCCAACGACCCCCACCGGGCCCAGTCCGCCCCGTCGCTGCGCTACTGGGTGCACCTGGTGGGG
>CAZRQE010000137.1:0-14018 GCA_964602175.1 uncultured Gemmatimonadaceae bacterium | reverse complement strand
GGCGAGACCCTGCGCAGCGACGTTCACGCGGCGGTGCCCCTGCCGCGGATCTACATGGCCTCGCGCGTGCCGCCCTTCACGGCCGACGCCTTCTACGCCGGCGAGGTGGCAGCGAACTGCCTGGGCTCGGGGCGGTCTTCGCGGCTCTACGGCCGCGTGGTGCGCTCGCGCCGTGCGAAATCGGCCAGTTGTCACCTGCTTCCCCTCACCGGCGGCGTCACGATCTTCCTGGTCATCGCGACGGGCTACCCCGACACCGACATCGACGACCTCGAACGCGCAGTCGCCGCGGAGATCGACGATGCGGGTACGCTGACCGAAGAGGAGGTCGCGCGGGCGGTGGTCGGCGCGGAGACGCGCACCCTCAGGGAGCTGCAGCGCGTCGCGTCCCGGGCCGACCTGCTCTCGATGTACGCCACCTGCTTCGGCGACGCCGCGCGTCTCAACGACGACCTGTCGCGGCTCCGCGGCGTCACGGTGGAGGAGGCGCGCGATTGGGGCCGCGGGTATCTGCACCCCGCGAATCGGGTCAGCGTGCGGTACATCCCGGGCGGACCCGCCGCCCCCGGCGAAGCCGCCGCATGAGCGCCGGCCGGTCTCCGCCGTCGGCGGGTCCGATCCGTCCCTACGCGTTCCCGGGCATCGAGCGGCAACGCCTGAGCAACGGAATGGACGTGCGCCTGGTCTCGCAGGCCGCGGGTCCGGTCGTGACCGGGATGATCGTGCTGCGCGCCGGCGAGACCGGCGTCCCCGCGAGTGACTCCGGTCTGGCGGTCCTGACCGGCGACGCTCTCGAGGGAGGGACCTCGTGCCTGTCGAGCACGGAGCTCGCGCGCGCCCTCGAAGACGTCGGGGCGAGCTTCGGTGCGGCGACCGGGTGGGACTCGACCACGGTGGCGGTCTCCTGCCAGGCGGAACACCTCGCGCGGGCGATGCCGCTTCTGGCGGAGATGGTTCGGCGGCCGGCCTTCGAGGAGGCGGAGTTCGAGCGCTACCGGCAGCAGCGCCTCGCCACGGCCGTGCAAAGACGCATGAACCCCTCGGCGCTGGCGGTCGATGCGCATGCCCGGTTCGTCTTCGCGGACGGCGCCACCTACGGCCGGCCGCTCGGCGGAGTCGAGACCTCGCTCTCGCACCTCGGTGCCGAGGATGCGCGCGGCTTTGCCGCCGGCCGCTACGGTCCGGCCGAAGCGGCGGCCGTGATCGTGGGCAGTCTCGATCCGGCCGAGGCCATGGCGGTAGCGGAGGTGGGGCTGGGCGACTGGCACAGGGAGGTCGCGGCGCCCCCGGAGCCGAACGCCGGCCCCCGCAGCCGGAAACGGGCCGTGCACGTGGTGAACCGGCCGGGCTCCGTGCAGTCCCAGATCCGGGTGGGGCACGTCGGCGTGGATCGCGGGGTGGACGACTACTTCGCGACGATCGTGCTCAACCTCATCCTGGGCGGCTCGTTTTCGTCGCGGCTGAACCTGAATCTGCGCGAACGGCGCGGTTTCACCTACGGGGTGACCTCGTCGTTCGCCCCGCGCCGGGGACCCGGACCGTTCGCGGTCTCCACTGCGGTCGAGACCGCGGTGACCGGGGCCGCCATTGCCGAGATCTTCCGGGAGATCGAGGGCATCGTGGCGGACGGTCCGAATCGGGCTGAGGTCGAAACCGCGCGCAACTACCTCGCCGGCGTGTTTCCGCTGCGGCTGGAGACGACCGGTCAGATCGCGTCCAGAGTCGCCGGGATGATCGTCTACGGCCTCGACGACGACTACTACCGCACGTACCGGGACCGGGTCGCCGGGGTGACGAGGGCCGACGTCGCCGCCGCGGCCCGCAGGCACCTCCGTCCCGCCGAGCTGTGCACGGTCGTCGTGGGTGACTCCGGGGAGGTTGCCGGGCAGCTGGAGGGGCTCGACATCGGTCCCGTCCACGTCCACGACGAGATCGGGCCGGCAGCGGGCCAATGAGCGAGGACCGGCGGGCCCTGATGAACACGTCGCTCATTCACGATGGCCGCGTCGTGCACCTGAGCGTCGACACGGTTCGCTTTCCCGACGGTTCGGTCGGCGAGCTGGAACTCGTGCGCCACCGTGGCGCGTCCGCGGTTCTGCCCGTGTTGGGGAGCGAGCGCGACGCTGATCCGGACGTGCTGCTCGTGCGCCAGTACCGGTACGCGGCCGGGGGCGAGATCTACGAGGTCCCCGCGGGGATCATCGAGCCCGGCGAGACCTGGGAGCAGTGCGCCGAGCGCGAGCTCGAAGAGGAGGCGGGCGTGCGCGCGGGCAGGCTGGTCGCGCTGACCACGATCCACACCACGCCCGGCTTCACCAACGAGGAGATCCACCTCTACGCCGCCTTCGACCTGGCGCCCGGACGGGCGCGGGCCGACGACGACGAGTTCCTGGAGGTCGTGCGCCTTCCGCTCTCCAGGGCCCTGGAGATGGTGCGCAAGGGAGAGATCACGGACGGCAAGACCCTGGTGACGATCCTGTACGGAGCGCGCTTTCTGCTGCGCGGCGGGGAGGCCCGCTAGGCGCCCTGTCTGTCCAGCGGGAATCGGGTGTCACCCGCCGAGGACACGTTCTGGGCCGAAATCCTGTCCCCGGGCGGGTTTTCGTTTGGCACGGTTCCTGCGCAACCATCCGCTCAAGAGCGCCCTGCGTGCGGAATCAGGGGTGGTTTCACTATTCGGAACCGTTGAGAGGAGCGTGTTGACATGGCACGAGCCGAGCCGCTGCCGGTCGGGCGAGACGGGGTCAGCCGACCCGTTTCAGCCAGTGAGATGAGACGGAAGCTTGCCGCCCTCGACGACAGCCAGGTCGTCCAGTGCTTCCTCGACGGCGAAGACAGCGCATTCGCCGAGTTGATGCGCCGCTACGACCGCCGCCTTCAGAACTTCGTCCACCGCACAGTGGGAGACCGCGAGCGGGCCGAGGACCTCGTCCAGGAGACCTTCGTGCGCGTATACAGACACCTGCACCGATTCGACCAGGCGAGAAAGTTCTCGACCTGGATCTACACGATCGCCGGCAACCTGGCCAAGAACGAACTCCGGAACCGCGCCAGGAACCCGCTGGTGCTCTTTCAGACGGTCACCAGAAACTGGGACGCGGACTTTCGGCCGCTCGAATGGGAGGATCCCAAGACCCGCCCGGACGATCTGTATCGCCGTCGTTTCCTGCGGGAGAAGGTCAACGAAGCGGTCGATGAGCTGCCCGACCACCACCGGACCGTCTTCGTGCTGAGGGAGCTGCAGGGCAAGACGTACGAGGAGATCGCCGATATCACCGGATGCAACCTGGGCACGGTCAAGAGCCGGCTGAACCGTGCCCGCAACAGCTTCGCGCGGATCATCGCACCCATGGTCGACTGATACCGGGAGGCGCGCCGCCGAATCCCTTCCAGCGCGGCGCCGAGTCCCTCGAGCGCGGCGCCCAGTCCCTTGCGCCCCCGGGGGTAACCCTCGTCCCGGGGGAACCTTCTTCGCTGCCCGGCTGTATACAATTCCTGAAGCAGCGCAAGTCCGAAACGAGCGGCCTGCAGGGGTGTACCGGGTCGGTGCCGGCATCTCCGCGACACTGGCGGGGTGGCCGTTTGGTGAGGATATTGGTTGGCGGACCGACCTTCCGGGGACTGATCGACGGGCACCGATTTCGTGAAGAGCAAGATCTCAATGTTCCGGCCAGCGGGCCGCGAAGGGCGGCGAGCCGCGCCACCGGCGTGTCAGCGCTTCCTGGACGGCTATTCGGACTACCGCGATGGCCGTCTCGAGCCCGAGGCCAGGTCGCGCGCGATCGGCCACCTCGAAGCCTGCGCCCCCTGCGCGCGGTACGATCGGGTCATCCGCAAGGGCGTCCAGGTCCTGCGCGCGGAGCAGCCGGAGACGCTCGCCCGTGCTACCCGGGTTGCCGCCGTACGCCACCGGGCCCTTGCCGAGGAACGCAGGCCCCAGGCGCTCGGTGCGGCGGGTTCCGGAATGACGCTGGCCGCCTCCCTGATCGTCACGGTGCTGCTGACCGCGGCGGCCTGGCTCCCGTTCCTGTCGCTGTCGACGCCCGAGGTCGAGATGCCCCCGGTCGTGGCCAGCGCGCCCACGGTGCCGCTCGTGCCGCTGGTGTTTTCGCTTCCCGGTCCGTTCCCCGTCCAGCAGGCGCGAACGGCACCGGTCGAAATCGCGCGCGCCATGCTCTTCGAATACGGCCACACGCCCGCCCGCCCCGTATCCCGCGAGGTCGCGACGGGGCTGGATCAGTATTAGCATCCGCCCGCCGGGTCCTGCGGTGTCCCTGCCCCGGTCCCTGAGCGCCTCGGCCAACGGGGGCGTGTTCTTCCTCCACGGCGGGGACGAGTTCCGGAAGGCGGCCGCCGCAAAAGCCCTCGTCGAGCAATACGCAGACCCGGCGACACGCGACTTCAACGTGGACGTGCTCCGCGGGTCCGAGACGTCGGTGGAACGCCTGGCGTCGGTGATCTCCACCCCGCCGATGATGGCGGACTGGCGCGTGGTGCTGGTCCGGGAGGCCGAGGCGCTGGCGTCCATCCCGGCAGCGCGCAAGGTCGTGCTCGATACGTCGGGGAAGCCGCCTCACGGGCTCGTGCTGATCCTGCAGGCCACGGTACCGAAGCAGTCGCGGGCGAAGTTCTACAAGGATCTGGCGCGGGTCGCGCAGGCGGCCGAGTTCAAGCCCGTGCCCCGCGACGCGGTTCCGGCCTGGCTCGTGTCCTGGGCGGCCGCGGAACTCGGGGCCACGATCGAGGTCGCGGCTGCACAGGCGCTGGCGGGAGCCGCGGGCACCGACCTGGGTGTGCTGACGCAGGAGTTGCGCAAGCTCACCGAAATGGTGGGGCCGGATCGGCCCGTCGATCTGGATGCCGTGCGCAGAGGCGGCCTCCACCTGCCCCAGCAGGATCGCTGGGCGTGGTTCGACCTGGTGGGCAACCGGCAGGTCCGCGAGGCGGTGAGCGGGCTGCCGGTTCTGCTCGCACAGGGAGAGACGGCCGTGGGCCTGGTTATCGGCCTGTCGACCACGCTCCTGCGCATCGGGGTGGCCATCGAGGGAGGCGCTTCCGCCCTTCAGCAGGCGCTGCCACCCTACCAGCGCTTCCTCGTGCGCAGGATCACCGGGCAGGCGCGGCGCTGGACCCGCGCCGACCTGGCCCGCGCCGTCCACGGACTCCGCCGCGTGGACCAGCTGCTCAAGGCGAGCGCGATCTCCGACGAGGTTCTTCTCGAGGAGTGGCTGCTCGGCCTGCAGGTGCGCCGCCGGGGCTCGGCGGGGGCGGCGTAGGCAGGGCGGGACCGTGCGCCTGCGATGACGGCACCAGGCATGGTCGGGGCGGCGAGGCAGGCGTCGGCTGCGGCGGGGCCCGAGGTAGCGGCGGCGGAGTCCGGGGATACGGGCGGCGACGTCCAGCTGAGCATCCGCGGGATGCACTGTGCCGCCTGCGTGACCACGGTCGAGCGGGCGCTCGGCGCCGTGGACAGCGTGGCGGAGGCCAGCGTGAGCCTCGTTGAGGAACTCGCCACCGTGAGGCACGAGGGCACCGTTCCCGATCCGGAGGCGCTGGTGGCGGCGGTGGAGCGCGCGGGGTACGGGGCGGAGGTGCTCGCCGGCCCCGGCGCGGCTCTGGAGGCGGCGGTCGAACGCGATCGGGGCCGCGATGCGGAGCAGGCCGACCTCATGAGGCGCTTCCGCGTCGGCGTGGCGTGCGGCCTGCCGGTGGTGCTGATCGGCCACTGGGGGATGATCCCGGGACTACCGGCGCTGAGCGGCGACATGCTCCGCGCGGGGTGGTGGCTCTCGGCCGTTCTGACCCTGCCGATTCTCGCGTACGTGGGGCAGGGGTTCTTCACCGGGGCCTGGTCGGCCGCGCGTGCGCGCACTTCCACCATGGACACGCTGGTCGCGCTGGGCACCGGCGCGGCCTGGCTGTACTCGACGGTGGCGGTGGCCGCGCCACAGCTCTTCCCGGCCGGGAGCGGCCGCCCCTTCTTCGAGGCCGTGGCGGTCGTCATCACCCTGGTGGTCCTGGGACAGGCCATCGAGGCGCGGGCGAAGGGCCGCACCGCCAGGGCGCTCCGGGCCCTGTTCGACCTCACCCCCGAGACGGCCGACCGCGTCACGGGGGAGGAAGTCGTAACGGTTCCGGTGGCGGAGGTGGTGCCCGGCGACGTGCTCCTGGTCCGCCCCGGGGCGAGGGTGCCCCTGGACGGCCGGGTTCTCGACGGCAGGAGCGAGGTCGACGAATCCATGCTGACCGGCGAGAGCGCTCCGGTGGACAAGGCTGCGGGCGACGCGGTGGTGGGCGGCACGGTCAACGGCACGGGCGCGCTCACGGTGCGCGCGACGCGGGTCGGCTCCGACACGGTCCTCGCGCGCATTGTCGCCATGGTGAGGAGGGCACAGGGGACCAAGCCGCCGATTCAGAGGACGGTGGACGTCGTGGCGGGCTATTTCGTGCCGGCCGTGGTGCTCGTCGCGCTGGTGACGTTCGGGGCGTGGTTCCTCTTCGGGCCCGAGCCGCGGGTGAACTTCGCCATGGTGACCGCCGTCGCCGTGCTGGTGATCGCGTGCCCGTGCGCGCTGGGTCTCGCCACGCCGATCTCGGTCATGATCGCGATCGGGCGGGCGGCCGGGCATGGGGTCCTCATCCGCGACGGCGGGTCGCTGCAGCGCGCGCGCGACGTCGACACGGTGGTGCTGGACAAGACGGGCACGCTGACCCTGGGCAAGCCCGCAGTGACGCACGCGAACCCGGTGCCCGGGGTCGGCGAGGAGGACTTCCTGCGCATGGCGGTCGCGGTGGAGGCGATGTCGGAACACCCGGCCGCCCGCGCGATCGTGGCGTATGCGCGGGAGCGGGGGGTCCGGGCCGGGGAAGCGGCGCACTTTGCGGCGCATCCCGGGCTCGGAGCCTCCGCGGTGGTTGCCGGCAGGCGGGTGCTCGTGGGGTCGCCGAAGTTTCTCGAGGGGGCCGGGGTCGCGACCGCGCCGGTGCGCGGGCACCTCGACCGGGGTGCCGCCGAAGGGGGGACCCCGGTCGTGGTGGCGGTGGACGGGGCGGTGACGGGGGCCTTCGTGGTGGCCGATGCGGTGCGTCCCGATGCCCGGGCCGCGGTGGAGCGCCTGCGCGCGCGCGGGGTGGAGGTGATGATGCTGACCGGCGACGAGGAGTCCGCGGCCCGCAGAGTTGCTTCGCAGGTCGGGATCGACCGCGTGCGGGCCCGCGTTTCGCCGGAGGAGAAGGCCGCCGAGATCGGCGCGCTGTGCGAAGCCGGACGCGTGGTCGCAATGGTCGGCGACGGCATCAACGACGCCCCCGCGCTGGCGACAGCCGATGTGGGCGTGGCGATGGGCGGCGGAACCGATGTCGCGCTGCAAACCGGCGACGTCGCCCTGCTCGGCGACTCGCTGCGCGGAGTCGAGACCCTGCTCCGCATATCCGCCGCGACCCGGCGCAATATCGCGCAGAACCTGGTCGGGGCCTTCGCGTACAACGTGATCGGCATCCCCGTTGCGGCGGGCGTGCTCTACCCGTCGCTCGGCCTGCTGCTCTCTCCGATGATCGCCGGAGCGGCGATGGCCTTCAGCTCCGTCACCGTCGTGACCAACGCGAACCGGCTGCGGCGCGTCGACCTCGGGTAGCGTCGTTTTCCGGCGATTCGCCGGCGGGCCTTCGGAACGGCGTTGATCGCCAGTCATCGCCGCGGTATCGTACCTCCATCCCTCATCCCGTTCCCGGCTCTCAGTCACCCTCCACGCCCTCGGGCAAACCAGGCAGAGCTTCTGAACCGCGCCCTCGAAACACCGCTCATGCGCCAGTGGCGCGATGCGAAGTCCCGCCATCGGGACGCCCTCGTGTTCTTCCGGGTGGGTGACTTCTACGAGCTTTTCTGCGAAGACGCGGAGGAGGGGGCCCGCCTGCTCGGGCTGACGCTCACGTCCCGCAACAACGGCGCGGCGAGCCGAGTTCCCCTGGCTGGCGTGCCCGCGAAGGCGCTCGACGAGTACCTCGGGCGGCTGGTAAAGCTCGGCAAGCGGGTCGCGATCTGCGAGCAGGTCGAGGATCCGGCCGAGGCCAGGGGCATCGTGCGCAGGGAAGTCGTCGAGACGGTGACTCCCGGAACCGTGGTGTCGGACAACCTGCTGGAGGCATCGCGGAACAGCTTCATCGTGGCGCTGGTTCCCGGAGAGCTTGCGGCCGGTCTGGGGGCGCTGGATGTCTCGACCGGCGAGATCGTGCTTCTGCAGCTCACGCCCGACCAGCTGGAAGACGAACTCGACCGGCTGGAGCCGCGTGAACTCCTGGTCCCCGAGTCGGGCGGCGAGTGGTGTGACAGCGTCGCGGAGCGAGCGGTTCGCACCATCCGGCCCGACTGGATGTTCGACCTGGAGGCGGCCCGCGACGAGCTCCTCAGACGGTACGGTGTGCTGTCGCTGGACGGGTTCGGCTTCGAGCGCGGCGACGAACCGCTGATCCGGGCCGGCGGCGCACTGGTCGCCTACGTCGAGGAGATCCGCCCCGGGTCCGTGGAGCACCTGCGGGCTCCCCGAATCCAGCGTCCCGAGGCGGTCATGACGCTCGACGCCATGACCCGCCGCAACCTGGAACTTGTCGAGCCGCTGCGTCCGCAGGACGGCGATGCGTCGCTGCTGTCGGTGCTCGACGCCACGACCACGCCCATGGGTGCCCGTCTGCTGCGGACCTGGCTTCTCAGGCCCCTGCTCGACGCGGGCGAGATCCGGGACCGGCTGGCCGGTGTGGCGGAGCTGTTCGACAGTCCGGACGCACGCGCCGAGCTGCGGGCGGCCCTTGGATCGATCCGGGACCTGGACCGCCTCGCGACCAAGGTGGGGACGGGCCGCGCCTCGCCGCGCGAGGTGCTGGGACTCGGGCTCTCGGTGCGCCAGCTCCCCGCGGTCGCGCGATGCGGTGAAACGCTGCGCACCCCCATGCTCACCGGACTGTGCGGGGACCTGGATGCCCTGGAGGACCTGGACGTGCTGATCACCGACGCGATCTCGGAAGACGCTCCGCCGACGCTGGCCGAAGGGGGCGTGATCCGGGCGGGATTCAGCGCGGAGCTCGACGAGCTGAGGGCGCTCAGAGACGGCGCGCGCGAATTCATCGCGGGGTTGCAGGCCCGAGAGCGCGAGCGGACGGGGATCGCCTCGCTCAAGGTCGGCTACAACAAGGTCTTCGGCTACTACCTGGAAGTCACCAAAGCCAACCTCGAGCGCGTCCCGGAGCACTTTATCCGCAAGCAGACCCTGACCGGCGCGGAGCGGTACTTCACGCCCGAACTGAAGGAGTGGGAGGAGAAGGTCTTCGGCGCCGAGGAGAAGATCGGCCGCCTGGAGCAGACCCTCTTCCTCCGGGTGCGGGGCGAACTGGCCCTCGCGGTGCAGCGGATTCAGGAGGCCGGACGCCGGATCGCGGTGCTCGACGTCATCGCGGGGCTCGCCCAGGTGGCGGAGACGCGCGGGTACGTGCGTCCCGAGGTGACCACGGAGTTCGACATCGACATCAGGGCGGGCAGGCACCCGGTCGTCGAAAACATGATGCCGCGCGAGGACTTCATCCCGAACGACCTGACCCTGGACGAGGACGGACGGATCGTGATCCTGACCGGCCCGAACATGGCCGGCAAGAGCACGGTGCTGCGCCAGACCGGCCTGATCCAGCTGATGGCGCAGGTGGGGTCGTTCGTGCCGGCCGACAGCGCCCGCCTCGGCGTCTGCGACCGGATCTTCACGCGGGTGGGCGCGTCCGACAACCTGGCGCGCGGCCAGTCGACGTTCATGGTCGAGATGAACGAGACGGCGTCGATCATCCACGGCGCCACCGCACGGAGCCTGGTGCTGCTCGACGAAATCGGCCGCGGCACCTCCACCTACGACGGTGTCTCGATCGCGTGGGCGGTGACCGAGCACCTGCACGAGCATGTGGGCGCCAAGGCCATCTGCGCGACCCACTACCACGAACTGACCCAGCTTGGCGATCTTCTTCCGGGCGTGCGCAACCTGAACGTGGCGGTCAGGGAATCGGGCGAGACGATCGTCTTGCTGAGACGGCTCGAGGAGGGCGGCGCGGACCGGTCCTACGGGATCCAGGTCGCACGGCTCGCGGGCTTTCCTCCCAACCTGATCGCGCGCGCGATGGAACTTCTCGCCGAACTCGAGGGAACACACACGGGTGGGGGTGCCGGTCTCGGCCGCCGGAGCGACGGAGCCCCTTCTTCGACGGTCGGCCGGGACCAGTTGTCGCTGTTTGTGGCCCCGCATCCGGTGGTGGAGCGGCTGCGCGCTCTTGAGCCCGACCGCATGACCCCGCTGGAGGCGCTCAACCTGTTGCACGCGCTCCGCGCCGAGGTGCAGAAGGGATAAACGGACAGAGAGAGGATGGGTGACGCTTGATCGAGGCCAGGCCGACAAGGGGTGCGCGCGGCGATCGGGGCGCGGGAAGAGTGCGGGCCGGGGCGCGCGGCCCCGGTCGGGTCCATGCCGGAGCCATGCGCGGACTCATGGCGACCTGGCTCGCCCTCGGATGCGGTGGCGACCAGCATATCGAACGGCCCACGCCGCTGTTTTCGGAGAGTCCGGTGGAATACCCACTCGAGTTGTGGGACCAGGACGTGGAGGGGAGCACCGTCGTGCGCGTGCTGGTCAACCGGGAGGGAAGCGTGGACAGCGTAGCCGTGGTGGAAAGCAGCGGTCATGCGGCCCTCGATTCGGCGGCGCTCCACGGAGCCCGGAGCATGGAGTTCGAGCCCGCGCGGCGGGCGGGAGAACCGCTCAGGGTCTGGGCGCGGGTGCCGGTGCACTTCTCGAAGAGCGGCGAGCCGCCCGCGCAGCCGCCGCTCCGGAGGCGACGGTGAACCTGGACGGCCGCCGCGGTCCGCGCCACGCGAAACCGTACGACGATGTCCTCGACCTGGTCGGATGGACGCCGCTGATCAGGCTGAACCGCGTGACGGGCGGGAGCCGCACTCCCTTGTACGGCAAGGCCGAGTTCATGAACCCGGGCGGATCGGTCAAGGACCGGATCGGGATCGCCATCATACGGGCCGCCGAGGCCCGCGGGCTGCTCCGGCCGGGGGGCACCGTGGTCGAGGGCACCAGCGGCAACACGGGGCTCGCGCTCGCGATGGCGGCCGCATCGCGCGGGTACCGGTGCATCTTCACCATGCCCGACAAGATGAGCCGGGAGAAGGTCAAGCTGCTGAGGGCGTTCGGTGCGGAGGTGGTGATCACCCCGACCGCCGTTGGGCCGGATCACCCGGACCACTACGTGAACCGGGCCCGGACCATCGCCGAGGCCACGCCCGGCGCATTCCTGGCCGACCAGTTCTACAACCGCGACAACCCCGAGGCGCACTACCTGACGACGGGCCCCGAACTGTGGGAGCAGACGGATGGCGGAATCACGCACTTCGTGGCGGGCGCGGGGACCGGCGGGACGATTTCGGGAACCGGAAGGTACCTGAAGGAGATGAACCCGGGGATCCGCGTGATCGGCGTGGACCCCGTGGGGTCGGTCATCTCCGGCTACTACGAGACGGGAGAGGTCGGTGCCGGGGAGCCCTACAAGGTCGAGGGCCTGGGGAACGACAAGATCCCCGGGACGCTGGACATCGAGTACATCGACGACTACCGGACGGTGAGCGACGCGGACGCCTTCGCCATGGCGCGCCGGCTGGTGCGCGACGAAGGGCTGTTCGTGGGCGGGTCGACCGGCCTGATCGTGCACGCGGCGCTGGAGGAGGCGCGCCGCCTCGACGACCCCGACGCGCTGGTCGTGGCCATCCTGTGCGACTGGGGCGAGCGCTACCTCACCAAGCAGTACGACGACGAGTGGATGCGCAACAACGGCTTCCTGGAGCGGAAGCAGGCCACCGTGGCGGAGATGGCCGCCGCCAAGCTCGAACGGCTGCCGGGCCTGCTCACCGTGACGCCCGAGACACCCGTGCGCATGGCCGTCTCGACGCTGTCCACGCACAACGTGTCGCAGCTTCCGGTGGTGGTGTCCGGGGAATGCGTCGGGAGCGTCGCGGAGCGCGAGCTCATGGCGGCTGTGCTGGCCGACCGCACCGTGCTCGAGCAGGAGGTGGCTTCGGTGATGGGGCCGCCGTATCCGGTGGTGGACGAAAGCGCCGACGCGGACGCGGCCACGCGGCTGCTGACGCGGGGCGCGCACGCGGTGCTGATCCGGTCGCACGGTTCCCTGGACGGCATACTGACCCGGCACGACCTCGTGCGGTCGCTGGCGGCGTCGCCATGAGCGAGGGACCGATGCGGGTGGTGGTGCTCCTGGGGGGCAGCTCCGAGGAGCGCGCCGTGTCGCTGGCGAGCGGCTGCCAGGTTGCGGCGGCTCTGCGCAGCGCGGGGCACGCGGTGACCAGCATCGATTCGGCGGTGGGGCCCCTTTCCCGGGCGCTCGAACGCAGGATTCGGGAGGCGGGCATCGGCCGCGCCGACGTGCCCGAGCCTCCCGCAGGCGCACCGCACACGCTTCCGGACGCCGCGGTTATCGCATCGGAGCCCGCGCTGGCCGAGGCGGATGTCGTCTTCCTCGCACTCCACGGCGGAGCGGGAGAGGACGGCACGATTCAGACCCTGCTCGAGGTGTCGGGGATTCCGTATGCCGGGAGCGGTCCCGTGGCGTGTGCGCTGGCGATGAACAAGGACCTCACCAAGCGGCTTCTGCGGGACGCGGGCGTGCCGACCCCGGACTGGATTGCGGGGGAGGAGGCCGGGGACGTCGTGGCCGGACGGCTCGGGCTGCCCGTGATCGTCAAGCCGGTGTCGGGTGGCTCGTCGGTGCGGCTGACCCTGGCCAGGACGGCGGCGGAGGTGGACGAGGCGACGGCGGTGGCGGCCGGCGGCGGCGACACCGTGATGTACGAAGCCTACGTCCCGGGCGGGGAGTTCACGGTCGGGATCCTGGACGGCGAGCCTCTGCCGGTCGTGGAGATCCGGCCGGTGCGCGAACTGTTCGACTTCGAGTGCAAGTACGAGGCGGGCATGGCGCTGGAGATCGCGCCGGCGCGGATCGGCCCGGGGCTGACCGGCACGCTGCAGCGCAGGGCGCTGGAGGTGCACCGGCTGCTTGGAATGGCGCATTTCTCGCGCGTGGACTTCATGGTGGACGGGGACGGGGAAGCCTGGTGCCTGGAGGCGAACGCGCTGCCCGGACTGACCGGGAACAGCCTGCTGCCGAAGGCTGCGAGGGCGGCGGGCATCGAGTTTCCGCAGCTGTGTGAGCGCATCTGTCGGCTGGGCTCGCGGACGGGAAGCCGGAGCCGGAGGTGAGGTTGCGTTGCGCCCGTCCCGGCGGTGCGCGAATGTTGGCGTTGGTCGCCGTGCGGAGCCGGGCAGGAGGGATGCCTTGAGATACGTGAACCAGTCATCGTCGTTCGGCGGTCCCGCGGCGCGCTTCCAGGTTACGCATTGGGTGCGGATCCTGCTCATCGCGAATGCGCTGGTCTTTCTGGTCGGGCTCGCGGTCGGCCGGGGCCTGATCATCGATCTCTTCGCGTTCTCGCCCGATCGTCTGGCGGACCGGCCGTGGGGCATGGTGACGTACATGTTCGTGCACGCCGGCCTGTGGCACCTGCTGATGAACCTGCTCTTCGTGTTCTTCTTCGGGCCGCCGCTGGAGGAGCGCTGGGGATCGGACATGTTCATCAAGTTCTACCTGGTGTGCGGACTGGGTGGCGTGCTGCTGAGCTTCGCATTCTCCGGTGCCACGATCGTGGGGGCCTCGGCCGCGTGCTACGGATTGATGCTCGCCTTCGCGTTGGCGTGGCCGGAGCAGCCGGTCTACATCTGGGGCATGTTCCCCGTGCGCGTGAAGTGGCTGGTCGCGTTTCTGGTGGCCCTGAGCTTCGCGAGCGCGATCGGGCCGAGCCGCGACGGGGTTGCGCACCTGGCCCACCTGGGAGGCGCGGTGGCGGGTTTCCTGCTGGTGAAGAGCGGGTGGATGCCGTCGTACGGGGGCGGGTTTGGAGCGATGGGGCAGGGTGGCGC
>CAZRQE010000136.1:0-17067 GCA_964602175.1 uncultured Gemmatimonadaceae bacterium | reverse complement strand
CCCTCGCGCTGATGCATCACCACGTGGACGAGAGACCCCCCGACGGCCGCCTGAAACAGTTTCAACGCACCCGAATCGGCCATGCTCCATGCGGCCGCCCCCGCGAGCGCATATCCCGCCACGGTGGCAGCCGTCAGCAGTAGCAGCGCACCGATCGCGGCATTTCTGTTCTCCTCCTTCGTGACGAGCCACCACACCGCCAGGCCCACGGGGAGCCGGTGCAGCAGCACAGCCAGAGGGAGCGACACGGGTCCGTCGGGAGAGAGCGTCGCGAGCACCGCTCCATCCAGCGCCGCGTGGAAAGCGACACCGGCGAGGCCGGCCAGCAGTGCCCACCGGTGGGTCCTCCCGCCCGCGTGCCGTGTTGTTCTCTCGGCCGCAACCGGAAGCACAAACCCGGCCGCGAGGGCAAGGAGGACACTCCAATCCCCCTCCCCTATCGCCGAAGGCACAAACTCCAGGAAGATCAGTCCCGGAATGGCGACCATGACGAGGCCGTCCAGCATGGGGGCGAATCCTCGTCGATGCCCCGTGCACCGTTCGAGTACGGGACCCGCTGCCAGGGCCAGAACGGCGGCAATCAGCCAGGACATGTCACCGGGGGTGGGAACGCTATCTTCGTATGCACTGGAAGGCTATTTTGGGGGAATGCTGCCACGCTGATCCGGCCCGCTCTCTCCGACAAACCGCGAATCCGCGGTTCGATCTGAAGGCTGACGAAATGTCGAATCCGACCTCCGAACCTATCGCGATCGTAGGCATGGCGTGCCGCTTCCCCGGCGCCAACGACATCCAGGCCTTCTGGCGGCTGCTCGAATCCGGCGGCAACGCGGTCAAGGAAGGTGTGCCCGGTTCGGGAATCGGGCGGTGGGGCCAGCTGTTCGGCGACCGCGCCGTCCAGAGCGAGGCCTGCCGCTTCGGGGCTTTCGTGGAAGACATCGACCAGTTCGACGACTCGTTCTTTCGGATTTCGCCGGTGGAGGCCCAACTTCTGGACCCGCAGCAGCGCATGATGCTGGAAGTGAGCTGGGAGGCACTCGAGGACGCCGGTATCAACCCCGACCGGCTGGCAGGCAGTCGCACCGGGGTCTACACCGGGATCAGCAACGACGAGTATCGCATGCTGGTCGTGGAGTCCGCAAAGCCCTCCGAGGCCGCGTCGTGCCTCTACGCCCTGAGCGGCACCAACCTGAACGGCACCGCCGGCCGGGTCTCGTTCGTGCTCGGGCTGACGGGGCCGGCAAAGGCCGTGGATGCGGCCTGTGCGTCGGCTATGGTGGCGATCCACGACGCGGTGGCGGACCTCCAGCAGGGCAAGGCCAATCTGGCCATCGCGGGCGGCGTGCAGGCCATCCTCAACGGGCGCATCTACGAACTGCGCGCGGACGCGATGATGCTGTCTCCCGATGGACAGTGCAAGACGTTCGATGCGTCCGCGAACGGCTACGTGCGGGGCGAGGGATGCGGTGTGGTGATCCTCAAGCGCCTGAGCGATGCGGAGGCCGACGGCGACCGGATCTGGGCGGTGATCCGCAGCGCGGTGATGAATCACGGGGGAACCGGCGTCGGGTTGACGGTCCCCAATACGCCGGCGCTCGAGCAGGTGATGACGGACACGCTGGCCGAGGCGGGCGTGGCGCCGACCGAGGTGGACTACCTGGAGGCGCACGGCACCGGAACGGCGGTCGGGGATCCGATCGAGCTCAACGCCGTGGCCAACGTCTACGGGCGGGAGCGTCCCGCCGACCGCCCGATCCTGATCGGCTCGGTGAAGACCAACGTCGGTCACCTGGAGTCTGCCGCGGGGGTTGCCGGGTTGATCAAGGCGGCGCTCGTGGTGAAGCGCGGTGTGATTCCGAAGCACCTGCACTTCCGTGACCCCAATCAGGAGTTCGACTGGAATCGGGTGCCGCTGCGGGTGACGTCGACCATGATGGACTGGCCGGACCGCTCCGGACGGCCGCGGCTGGCAGGAGTCAACTGTTTCGGGATCTCCGGGACGAACGCCCACCTCCTTGTCGAGGAGTACCGGCCCCCGGAGGGAACGGCGCGCGTGGGTCGCCCGGCAGGTTCGGCAGGGGCCGTCACGGGCCGGGGGAGTCGCGTCCTGCCCCTGTCGGGCAAGGTGGAAGCCGCGTTGCAGAAACTCGCGGAACGCTACCTGGCCTGGCTCGACGAAAGGACCGGGGAGGCTGCTTCCAGCGGTGAGGCATCCGATCCGCTGCTGTCGGACATGGCGTGGACCGCAGGTGTGGGGCGGAGTCATTTCACCCACCGCGCGGCCATGGTCTTCCACGATATCGGGTCGCTGCGGGAAGGGTTGAAGGCGGTGGCGGACGGCGCTCGTGCCGACGGTGCCCGAGCCCGCGCGACCAGGGTGGCGTTCGCGTACACCGGGCAGGGCAGCCAGTGGTCGAGCATGGGGCGGACACTCTACGAGAACGAACCCGTGGCGAGAGCCGTCCTGGACCGCTGTGAGGCCGTCTTCCGGGAGGAGCGGGGGGAATCTCTGCTGGACGTGATGTTCGGCCGTGCCGAAGGGGAACAGAGCGACCTGGGCGACACCGCCTGGGAGCAGCCGGCCCTCTACGCTCTGGAGTGCGCACTCACCGCGCTCTGGGCGAGCGTGGGCGTGCGGCCGGCCGTGGTGTTGGGGCACAGCGTCGGCGAGATCGCCGCGGCCCAGGCGGCGGGCGTGTTCAGCCTGGAAGACGGAATGCGATTCGCGTGTGCGCGGGGAGCGCTGATGTCGGGCATGGAACCGGGCGCCATGGCCGCCGTCTTTGCCCCGCCGGACCGGGTCCAGGCGGTCGTCGACGCGCGGAATGCAGCTACGGACGGGCTCGCGGTGAACATTTCCGCCGACAACGGCGCGCACCAGGTGATCAGCGGCCCGGAGGCGGGTATCGAGGCGGTTTCGGGACAATTGGAGTCCGAGGGGTTCCGGGCGAGGCGGCTGAATACGACCAAGGCGTTCCACAGTGCCCTGGTCGAGCCGATTCTCGAGGCGCTGGGAGCGTCACTCGACGATATGGAGATCTCCCGGCCCGCTCTCACGGTCGTGAGCAACCTGACGGGCCGGGCAGTGGAGCCGGGTCAGACACTCGATGGAGATTATTGGAGGCGGCACGCCCGGCAGGCCGTACAATTCGCTGGCGGCGTCAGAACACTGGCGCAGCTCGGGGTGGACCTGGTCATCGAGATCGGTCCGCGCCCGGTGCTGGCGCCCATGGCCCTGTCCGCCTGGCCCGAGTCTCCCGACACACCTGCGCCACGGGTGCTTTCGAGCCTGCAGCCGCCGGCTGTCGATTCGCCGGCGACGCCGGGTGCAGGCGACTTCATCCGGGCCGTCGCCGAGGCGTACGAGGCGGGTCTTGCGGTCCATTTCGAGGGATTGTTCGCAGACGAATCACGTCGGCGGATCTCGCTCCCGAGCTATCCGTTCCAGCGCACGCACCATTGGCTGGACGCGCCGAAGCGGCGGCGCGGCGCGGCCGGACATCCTCTGCTGGGAGACCGGCACGAGTCCGCGCGCGGCGGACTCACCTTCGAGACCGAGTTGTTCCCGTCGGACCCCCAGTGGCTGGACGACCATCGCGTTTTCGGCAGGGTCATCGCGCCCGGTGCGCTCTACGGCGCGATGGCGGCGTCCGCGGCCCGCCTCGAGGGGAGCGGAACGGTTGTCGTGGAGGATTTCCAGCTCCATAACGCACTGGTCTTTCCCGGCGACGATTCGGCCGACGGCAACGGCGAGGCGGGGCGCAGGCTTCAGCTGGTGCTCGACGAATCCGACGAGCCGTCGTATCCGGTCCAGATGTACAGCAAGGGAAGTGAAGGCGACTGGATCCAGCACGTGGAAGGCCGCGTGTCGTCGGGCGGCCCGGCGCCGGAAGCCGATGAGCGACTGGATCTGGACAGGCTCAAGTCCAGTCTTTCGCCGGTGGATGTGGACGGCTACTACCGCGCCCGAGCCGACACCGGCGTAGATCTCGGTCCCTCCTTCCGCACGCTGGCAGGAGCATGGTCACGACCGGGCGAGGCGCTCAGCGAGGTGTCCCTGCCGGAAGGTCTCGCCCGCGACGGTCTCGACGTGCATCCCCTGGTGCTGGACGGGTGCTTCCAGACTGTGGGCGTGGCGCGCGATCTCTCCGGCCCGCATGGCTCGGTGACATACCTGCCCTTCGGCTGGGAGAGATTCTGGCTGACGAGCGGGCGCCTCCCGGACCGTGTGATGTGCCATGTGCGCCTGAGCGGGGACTCCCGGGACGCCGACGCGGATCAGGGCGACGCGCCCGAGGTCCTGACCGCGGAGTTGCGCATCTACAACCGGAGCGGCGTGCAACTCGGCGGCTTGAGCGGCTATACCATCAAGAGGGCGACCCGGGCGGCGCTGCTCTCGGCGGTCGACGGGGTCAAGGACCTCCTGTACGAGGTCCAGTGGCGCGAGCGTGCCCTTCCCCCGGGAATGCCATCCGCCGACTTCTTCCCCGACCCCGTCGGCATCAAGGCCGGCGCGCAGTTGTTCACGGGGTACCTCACGGACGCGGGGGTCGATCCAGGCGACCGGGACGCGCTGCTGGCGGATCTGGAAACGTGGTCGTGGTCATACGCGCTGGCGACGCTGGACAGGCTCGGGTGGCGCCGTCGGCCGGGCAGGCTCGTGGATGCGGAGGAGTTGCGCGCCCAGCTTGACGTAAGTGCGGACCACCAGCGGCTCTTCCGCCGGATGCTCGAGATGCTTGTCAAGTCGGGAGTGCTGCGTGAAGAGGACGACGGTCGCTTCTCGGTGCTCGTGGGGTCGGAAGATCCGTGGCCCGAGGTATTGCCGCGCGACCCCGATGACTACGCCGCCGTCATGAGGGACCGTTATCCGAGCGGATTGATCGAGGTCGGGCTGTTCCGCCGGTCCGGGGGCGCTTTGGCCGAGGTGCTGCGCGGGCGCGAGGATCCGCTGACCCTGTTGTTCAGCAGCGGAGAGCCCACTGCGGCGGACCTGTACCTGAAGGCACCGGTGGCGCGCGCGGCGAACGAGATGCTGGCCGAGGCCGTGCGCGCGCTTGTGGCGACCGTGCCGGAAGGCCGTCGCTTGAGGCTGATCGAAGTCGGGGCGGGGACCGGGTCGGCGACCGCGTCCGTTCTTCCCGAACTCCCGGAAGGGCGGTTCGACTACGTCTACACCGACATTTCCGCCGGGTTCTTCGCCGAGGCCGAGGCGCGATTCGGGGACGGCAGAGGGTGCATCGATTACCGTCCGCTGGACATCGAAAAGGACCCCGTCGCCCAGGGTTTCGACGCTCACGGCTATGACGTGATCATCGCGTCCAACGTGCTGCACGCGACCCGGTATCTCGAAGAGACGCTCGCCCACTGCCGGAGGCTTCTCGCCCCGTCGGGACAGATGATCGCCCTCGAAAACCTGAGCGGCCTCGGCTGGATGGACCTCACTTTCGGCCAGCTCGACGGCTGGTGGCGGTTTGCCGACGACTACCGGCCGCATCACGCCCTGGCGTCCCCTGCCGTGTGGCGGCAGGCACTCGACGACGCCGGTTTCGACGCTACGGAAGTCGTGGGTGTGGATGAGGCGGATTCGACGCGGATCCCCGACAAGGGCGTGATCGTCGCGCAGGGTCCGGCAACGGTGACGGAGCCCCCGGGTGTGTGGATTCTCGCCGCGGACCGCGGTGGCGTAGCGGCGGGGCTGGCGGCCGACCTCGCGGCCAGAAACCAGACGGTCCTGCTCGCAAGCGACGAGGGAACCGACGACGCGATGCCTGGCGCGGTCGGTCCCGGCGTGTTCCGCGTACGCGTCGACATGGCACGGCGCGAGTCGTGGCAGTCGCTGGTCGAGCGACTCACCGACGACATCGCGCTGAGTGGCGTCGTTCACGTCCTGTCGCTGGACGGACACAGTGTGGGTGCGACGACCGACGAGATCGGCCAGGATGTCGCGCGGGTGGGCGCGAGCGCGTTGGCCATGGTGCAGGGCGTGGGCGACGCCGACGCGACACCCGGGAACGGCGTGTGGTTCCTGACGCGCGGGGCGCAGGTGCTGGAGCGCGAGAGTGGCGGGCAACTGTGTGGAGCGGCGCTGTGGGGCTTCGGCAAGGCGGTAGCCCGTGAAGCCGCGCATCTGCAGCCCCGAATGCTCGATCTGGATCCAGGCCTGGGCGCACGCGCACCCGACCTCGCCAACGAACTGATGTATCCTGACAGCGAGAATCACATCGTTTTCCGCTCGGGACGCCGTCAGGTCGCGCGCCTCGTGCGCGCCGGCGACGGGGCGGAGCGACTTGTCCTGCCCGACGATCCGGAGTGGGTTCTGGCGCCGGATCCGGCCGGGATCTTCGACCGGCCGTATGTCCAGCCGTTGCCGGCGCGCGCCCTGGAGCCCCGGGAGGTTCGGGTCGAGGTCGCGGCCGCCGGACTCAACTTCTGGGACGTCTTCAGGTCGCTCGGTTTCATCGAGGAGGGACTCCTGGGACGGGAGATGTGCGGCCACATCCTCGACATCGGGTCCCAGGTCACCTCCGTCTCGGTCGGCGATCAGGTGGTCGGGCTGGGGTTCGGCGCCTTCGGGCCGCGGATGATCACACACGAGGAACTGGTGGCGCACGCACCCGCGGGGATTTCGGTGACGGGACTCGCGACGATTCCCAGCGCCTTCGTGTCCGCCGCGCTGTCCTTTGAGCTGTCCGGGCTCGAGGCCGGCGAGCGCGTGCTGATCCACGCCGGCGCGGGCGGTGTGGGCCTCGCGGCCATCCAGCTCGTGCAGGCGGCGGGTGCCGAGGTCTTCGCCACTGCCAGCGCGCCGAAACAGGCCTATCTCCGGTCCCTGGGCGTCGAGCATGTCTTCGACAGCCGCACCACGGCCTTCGCCGCCGAAATCATGGAAGCGAGCGGCGGCGCGGGTGTGGACGTGGTGCTCAACAGCCTGACCGGCGAGGGCTTCATCGACGCCAGTCTGTCCTGCCTGAGGCAGGGCGGCCGCTTCGTGGAAATGGCCAGGCGGGACATCCTGAGCGAGGACGAAATGGCCGCCGTTCGCCCTGACGTCGGGTATGACATCCTCGAGCTGGATGTGCTCAAGAAGACCGACCCGGAGTGGGTGGGAAGGGTCCTGCGGGGGCTGATGCGGCGCGTCGCAGCGGGCGAGCTGAAGCCGATCGTCCACAGCAGGTGGCCGTTGGCGGAGGCCGGCGCCGCACTGAGCTTCATGCGGGCGGCGCGGCATCTGGGGAAGATCGTCGTGACCACGCCGCCGTTGGAAAACGGACGGCTGCGGCCGGACCGAACGTACCTGGTGACCGGCGGCCTCGGTGGAATCGGGTGCGCCGTGGCGGGCTGGCTGGCGGATCGCGGTGCGGGTGCAATCGTGCTCAACGGGCGTCGTCCCCCGGACACCGAAGCCGAAGAGACGATCCGGGAGCTCCGGGAACGCGGGGTAGACGTGCGCGTCGAGCTCGCAGACGTCACCGACACCCGGGCGGTGGACGGGATTCTGTCGCGAATAGACCGGGAGCTGCCACCGCTGGGAGGTGTGATCCACAGCGTCGGAGTGCTGTCCGATGGCGCGCTGACGAACCAGAACTGGGACCGGTTCGAGACGGTGCTCCGGCCCAAGATCCTCGGGGCGTGGCACCTGCATCGCGCGACCCTGGACCGCGATCTGGACATGTTCGTGCTCTTTTCCAGCCGCGTCGGCGTCATGGGCAATCCCGGCCAGGCCAACCACGCCGCCGCAAACGCGTTTCTCGACCAACTCGCCGGTCACCGCCGGGCGCTGGGGCTGCCGGGACAGGCCATCGCATGGGGGGCCTGGTCGGAGATCGGCGAAGCGGCGGAACAGCGGGAGCGGATCGACCGGCAGCGGTCGGCGCTCGGCGGTCGCTGGTTCACACCGGCGCAGGGGTTGAAGGCCTTCGACCGGCTGGTGCGCGAGGATGTCACCCATTCCGTGGTGATGTCCATGGACTGGTCGGTCTTCGAAGAGGCCGTGGACGAGCGCCCGCCCCTGGTGGAAGACCTCCTCTCGGCGGCAAGCGAAGCCGAGGCCGACAGTGCGAGCGCCCCCAGGGACTTGCTGTCGCGTGTCGGGGAAGCCCCCGCGTCCGAGCGCGAGAACCTCGTGGTGTCCTTCCTGCAGGGCGAGGTCCAGGCCGTTCTGCGTCTGCCGTCAGCGCCCTCGCCAACGGTGGGATTCTTCGACCTGGGCATGGATTCGCTGATGGCCGTGGAGCTCCGCAACAGGCTCAACCGGGCGCTTGCCGGCGTCTACACGGCACCCAATACGCTCGTTTTCGACTACCCGGACATCGCCACGCTCGCCGGCCACCTGGTCGGCGAACTCGCCCGGGACAGCCAGGCGGGCGTGCCTTCACCCCAGGTGGAACCGGCGCCGCAGCCGACGACCCCGCAGCCGGCGGTACAAGCCGCGGCACAGCCCGACGACGACGCGATCGCGATCGTGGGCATGGCGTGCCGCTTCCCCGATGCTCCCGATCTCGCGTCCTATTGGCGCCTCCTCGAGGACGCAAAGGACCTCGTTACCGACGGGCGCCGCGACCCGGGCCCCTGGAACGGCGTCGCCGGAAACCCCGGCGAAGGCGACGCCTTCTCCCGGCGCGGAGCGTTCCTGGAGGACATCGACAAGTTCGACGCCAGGTTCTTCGGGATCAGACCGATCGAAGCGCGAATGATGGATCCCCGCCAGCGGCTTCTGCTCGAAACGACCTGGCACGCTCTGGAAGACGCAGGCATGGACCCCGAACAGCTCCGGGGCAGCCGCGCAGGTGTCTATGTCGGAACCGGCAACGGCGACTACAGGGATGTCGTCGTCGCAGGAGGCGAGACCCACGGATACCTCGGCACAACCATGAGCGTCACTGCCGGGAGGATTTCGTTCGCACTGGGGCTCACCGGTCCCGCCGTGCCGCTGGACCTGGCATGCGCGTCGTCGCTGGCGGCCATTCATCAGGCCGCCTCCGCCCTGCGACTCGGCGAAGTCGATACGGCACTGGTCGGAGGCGTAAACGCGATCCTGTCGTCCGAGGTTACGACCTTCATGAGGCAGGCCGGCATGCTGTCCACCAGAGGGCGCTGCAGCACTTTCGATGCCGCAGCGGACGGATTCGTGCGCGGCGAGGGGTGCGGCGTGGTCGTGCTGAAGCGCCTGAGCGAGGCCAGCGCGGACGGGGACCGCATCTGGGGTGTGATTCGGGGGTCGGCAGTCAACCAGAACGGCACCAGCGCCGGACTGACGGTTCCGAACGGCCCCGCCCAGGAGCGCGTGATCGAGGAGGCGCTGGCCAGGGCGGGAGTCCGGCCGGCCGATGTGGACTACCTCGAAGCCCACGGGGCGGGATCGGACCTCGGAGATCCGATCGAGGTCCAGGCCGCGGCCGCCGTGTACGGACGCGAGCGCGACCCGGACCGCCCGCTGCTGATTGGTTCCGTGAAGGCGAACATCGGACACTCGGAGTGCGCCGCGGGCGTGGCCAGCCTGATCAAGGCCGTCCTGGCCATGAACGAAGGCAGGATCCCCAGGCAGCTGCACTTCCACAACCCGAGCCCGCACCTGGCGTGGGACCGCCTTCCGGTGCGGGTGACCGCCGAAGTCACGGAATGGCCGTCCCACCCCGATCGTCCCCCACGGGCGGGAGTCAGTTCGTTCGGGATATCGGGAACGAATTCCCATGTCGTGGTGGAGGGAAACGGTGGGCCGGACAACGGCTCCGCGCCGGCCGGCGGCCTGGCTCCGCCGGCGGGCTCGCCGCAGGCCGTCGAGGTCACTCCCCTTGGCCGTGCGGCTGCGCTGCCGGCACCCGCCGGCGAGTACAGTTCACGTGCGACTCGCATCCTGCCACTCTCGGCCAAGTCGCCCACGGCACTCGGACAGCTCGCGGAGCGTTATCTGGCATGGCTGGACGCGTGCCACGCAAACGGGTCGAGCGAAGACCGTGAAATAGCCTCGCTGCTGGCCGACATGGCCTGGACGGCCGGCATCGGCCGGAGTCACTTCGTCCACAGGGCCGGCTTGGTTTTCCGCGACCGTGAGTCGCTCCGCGATGCCCTGAGCATGGTGGCCAGCCGGAGCGACCTGGCAGGCCCGCGGCCCGCGCATCCGACACCCGGCACCACGCCCAGGCTCGCGTTCGTCTACGCCGGCGGAGATGGCGCCCACGAGGGCATGGGCCGCGACCTCCATGACCGCGAACCGGTCGTGCGCGCCATACTGGACCGATGCGACGCGGTGCTGCGCGAAGAACGGGACGGGGCATCCCTGCTCGATGTCATGTTCGGCCGCAGTGGCGCTGGTGCCTCCCTCCGTGCCCCCGAGTGGGCACAGCCCGCAGTCTACGCACTGGCAACCGCCGTCACGGCGCTGTGGGCCAGCGTGGGCATCCGTCCCGGGGTGGTTGCCGGTCAGGGCATCGGCGAACTGGCCGCGGCATGGGCCGCCGACCTCTTCACACTGGAGGACGGGCTCCGGTTGGCCGCGGCTCGAGGAACGGACCTGGCGCGCCCCAGGACGCGCGTGGCGGCTGCAATGCAGCCTGCGGGACCGTCGGAGGACCCTCCGTCCGATTTCGCAGCCCGCCTGCAAGAGGTCGAGTTCTCGCCTCCATCGCTAACGCTCCTCAGCCAGGTCACGGGGCAGCCTCTGGACCCCGCGAGGGTACCCGGCGCCGACTACCGGAGTGCACTGGCCCGCGCCGGCCAGTCCCACGACCAACTGGCGCACAAGCTGGCGGCGCTGGAGGTCGACATGGCCCTGGAGATCGGGACGCAATCGGCCGGGAGCCCGGTGCCGTTGAGCGCCTGGTCCGGGGCAGCGGAGCAGCCGCAAGCATCCTTCGCCGAGTCCGTGGCGAAAGCCTACGAGGCCGGATTCGAGGTCTCGTTCGGCGGACTGTTCGCCGGGGAAACGCGGCGCCGGATATCGCTGCCCGCGTATCCCTTCGAGCGAAGGCGTCACTGGATCGAGGTGGACGGCTGAGCGCCCCACCCCACGGCCGACTCAGATCAGCCGCTTTTCCTCCAGATACTCGCGCATCGTCTCCACGCATTCCTCGGGCTTCTCCAGCTGCAGGAAATGCGTCGTTTCCGGGATGAAGTCGTAGTCGATGCTCTGAATGTGGCTGAGGTTGAACGTAGGCAGATACGCGAAGGGCAAGGTGGGATCGGACCCGATGACCTTGGCTGGACAGGGGAGGTTCCCGAAGTCCACCAGGAAGGCGTAGGTCCGTATGTACGCGATGATCTGCGCCTCGTACTCCCGGGGGCACCGTAGTTCGTAGCCATCTTCGCCGGGGGACTCGGTCAACACGGTTCTGGCCATGAGCTCCGAAGCGCCGGGAACTGCCCGGACCAGCAGCGGCAGGTAACTCATCAGGTCGGTGAAGTCACTGCGGTGCCGGAAGCGGTGGGTGCGTCGCCGGGTCATCCCGGCTGAACGGTCGGCCAGCGCATCATAGTCCGGGTCGCCCGGACCGGGCCTGTACAGGGGCGGATCGAACAGAACCCAGGCGGACAGGGTCCCGCTGCGCCCCACGGAAAGCTGGGGCGACAGCAGGGTGGTCAGCGCCGACAGCGAATGGAAGACACCGATCGTCGGCCGATCCCCGTACCTCTCCGCGACCGCGTCGATGACCTGCTCCTGGTCCCGGACCAGATTGGGGACATTGTGCTCGTCCCGGGCGCCGACCTCGTTCCACCCGTGGTTTCTCAGATCGTAGACGAACAGATCGAAGTCATCGACAAGGAGCGACCAGAACGGGTAGTAGAGATCGATCGCGAGCCCATTGCCGTGACACAACAGGAGGCGGGGTCCGGCGGAGTTCCCATGCCGGCGCACGATCGTGGCGCTGCCGTCGTCGTGACCAACGCGGCAGACCGAACGCGGTTGGGGCACCTCCCATACGGCTCCTGAACTCACACCCCTGCACCCCTTTGGCTCCTGCGGGAAAAACTGGACACTGCACCACCACCCGGACCGGGAGGTCGTGCAGAAGGCAGGGTCAGCCGGTCTTCGCGTCGAGGTGTGCGATCAGCTTGCCGAAGGTTGCAATCTTGTGGCAGTCCTCCGGCGGAATCGACACGTTGAACTCGCGTTCCACGATCCTTACGAACGCGACCGCGTCAAGGGAGGAGATTCCTGAATCGGCGAAGCTTCCATCGAGGCTCGGCTCACGATCCAGGTCCAGGTGCTCGTCGATCAGTGCTCTCAGTCGGCTCTCGGTTCCGGCCATCGGCTGCGGGTCCTTGGTTTTGGGGGTGGGACTGGTGTGGAGAATTGGACGATCTGAAATGACAATCGGTAACATACTGCCCTGCGCAACCGCCAAAGTCAAGCATCCCGGGCCTCTCCCAAACGGCCGAGCAAGGTCACCATGACCCCCACACCTTCCGTACCGCCGCCCGGCGGCCCAACGATCCGCTACCAGCCCGACGAGAAGCCGCCGCTCAAACTCGCGGTTGGCGTCGGTCTGCAACTGGCGGTGCTCAACATCGCCGCGGTGATGCTGATTCCGATGGTCGTGATGCGGGCCGCCGGGATGTCCGACGCCTATCTTGCCTGGGCCGTGCTCGCCTCCGTAACGGTCTGCGGCCTGACCACGGTGGTCCAGGCGTTCCGCGCCGGCCGCATCGGAACCGGGCACGTGATGGTCATGGGCACCTCCGGGGCGTTCATTCCCGCCTCGATCATGGCGCTCGCCGAGGGCGGCCCCTCCCTGCTGGCTACGCTCGTCGTGGTTTCGGCGCTCGTCCCCCTGGTGCTTTCGTGGCGCCTGTCCCTGTTCCAGCGGATCCTCACACCCGCCGTGTCCGGGACCGTGATCATGCTCATCCCGGTCACGGTGCTGCCGTTCATCTCCGACCTCCTCGCCGGTACGCCGGACGCCGCCAGCACAACCGGCGCGCCACTCAGCTTCCTGGTGACCGTGGTCGTCATCGGCGCCCTGGCCCTGAAGGCGACGGGGCAGCTGCGGCTCTGGTCCCCCGTCATCGGCGTGGTCGCGGGCTCGGCGATCGCGGCCCAACACGGTCTCTACGACCTGCGGCGCGTCGTCACAGCCCAGTGGATCGACCTGCCCCGGCCCAGTCCGCCCGGTCTCGACATCGCCTTCGGCCCCGACTTCTGGACGCTGCTCCCCTCATTCCTGCTCGTGGCCGTGATCGCCGCCGTGCGCACGATGAGCAGCTCGGTGGCCGTTCAGCGCGTGTCGTGGCGCAGGAAGGACCGCGCGATCGACTTCCGCGCGGTTCAGGGCGCGGTCGCGGTGGACGGCGTGGGCAATCTCCTCGCCGGGCTGGCCGGGACCGTCCCCGGCAGCGCCACCACCACCAGCGTACCCCTGACACAGCTCACCGGAGTGGCGGCCCGCGCGGTCGGGATCGTCGCCGGCGCGGCGTTCATCGCCCTGGCCTTTCTCCCGAAGGCATTCGCGGCCATCCTCGCCATACCGGACCCCGTCTTCGCCGGCTATCTGGTCATTCTGCTCGCGATGCTCTTTGCGATCGGCATGAAGATCGTCCTGCAGGACGGGCTCGGCTATCGCGAGGGCCTGGTCGTCGGCATCGCAATCCTGACCGGCGTGAGCCTTCAATACGGCATGATCTTCCCGGAGCACGTCTCGGGGTTCGCGGGCGGTCTGCTCGCGAACGGCATGAACGCGGGGGGCTTCGCCGCAATCCTCATGACCCTGTTCCTGCGCGTCACGGCTCCGCGCCGCAGCCGGATCGAGACCGCGGCCGACATGTCGGAGTTGAAAGTGGTCAGGAGATTCCTGAGCGACTTTTCGTCGCAGAGCGGCTGGGGCCGCGAAATGGCCGACCGGCTCGCGGCCGCGACGGAAGAGGCGCTGCTGACCCTGGGGGAAGGCGCTGCGAAGGCCCGCGAGCACGCAAACCGACGACTTCTCATCGTGGCGCGCAAGGAAGCCAACAGCGCGGTTCTCGACCTGTTCGTCGCCCCCGGCGGCGAGAACCTCCAGGACAGGGTCGCCCTGCTCGCGGAGGTGGAGGACGAGGCCCTGGCCGAGCGCGAGGTCTCGCTGCGCCTCCTACGCCACCTCGCATCGTCCGTGAGGCATCGACAGTACCACGACACGGACATCGTCACGGTGCGCGTGGAGGCCCGATGACCCGCCCTCCGCCGCGCACGATCAGGCGACCCGCGCCCGCCCGCAGACGACTCGCCCCCGTCCTGGGGCGGCTCGCCCCCGTCCTCGCCCTCGCCGCCTGCGGCGGTGACGCCGCCCCTCCCGTGCCCGCGTCCCTCACCGTCGTCCCCGGCGCCCTCTCCTTCGCCTCCCTCGCCGACACCGCCCGCCTCACCGCGACCGTGCGCGACGAGAACGGCGAAGTCATGCCGGGCGCCACGATTACGTGGCTCTCGCAAGACGCCGCGGTGGCCCGAATCAGCCCCCCCGAGCGCGCCCCCTCCGTGCTGGTGACCTCCGTCGCGGACGGCACCACCACCATCACCGCCACTGCCGGCAGCGCACGCGGCAGCGCGGCCGTGCAGGTCGAACAGGTCGCCACGACCGTGGAAATCACCGCGCCCACCGACTCGCTCATGGTCGGCGACTCCGTGCAGATGACCGCCCACGCAACCGATGCGGCCGGATCGGAAGTGGTCGGCGCCCTCTTCTCCTGGCAATCCAGCGACCCCGGGGTCGCCACCGTCGACGACGATGGCTGGGTACGTGCCCGCGCCCCCGGCTCGGCCGAAATCACCGCCACGCTCGGCGAACTCCGCGCGTCGGCAGCCCTGACCCTCTTGCCGCTGCCCGAGCGCACGGTTCTCCAGGCGATCTACGAGGCCAGCGGCGGCGCTCTGTGGAAGGACAACACCAACTGGCTCACCGACGCCCCACTGGCCGAATGGTTCGGAGTCCACGTGAACGACGACGGCCAAGTCCTCCATCTGCTGCTCACCGACAATGGACTCATCGGCACGATAGCGCCCGAAATCGCCAGCCTCAGCCACCTGGAGTCGCTGCACATCGGGCTCAACGACCTGGCCGGGCCCCTGCCGCCCGAAGTCGCCCACCTCAAGCGGCTGAAATCTCTCGAGCTGACCTACAACGCATTCGACGGCCCCATCCCGCCCGAAATCGGCGGCCTGGATTCGCTCGAATGGCTCGGCGCGTTCGGCAACGGCTTCAGCGGCGAGATCCCGCCCGAGATCGGCAACCTCGGCCAACTGGAATCGCTGGACCTCTGCTACAACCGCCTCACCGGCCCCATCCCCCCCGAAATCGGCGGCCTCGCGAGCCTGAAGCGGCTCGCACTCTGCGGCATCGACGCCAATCCCACCGAGGGCAACCGCCTGAGCGGCGAAATCCCCCCGGAAATCGGCAAGCTCACCAACCTCAGCCTGCTCAGCCTCGGCGCGAACCGCCTGACCGGCCCCATCCCGCCCGAAATCGGCAACCTGACCGAACTCGACTCGCTTCTTCTCTACAGCAACGAACTGACCGCCATCCCGCCCGAGATCGGCAACCTCGAGAGCCTCGAATGGCTCGTGCTCTACGGGAACCGCCTGGCCGGCTCCATCCCGCCCGAAATCGGCAAATTACACAAATTACGTATTTTACACATTGGCTGGGGGTGGGCGAGCGGCCGGAACCTGCTCACAGGCCCCATACCGCCGGAAATCGGCAACCTCGCCGGCCTTCAGCACGTGGACCTGGGCGGCAACCAGCTCTCCGGGCCCATACCGCCGGAAATCGGCAACCTCAATGCCCTGACCAACCTCGAACTGGGCTCGAACATGCTCGAAGGCGCGATCCCGGCCGAGATCGGCAACCTGACGCGCCTGACCTCGTTCGCCGCCTGCCCGAACAGCCTCGAAGGACCGATCCCCCCCGAATTCGGCAAGCTCCGGCGGCTGACCCAGCTCTTCCTCTGTACCAACCAGCTCTCGGGTCCGATGCCCGCGGACCTCGGCGAACTGCAAAACCTCCGCCAGCTCATCGTGGCCGGCAACCGCCTGACCTCCGCGGTCCCGGCGTCCATGGTCTCGCTCAGCCGGCTCCGCGAGTTCTACTGGCAGAACAACGACGGACTGTGCGTCCCGCTGCTGACCGAATTCAACTCCTGGCTCGCCCGCATCCCCGCCCATCGCGGCGACCGCTGCGCTCCGGCATCGGCGCAGGCGGCCGAGTCGCACGAATCCCTCGAGGGCGTTCGCATGGGTGCGCACAGGCATGTGACCCGAGAGCGGCCCCTGTCGCCCCGCCCGGTCGCGGACCTTCTCCGCCGCCGGTAGTGTACCAGGGACGGAGGATGCCGGACTTCACTTCCCCGCGGGCTGGACATCGCATGGCCGACTTTCCCGGCACTTTGCCCCTCGCCGCCGCGGCCGTTGCTGCTGCCCTTCTGGCGGCCGCCCCCACCGTGGCCGCGCAGACCGACCCCGACGACGATGCCGCGTTCCACCTGGTGGGCCAGGTCGTCGACAATGCCACCGGCGCACCGGTGCAGGGCGCCCGGGTGTCCGTGGCCGCGTCCGAGTGGATGTCCCTGACCAATGCGGAGGGGCGCTTCATCCTCCATGACCTGGATCCCGGACCGCACCGGCTGTCGGTCGAGCAGCTGGGCTACCGCACGCTTGTCGCTGAGGTGCATGCCGGGACGGAGGCAGCTCCGCTAAGGCTCGGCATCGAACCGGATCCGATTGTCCTCGAGGGCCTCGAGGTGGTCGGCCGGCGCTTCGAGAGACGGCGGCGCGCCACGGGCCTGCGGGTCAGCGAGTTCGGCCAGCATGATCTGGCGGCCAGCAGCAGCCGTTCGGTGGCCGAAATGCTGGAGGAGCGCATTCCGGTTCAGCGCACCCGGTGCGACGATGGGGGATTCGAGTGCATCTTTACGCGCGGAGCACGCATCCGTCCTGTCGTGTGCATCGATGAAACCCCGATGATCGATGGCTGGAACGCGCTGGCGGCCTACCGTCCCCAGGAGTTCCACATGATCGAGGTCTACGGGCGAGGCGGTCTCGTCCGCGCCTACACCCACATGTTCATGGAGCGCGCCGCGCGGATCCGGTTTCTTCCGGCCCCG